>DASROI010000440.1:0-2381 GCA_035646955.1 Pyrinomonadaceae bacterium
GGAGCTGACGGACAACAGCCGGAGAGCCGTGACAACTTATCTCAGCAACATCCTCTCCGGTGAACGAATGTGGACCAGGGAATGTAGTTATTAAGACGAGGTCCAGCAGATCGTTACTGTCAGGCTTGAAGATCTTTCTTAAAGAAGCTTTTCGTGGCTCCAGATCCGACTCGCTTTTCAAAAGACGTGCAATGAGGCGCAGCGCGTCTGGACCACTGATCCTGACTATCGCGACGGCGCCGCGTCCCGGTGGTGTTGATAATGCGACGATCGTGCTCATGGATAATGCGCGGCAGGATCCTGCGAATTCACAAACTGCGTGGATGGTCTATTTGGAAGGAGGTTTTGGTCCGATACGCAACTTACGGTCAGCACCTTCTCCGACCGATTCCGTAAACAAGTCCGGACTATCTGCGAGGGTGAGGTGAATTATTCGGCGTTCGTTGGCGTTCATCGGTTCAAAGGTAAATGGTAAACCCGTTTTCCGTACTCTGTTCGCCGCGTGATTGGCCATTGCCCTAAGCTCAGCTTCACGAGTAGCCCGGAAGCCATGGACGTCACAAACAAGCCTGGCACTCCCCTCCAGATTTCTCAGGTAAACCTGGTTGACTAAGTGCTGGATGGCTTCCAGGAGCTCGCCGGTCTGACTTTGCAATAGCTCTGCGTCGTCACCTTCAAAGTCCAGGATCGGTCCGATCTGACCCTGTTTCACACGAACGTCCAGGCGCAAACCGGAGAGCCTGAAGACCTCAGCTAAAAAATCCGCCGCTTGTCTGGACACGTCTTCCATAAGCTTACCTCATGCTCGAGAAACTACCGGGTCCGCCGGCTTCTTGCGCCCTCCAGTTCCGGACGGTTGCGCTGGTGGCTCATCATCTTCCGATTTTGTGAAACGATTTATCACAAATTGTTGACTGAAACCAACGATGTTACCAACTAACCAATAGAGTAATAGACCAGACGGAGCGCCCCAGAGCACATAAAGCATCATGAGGGGCATTCCTATAGCCATCATCTTTCTTTGAACTGGGTCCGCCGAAGGAGCGGGCGTTATTAACTGCAGCACGATCATCGTACCGGCCATCATGAATTCGAGGATGTGTTTTGGATCGCCAGAGGAGAGATCACCAAGCCAGAGAAAAGGAGCCTGTCTAAAATCAAGTGAGATCGTGATCGCTCTATAAAGAGCAAAAAGAAATGGCATCTGGATCACGAGCGGCAAGCACCCCCCAAGCGGATTGCCTTCCTTCATTAGCCGGAGCTGCTCCATTTGGAGTTCTTTCAAGCGAGGGTCGCTCTGCTTCATCCCTTTGATCTTCTCTTGCAACTCCTTCATCTTCGGCGCCATTTTTTGCGCCTTCTTCATGGCTTTCGAGGATCGCCACTTGAGCGGAAAGAAGAGAGAGTAGACGCCGATCGTAAACAGGATGATGGCTACACCGTAGCTGTTCGTCAGGCGATACAAATAAGTAATGCACTTCAGAATCGGAACCGCAAGCGGTCTCGATAACCAGGCAAGCCAGCCGTAGTCAATCATCGGCTCGAGATCGAGCGGACGTTTTACGATCGCAGATACTTCTGAGCTAGCAGCGGTTAGCAGGTAATGATCTTTAGGACCAGCGTATATAACTGTGTCCGATCCGTCGGTAAGGATCGGAACGAGGGCCGTGGTTAAATACCTCTTTTCAGCACTGCCATTCTTCGATTTGTATTCGTAAGCAACAGTTCTATATTCGAGACCCTGTGTGCGCTGGCCTGGGACCGCAACCATAGCGAAGTAAGTATCGCCAACACCAGCCCAATCAACTGGTCCATTCAGGGTCAGCTTATCGGGACTGTTCTTGTTTGAATTTATACCAGCTGCTGGGTGACGCTCGATGCGATCGTTTACAAACGCAATCCCTTCCGGAGCCACGGAATAAAACGTGTGGTGCTCAACGCCTTGGTCGCCGATGCTTGGACCAATCGTCATCCGAACCTGAGGCAAAGCCTCCGCGCCGCGCATCAGGCTAATCGACATCTCGGTCGCATACTGGTCGGCGTTAAATTTCAGCTTCTTCTTAACCTGGACGCCGTTCTGATCCAGAGAGAAAGTAATCTCTTTGGTTTCACCAGAACCCAACTTCAAGTCGACGTCGCCAGAGCCTTCAACTCCCTCAACCTGATAAGTTGATGTTGCCAATGCATAATCTGTTGCGGCATCACCCGTCTGAAGTTGGAGCGGCACTTGTCGTGGTTGCGCCTCGAGACCCTTAGGGGAAATTAACTCCAATTCCTTTCCGACACCGGCTACCGAAAAGATGTCCTTCTGACCATTTTTATTCTTACCGATAATCCAACTGATTGGCTCAGCTCCGCGCGTATCGAATTTTGTAATGTAT
>DASROI010000441.1:0-3082 GCA_035646955.1 Pyrinomonadaceae bacterium
TACCTGGTGGCCATGGGTGCCGGCTTCATGCTGGCAGCCATTTTTATCGAAATCCTTCCCGAAAGCATTAGCATTTGGACAGAAGCTTCGGAGGGAGTCGCCGCCTCAAAGGCTGTTGTTGGAGCGATGACGCTGTTATTAGGTGGTTATCTCCTGATTCAGCTGTTCGAACATACGATCGCACCTCACTTTCACTTTGGCGCCGAAACACATCCTGAGTCCTTCATGAGACCTTCAGCCGCCTACACGGCAATTGGCGGGCTTTGGATTCACACTTTCTTCGATGGAGTGTCCATCGCCGCAGCCTTTTTGGTGAATTTTAAAGTCGGAATTCTAGTTTTTATTGCCATCTTGCTGCACAAAATGCCCGAAGGCTTTACAGTGGCCTCAATCATGTTGGCATCCGGTAGATCAACTCAGAAGGCTTTGATTGCTACGGCTGCGATTGGGGCAGCTACCCTTGCCGGAGTAATTAGCGTTGCTTTACTCAACGCGAGAATGAGCAATGCGGTAGGATATGCACTCCCTTTTTCTGCTGGTGTTACGCTTTACGTTGCCGCGAGCGATCTGATCCCCGAGGTCAATCACAAAGAAGAACGAAACCCTATGGTGTCAATTGTCGTTTTTGTAGGAGTCGCGCTCTTCTATCTCCTGCACAGGTTGATTGAAGGTTAGAACGACGGGATCAGAATTGCAGTTGCTCTTCAAAAACTCTAATTTTAAGTTCGGCGCTGGACCAGGCGTCCTTCTCCTGCTCCTTCTCTTTCTTTCGTTACCGCTTCAGACTTTTGCGCAAACAAAACCGTCTTCTCCCGTACCTCTACCGGTCCCCTTCAACCCCATCGTCGATAACGCGAATGTAATCGATGCTGACAGCAGAAACCGGCTCGAGGCTATTTATCAAAATCTAAAAGCAAAAGCAGATATTGAGTTTGCCGTATTGACTGTACCGACCACGGGCGATCTCGATATTTTCGACTATTCGCTTGCAGTAGCGCGCGGCTGGGGTATCGGTTCGAAAGACGGCGAAAAGAACGGTCTTCTCCTTGTCGTTGCGGTTCAAGACCGTAAGTATTTCACCCAGGTTAGTCGCCATTTGGAAGGAGATCTGCCTGATGGTCTAACTGGACAGATTCAGCGCGAGCAACTCGTTCCGGAATTCCGTAAAGGTGAGTACGGGACCGGCATTTTAAATACGGTCCAGGCGTACGTTGCCACGCTCGGAGAAAAGCGGGGATTCAGTGTTGAAGGTATCGACCAGAAGATGGCCTATCGTGGTCGAACAGCACAACCGACTGACGGCACAAACGTCAAGAACCTCTGTTGTGGGATAATCATTATTATCTTCGTTCTAATCGTCTTATTCTCAGCCTCTCGCGGTGGTCGAGGTGGCGGCGGTGGCGGTCTACTTCAAGCCCTACTGTGGAGCAGTATCTTCAGCAACCTTAATTCCGGTCGCGGTGGAGGATGGGGAGGTTCCGGCAGTGGGTGGAGCGGAGGCGGTTTTGGTGGTGGCGGCGGAGGTTTCGGTGGCGGCTTCGGCGGTGGCGGCGATTTTGGTGGCGGTGGATCAGGAGGAAGTTGGTGAGGTTTGAATTCATCGTTCAATCGCCATTTCTGATAGTATCGCGAGAATCCTGATGGCTAAGACAATTGTACAAGCAGCCTTGAGCGGCCTGATTGACGATCTGCGCAGCACGCACGGCGAGAATCTCGCTTCAGTGGTCCTTTACGGATCTGCTGCAGCCGGCGATCACATCGAGTTGCGTTCAGACTACAACTTGCTTATCGCGTTGCATCGTATAACACCCGACGATCTCCGGTCGGCCCAGGCTCCGATACGAGAATGGCAACGCCTGGGCCATCCCCTTCCCGTTTACTTTACGGTGGAAGAATTAAGTGATGCTGGAGACGTGTTTCCAATAGAATTTCATCAGATGGCTAATGCGCGGATCGTTCTTTTCGGTCGTGATCCGTTCGAGTTTGTAAAAGTGTCAGACGCAAATCTGCGTCACCAGACTGAGTACGAGTTGAGAAGCAAACTGATTCAACTGCGACGTCTTTACATTCCAGCGTCCGTATCGATTGAACGACTTTGCGAGTTGATGAATGACAGCCTTTCGAGTTTTGCAGCTCTTTTTCGGGCCGTGCTGATACTACATGGCCAGGAGGCGCCGGTTGCTAAACCCGACTGTGTACGGACAACCGCAAAGCTTTTGAATCTTGACCCAACTTCGTTTGAAAGAATTTTTGAATTTCGCGCTACGGACAAATTGCCCTCAACAGAAACTGAAGCTAATCAGATCTTTGCCTCGTATATGTTTCAGATCGAGCAAGTTGTCGAGGCGGTAGACGAACTTGATCAGTCACGCCCCCCGGCATAGCTGATTTGTGGCGGTTAACAATGGAGAACTTTGAAATGAAGACACGTAGATTCTTGATGTTTTGCGCGCTGGCAGGATTGGCCGTATTGAGTAGTGGTTGCGGCTACAACACGCTGACCACACAACACGAGAACGTCAAAGCCAAATGGGCCAACGTGGAGACGCAGTTGCAGCGCCGCAACGACTTGCTAAACAACTTGACTGAGGCCGCGAAAATGGCCGGCGTTCAAGAACAGGAAGTGTTTGGCAAAATCGCTGAGGCCCGTTCGAAGCTGATAAACGCCCAGAATCAGGCACCGCAGGGCGAGGGCAACGATAAGTCCCCCGAACAGAAACAAGCTGTGATCGATGCCGCCAACAGTTTTGGTGGAACCATCGGAAGGTTGTTAGTGCTGCAAGAGCAGTACCCAAACCTGAAGTCGAATGAGAACTTTTTGAAGTTGCAGGACGAAGTTTCAGGGACGGAAAATCGCATCGCTACAGCCCGGAAGGACTATAACGATGCCGCGCAGGAGTACAACACAACGCGCGCTCGATTCCCGACTGTCGTATCTGCCAAGCTCTTTGGGTTTGGTGAAGAGCCTTATTACAAGGCCGACGAAGGGGCAAATCAAGTTCCCAAACTCGACTCGAACACGCTACGTCCGAATCAGAATAAGTAAGGAACCGGGTTATTTAATGGAAGGGGCCGCCATAAC
>DASROI010000442.1:0-15443 GCA_035646955.1 Pyrinomonadaceae bacterium
GCTGGCTTCTTTTTGATAGCTCGGTTATCTTCCCCCACGGCGTATTCCTCCTTAGCAATAAGGTTGATGGTTCGGCAAAAAACTCATCAAGAATACGCCACCTCTTTCACCCCTCATACACAACTTTCGATGTTAACTCGCCGGCCACCCAATTCCTCACGTAAGCCTGAAGTTGATCCTAATGAGGTAACTGACTTGAGAATCATTTTTCAATTACTCTTGTCTCTGTTTGTGTCCTTCAGCGCTTGGGAACGGGCTTCTGCCATTTCTGTGCACGGTGAGGTAGCGGAGGTGCCCGACGGAAGTACTATCTCTGTAAAAGTAGACCAGAGATTAATCAAGATTCATCTTTGCGGCATCGCGAATTTTAATGCTAATGACACCTTCGCACCCATTGCTCGAGAGCATTTGCTTAAGCTCGCATACGGGAAAAGTGTCGATGTTGAGTTCATCGGATTACTGCGCCAGTCCAGTGTTGTTGTTGGCGTAGCAATAGTCGGTAC
This sequence comes from Pyrinomonadaceae bacterium, assembly GCA_035646955.1. Taxonomy (GTDB): domain Bacteria; phylum Acidobacteriota; class Blastocatellia; order Pyrinomonadales; family Pyrinomonadaceae; genus PSRF01. The sequence goes on from DASROI010000442.1 coordinate 504, forward strand.
TACCGACCTGGGTATGCAACAGTCGCGAGATGGGGCAGGCACGTTTGATGAGAAGGAGGGCTCACAACTACCACCGCAACTAACTGTTTTATACCAAGAAAGCGAGCGAGCGGCGCGACGAGAGGCTCGTGGCATTTGGCAAGCTGTCACTGCATCAGCCAACGAAGGCGATAAACCTGTCACTCGAGTCGAGGAAAACCGTCCTTTATCGGCGCAGAGTGAAGCTAAAAGAATCAACGACGAAGCATATTCGCTTATTATGCAATCCAACTACAAAGCGGCCCTGCCTAGAGTTCGCGAAGCTCTGAGATTGGATTCAAATTTGGCCGAAGCCCATAAGAACCTGGCGCTTATCTTTTGTGATACTGGGCGACCACAAGACGGAATATTAGAAATTCGCGAGGCCATCCGTCTTAAGCCAGACCTTGATAAGTCGCACAACGTGATGGGAAAAATCCTGTTTGCTCTAGGTGACTACGAATCATCTATAAATGAGTACATTGAGGCGATTAGGCTAAATCCAAAGTACACGAAAGCATATTTCAACTTGGGTGTAGTCCTTACTGGCTGAAGACTCGTAATCTGTTCTCGATACTCCACTACAGTTTGTTTCGCAGCGGTGGCGCGGTCTCGATAGTCCAGAATGTCTCGCAGTTTCCAGGGATTTTGTAGTCCTCCGTAAAGTCTCCAACAGTACGCTGATATCTCGCTCTGATAGAATTCTATTTCGCGCTCGGCCGCTCGTCGCTGGCGATCGACTCGCACGAGCGACCATTTTTCGCCATCAATTTCGTACTTTGCGAAATGACGCGACTTTTCGAAGTCAGCAAGACGTTTTTCTGAGACCGCAATGTTTGATTGGGCGAGTATGGGCCTGACCTTTCAACCGAGCGAAAGAGAACATGTCGGCTTCTGGACCACCTAACTCAGTGGGCATTTCACGTCGTATGTGCTCCAACTGCTCGAATGCAAGCGCATCGCAATGGCGGAGTGCGCTTTGCTGGAGTCTATCTAGCCGGTCGTGAGGAATAATCGGAACGAGCGATTGCTCGTTTGATGCATTCACGTCGAGCGATTGCGAGGAAATACTAATGCGGCGCTTTGCCGCATTGGCGCTATGAAGTATTTCAGTTAGCCTTTCAACCTCATTAACATGAGCCTCACGAATCTGATCAAGAGCAGTTTGATGCAAATCCATCTGCCGAGATAATTCGGCATCTCGCAACGTTCTCCATGCACCTTTGTTCGAGGATTTGCGACTGGGTTGAATCTGTTCACTTGCGATACGAGAGGCAACACTTAGCGCTCGTTATTCAACCTCATGGATGCTCATCTTGCGACGAAGCCCCGTTGTTTGGTCCATCGGCATATAACGTCGCGTGTCTTTCTGCTCGATAACTTGTTCCAGTCGCGCCGCGGCGTACTTTCAGTCAGATCCGATTCTAGTTTTTTCCCGAGAATTATCCTGTCATTAAAGAGAAGCATTTTCGCTGAGAATGAGATTGCGACCCGCAGGCTGACCCGCTTCCCCGGCCCTGAAGGACCGGGCTAAATTCATCTGGTCGCTACGCGACAAAAGGTAGGCCTTCTTAACCACTTTTTGTGCCATCAAGCTTGGGACGTCCACGAAGTACGAATCACGTTATCGAGGTCCATCTTTGCAGGAATGCCCTCAACGATGAGGACCCGAGTGCCTTTGATCTCAATGAATGCGCGTCCTGCTGTCGTTTCCCATGTATGACGATCTTCCGAATTCCCACCCACCTCTTTAGCGCCGGCGAAGCGTTTTGCGATCCGCTGGCTATATGCGTCAAAGAATTCCCTTGCGTCATTCGCTGTGTCCCAGACTGTCATCTGGGGAACAAACAGGTCTCCTGGATTTGAACCTTCATAGACCGCAAACCGATCGCCGGCCCAACCGGCTGCCGCACGTTTGGACCCAGTTCCATCCTTTAAGTACTCATCCAGTGCCAGGTAATAGCCCCACTCACCCATCACATCGTAGGCAATTCGTTTCCAACCCGGACCCAAACTGGCCTTGAAATCGGGCAGAGTGACTTTCACCGGTCCTTCATAAGAAAAGTATTTGTCCGGATGCAGTATTTGTTCAGTCGACTGAGGCAATTTGTCGAAGGCTCGCGACACTAGTTCCCAGCCGCCTCGTTTGTAGACTTGCGTGGCCCATGCGGAACCTTCTTCATAAGGGAAGAGTAACGACTCTTTGATAGCTCTTGGTGCTTGATTGTATTGTTCGAGCGATGCTCCGTTAGTGCCCAGGCTACGGATGAACGCGAGTGCTACCAAAGGATTTTTTGCGGTGTAGAGAGTCATTGCCAGGGTTGCGTCGCCTTCGATCAATGCATGCGCTGCGAGTTCTGCATCCGAGTCACCCCTGGGCCATTTTTCAAATCTCCGTAAATTGAAATGTTGATCCTGCAGCGCGTGAGTAAGCTCATGGGCCATTACCGGCTTCTGAGCCTCAAGTTCGATCCAGTCTGCGAGATAAAATTGTTGGACCTTAGGGTCGTAATAACCAGCAACTTGTTCCGTCAGCAACTTGATGAGAAAAGCTCGATAGTCAAAGTCCTTTGGCACCAGTCCATATGCTTTGAGGATGCCCTCGGCAGCGTGCGACTCGGCAGGAGTATTTTCCTCGTCCAGGTTTTTCACAATCATGTGTTCAATCTCAGTTCTGGATTGTGCGCCACTCTTCACGGCTCGCAAGATCGACAACTCGCGAAGCTCACTTGTCTCCTTCAGCACTGCTGCGGTGGTTGCTACTATCGCCGCGTTGCGGGATGGACCAATCGCAGTCTCAGAACGCTGGGGCCTGGTTGCGGTACCTCGGCCCTGACTTAGAATTGAGGCCGATATAAGGCTCAGCAGGCCCATCAGGGCCAGGAATCTTGTAATTTTCTTTGACATATTTTTGGTTCGCTCTTATAGTCCGCTAATCACTAAAAGCTGAATTGAATATTTCCTATTCTTCTCTCGTTTAGAGTTGGAGTAGCTTGTGAGATGACAAGTCCTGCCCCTGAAGATGTATTAGGTGTTTGGCACGAAACGCTGTTACGTGTCCGTTACGCTGAAACGGACAAGATGGGCATCGTTTATTATGCCAATTATCTCGTCTGGTTCGAAATAGGCAGAACCGATTATTGTCGCGCTCGCGGTTTTTCTTACCGCGATATGGAAGAGAACGACGACGCATTCCTGGTGGTCGCGGAAGCCTATTGCCGCTACAAAGCGCCGGCCTACTACGATGATGAATTAATCGTTCGCACTCACGTCACTGAACTCAGGAAGAGGTCGTTACGCTTTGGCTACGAAATTCTAAGAGCCTCGGACGGACAAGTTGTGGCCGAGGGTGAAACCGGCCATGTCGTTACAGACTCTGATGGTCGCGTTCGATCTTTCCCCGAAGGTTACGCCCAAAGATTACTTGCAGCTCCGATAGTCAAGCCCCACTCACCTGGCGCGGCCGTCCCAAAAGAGACCGCTCCCGAATAGCACGAACGAAAAATCAGACAATTCGCACCAAACGTTGGACAACTTTGTCGTCAGTTCCTGTCACAAGTTTTGTTCGCATGGTGTTCTATAAATAGACCGAAAGGTTGGTAGTTTTTTGTAACTTTCGACCAGTACCAGACGTTTAGTAATTGAGACGTCAATCGTTCCACGCGCGAACGCTCTCGATCGACGAGACTGGGCCCACACTGAGATAGGAAAGCCTCGTTACTACTTGCGATAGCAACGAGGCTCAAAATGACAACACAAGCTTGTTTTGCCTTGCGGCTTCTAAGACTGCATCGTCGGCACCCGCCATCTTAGCGCACCTGGCAGAAGAGCTTCAACCTCGAGTTCTTGAATCGAGGCCCATTACGTGCGCTCCTGCCCGTGAACAGTAGTTTTAAGTAACCAGGCACTAGAGCGTCACATCTTGTTGTTCAAGAGGAGGTCTCCAATGTGCCAGCGTTACTTGCTGCTTGCTCTCGTCGTTCTCATTCTCTCAGCAGTTTCAGTCAATTCTCAATCATCAGATTCCGCTACGAATCACTACAACAGCGGGACAAAGAAAATTGCGAGCGGCGATTGGGACGGAGCCATTGAGGACTATAGCCGGGCTATCGTACTGAGCTCGCGTCCAACGCGAAGTAAACGATCAGTCACTGTAGCAGCCAGTTCTTTTACAGGCGAAACAGAAGAAGCCTCGAACATCACTGTTATCGATCCTCTTACAGCGGACGCCTATAACAACCGAGGCGTCGCACGCTATCGAAAGGGCGATATTGAAGGCGCTATTGCTGACTTCAATGCGGCGTTGCGGATCAGACCTGCACTCGCAAACGCCTATCTGAACCGGGCAGCCGCAAAACGGATGTCCAATGACCTACAGGGAGCGTTGACAGATCTCGATCGTGCTATTGCCATCAATAATGATCTTTTCGAGGCTTATAACAATCGGGGTTCCTTAAGAAACGAACTTCGCGATCCCGAAGGAGCCATGGCAGACATGAACAGGGCAGTCGAACTGAATCCGAAATCGTCCGACTCTCTTTATCAACGGGGCTATCTGTTTATCGACTCCAAGCAGTATGATCGGGCCCTTGCCGACTTTGAAAAAACTGTGAAGCTCAATCCCGACATGGCCCTTGCCTACCAGGGACGCGGTACGGCCTGGATGTTCAAGGGCTACATGGAAAATGCGATCGCAGACTTCAATGAAGCCCTGAAGAGAAATCCACAAATTGCCTGGGCCTACTTTAACCGTAGCCTCGCCCGAACGTACCTGGGCGACACAGCGGGAGCTTTAAGCGATTTTAATGAGACCATCAGACTAAGACCTGATTTGGGGGATGACCTGACCCGGCGCACCGAGTTAGCGCGACACTTGCGTCGCATAGGCGGGCATTAGAGACTTAAGCCTGGTGAGCGAGATTCAATCTCTGAATTTCTCTGGCTTGGCCGGTTGCTTCGTCTACATCAATTACGGCACCGCAAATTCTGACGTGACCGCTCGCATGTTCCGCCTTGCGAGCGGTCACTGACGTAAAACGCGCAATCACATCCGAAGTATCCATTCCGATTACACCTGCATAACTGCCGGTCATCCCGAGGTCGGTCAAATAAGCCGTGCCCTTGGGAAGAATTCTCTCGTCCGCTGTTTGAACGTGAGTATGAGTTCCAGCAACCGCTGAGACGCGACCATCTAAAAACCATCCCATTGCGACTTTCTCAGAAGTTGCTTCAGCGTGCACATCCACGATCCTGATTCTAGTCTCAGGCGGAAGCGATTGAATCAGTTGATCAATGATTCTGAACGGATCATCCGAGGGTGGCATAAACACCCGGCCCATGATGTTAACGACCGCCACGCTCACGCCGTTCACTTCACCGGTCCACATTCCGCTGCCTGGCGTATTGGGAGGGTAATTCGCCGGTCTGATGAGTCTCGGTTGTTTACGAATGTATTCGACCGCCTCTTTCTTATCAAAGATATGATTGCCGGATGTCATGACATCAATGCCTGACGAAAAGAGTTGCTCACAGAGCGAGGGGGTGACGGAGAAGCCGCCCGCAAGATTTTCCGCATTCATGATGGCAAGGTCGATCCCGTGTTGTTCGCGAATGTCTTGAATGCGCTCAAGGACTGCCAGGCGTCCAGGCTTCGCGACAACATCACCTATCATGAGAATTTTCATTTGAATAAATAGCCGAAAGAAAGAAAAAGCCGCGATCCAGATCGTTAAGAAACCCTGCTTACCTTAACGATGCCGATCAGCGGACTGTTGGCGAGAGGGAGATCCGCATGTGCCGTTCCGAAGCCGTAATTGAACCTGCATAGACAGGTGGGTGACCTCTTAATGTCGCCGCCTCTGGCAGTTCTTATCGATGAAGAACGGCACTGGCTAACCGACCTCGGTCTCCCTAATCAACGGCGTTGGCTCAATCATCGTAACTCGGTGACGAGCACCGCAGAAAGGTCCCTCCGCCGCGGAGATATTAGCACACAACACAGCCGAGCCGTACGTGGCTCTTTGTGCTTTTTAGCCCGCGGTTTACTTTGGGTCTGTTATCGGCCGAGAACCGGGAAAAAGGTTGTAGGAGTAGCCGGGAGAGGGGAATATTTATCAATTATGAATTGATAATTCCCAATTGTTATCGCGATTGGTGAGTGGGGGATTTGGAGACGGGCCGAAAGGATAATTAATAATTCGTAACTATCAAATGATAATTATCAAATAGAACCGGAAGTGATGATCAATTGAGAATTGCGAGTTAACCCAGAGTTAGCTTTCCGGGTCCGCCTTGCTCGTTTTCTAAGGAATTACGGACTTTTAGGAGCCGATCGAGCATCTCTGCACATTCTGCACTACGCGAAGCTAGCTGCGAGTCGGCCTGTTCATGCATATTCTTGAGCCGGTGGAGTTCATCGGCAATGTGGAGGGCGGCAAGAATAGCGACTTTCAACGAATCGACAGTCAGCGTACCTGAAGAGATTTCTCTCATTCGACTGTCAACGAACTCAGCAAGTTGAATTATGTATTCGGTATCGCCATCCGAACGGATGTTATAGGTCTGATTGTAAATCTCAACTCGAATGGTGGGACTGCTGCTGGAGGCTTCCATACTGCGCTTGTGGAGTAACTGGTCGAGGCCGGCGCTCATTTAAACTCCTCCGCCATTTCAGGATCGAGAGCTGCAACTGCGTCCAACATCGCTTCAACTTTCATTCTGATGGTTTCTCTCTCAGCAAGGAGTTTTTCAACCTGATTCTCGAGCCGCTCCTTTTCGTTCAGGACATTGCCCATATCACGATGAATCAGAGCGAGTTCTTTTTCGAGGTTCTCTTTCTCCTGGCGTAACGACTTAGTCAGTTCGATGGTCCGGTAAATCTTATCTTCCAGATGCGAAAACTTTTCCAACCCTGACAAACCAACCATCGGGTTATCTCCCACGAACAAGATTCAAAATCGCGACCTGATTATCCGCCTTCAAGTGTGTTAGCGCAAGACTCATTCTGCAATCCCGCCGGATTTATTTTCAGCGCCGCTCCGCCGCGAAGGTCTTGAGCAGCGATGAAGTCAGTTGCGCGTGCGTCTCCTCAACCTCTTCATCTCGCAGCGTCCGCTCGTCGGCTCGATACTCAATACGAAGAGTTATCGAACGCTTGGTCGGTGGTATGTTTGCACCTTCATACGTACCAACCAACCTTACCGCATTCAGCGAAGCAACTTCTCTTCCCTGTATATCACGAACCACTTCCTCAAAGGGCGTATTACGATCAATCAAAAGAGAAATGTCCCTAACAATGGAGGGGAACCGAGGCAGTGGAGAGTATTGGACCACGGCTTCACCGGACTTTAATAGCTCGGATAACTGCAACTCTAATACAAAAACTGGCTGACGAAATTTATATGAGTTGCTTATTGCATCGCTCAGCTTGCCGATTGTTCCGACTGTACGGCCATCAGCGAGCGCAATACGCGCGGCTTGCCCTTCCCTCAAGTGTGTGGCCGACGTTTTTTCAAATGTTAGAGACGGCAGGTTCATCCACTCGACGGCTGTTTCCAGCGCTCCCTTGAGATCGAAGAAGTCTAATTCGCGCTCGGCAAGTACACGTTCTTCTTCTAACGCACCACCCGTCGCGATAACCGCAAGGGACAGATCTTCAGCCGGTAACTCCCCGGGCGCCTCAGTCTTGAAGACCCGGCCAATTTCAAAAAGCCTGACGTCGCGATTTCCATGATTGAAATTGTGACGGACCGAGTTCAATAGACCGGGCAACAAAGTGCCTCGCATCCAGGCGGAGCCTTCTATAATCGGGTTTTCCAGTAGCGGTTGCGCGTCTTCGCCTATTCCAAATAAAGAGGTATTTTCGCGTGGTATAAAGCTGAAATTTATCGCTTCATCAAAGCCAAAAGAGTAGAAGGCACGACGCAGGATTCGTTGCTTCAACTCGCCTGGCTGATACTCACCCGATGAATTTGATGGCGGCAATTCTGACGCTATTTTTTCGAAGCCGGTGTGACGCGCAATCTCCTCAACCAGATCTTCTTCCAGCTCAACGTCGTTGCGCCACGACGGAACAACGTAAACGACTTCATCCTGGCTCTCTGACTGTTTTAGAAAACCAAGCGCTACTAGAATTCGATCCATTTCCGAAGGCTCGACGGAAAGAGAGGTCAGCTCTTTTACCCGGCCGCTTCGCAGTGTCACTCTCCGGGGTTCAATTTTCTTCGGATAGACGTCAATCACATCTTCCGTTACTGCACCACCGGCGAGTTCACAGATTAACTCAACACAGCGCTGCTGGGCGTGGATGACGTTTTCGCGATCGGCGCCACGCTCAAACCGTCGCGACGCTTCGGTGTCCATCCCGAACCGCCTCGCAGTACGACGAACTGAGGTCGGATCGAAATAAGCACTCTCGATCAGAACGTCGGTCGTGCTTTCCGAGATCTCGGAGTCTTCACCACCCATGATTCCGGCCAAGGCTACCGGGCGCTCGGCATCGGCTATCACGAGCGTGTCAGTTGTCAGTTCGCGGTCAACTCCATCCAGCGTCTTCAGTTTTTCGCCGGCAGCCGCTCGGCGAACAACAATTCGTTTGCCCGAAAGTTTATTGAAGTCAAAAGCGTGAAGTGGCTGTCCTACTTCATGAAGTACATAGTTGGTGATGTCTGCTACGTTGTTGATTGACCGTTGCCCGATCACTTCGAGCTGTCGAACCAGCCAATCTGGTGATGGCCCAATCTTGACCCCTCGGACGAGTCTCGCGGCATAGCGCGGACACAAATCCGGATCGTCAATTGTCACAGCCGTCAACTCCGCAGCGCTCCCATTAATTTTCAAAGACTTCGCCGCTGGTAGTCGAAGTTGAGTTTTTTCAATAACGGTGACTTCTCTGGCGACACCTACATGCGACAGGCAATCGGGCCGATTCGACGGGACTTCGACATCCAGGACCGAATCGGTTTCTTTGCTCTCGACGGCGTCAATTGCCAGACCAACCATAGTTAGCCGGTCGCGCAGTTCTGCGGGCGTAAGCGCGGTCCCTGACAATTCACGGAGCCATTGGTAACTAATCAACATGACTATCTTTAGGAAAACTGCTCGAGAAATCTGATGTCGTTTTCGAATAGCAGGCGAATATCATCCAGCCCATACATCAACGCGCACATGCGATCGATGCCGAGGCCAAAGGCGAATCCCGAATAAATCTGGGGATCCACGCCGACAGCTCGCAGCACGTTGGGATGGACCATGCCCGAACCTCCCAGTTCAATCCAGCCTGAATTTTTGCAGATCCGGCAACCAGATCCCTTGCATTTGAAACAGCTGAAGTCGAACTCGGCGCTGGGTTCAGTAAACGGGAAATAAGACGGTCGGAACCTGGTAACAGTGTCTGACCCGAACATCCTCCGCAAAAACTCCGCGACCGTTCCCTTCAGGTGAGCCATTGTGATCCCGCGATCAACACAGAGACCTTCTACCTGGTAAAACATCGGGTTGTGCGTAGGATCTGGAGTATCACGACGAAAAACGCGTCCTGGAGCGATCATCCGGACGGGTGCGCCGCGACGCTGCATTGCATGAATCTGGACCGTTGATGTCTGTGACCTGAGAGCGAAACCTTCCGTTGTATAGAACGTGTCCTGGGACGCTCGAGCTGGATGAGTGTCCGGAATGTTAAGAGCGTCGAAATTGTAGAAGTCGGTTTCTATCTCGCGACCATCTTCGATGACGTAGCCAAGTCCAACGAAAATATCTTCGACTTTTTCACGAACCAGGGTGATCGGGTGAGCATGCCCTCGACGGGGACGCCGGCCCGGAAGTGTTACATCAATACTCTCAAGCTCAGTCCGTCTGTGCGCAATTAACTCGGTGAGATTTCGTTCGACCTGTTCGAGCTGGTTGATTATGGTGGTCTCAGTCTGCTGGACAAGTTGACCGAATGCCGGTCGCTCGTCGGCAGCCACTTTACCGATTAACTTTCGGGTCGCAGTTAATGCACTCTTTTTACCGAGATGGCGCGTGCGCACTTCGGCAACAGCTCGCTGTTCCGCGAGGGCTTGCTCCAACGGCAGTGCCTCCGAGCGCAGGGCGTCATAATCGGTTAAGCGAACAAAGCGTTCGAACTCTTGCTCGAACGCTTTGCGTGCTAATTCTACCTGCTCAGTTGGGTTCAGATCTTTTTCAGTTCCCGACATTTTCAGTTCTTTTTAACGGCAACCCATTTTCCCGACGCCTGACCTGAATAATCGAATTCCCCTGAAAGCTTTCCTTCCACCACAACGGCTGACATCACAATTACACCGCTGGGCGATTCAAGCGTGAAATTAAGCTTGCCTTCCTTCCAGGTTCCATCCTTGATTGTCGATTCGCCTAACTGTGAACTACTACTGCCGGTAACATTCTCACCGTCAACTTTCAGAACCAGGAGAAAAGGAAACGGTTGACCTTGAGCGTCCGCGACGCCGTCCCACTGTCCACTGAGGTTGACCGCTTCCGCAACGGTGACTGCAGCCGCCCTGGTAAACTCAACGGCTTTCTTTTGAGTGCCGCCAATCCACTCGCCACTTAGCTTTCCGCCATCAATCTTTGCCGTTATGACTCCGTCTTTTCCGGCGGCTCCAAGTTTAAAAGTTACCTTGTCGCCAACGATGGCGCCTTCGGAAATGTCGCTCGTCACCTGCCCGTTGACTAATTGTCCGGACAACTTTCCATCATCGTTTTTGATATCCAGGCTCAATTTCTGATCGGCTGCACCTTCAACCTTGGCCACGCCTTCGTATTTTCCGCCTATTGAATTCGGAGCCGTTTGCGAGAACACCCCAAAACTCGAAAGCAGAATAACCAGCGAAGCCGCTGCAGCTTGACTTAGATACCTGCTGTAGTTACGAAACTGACGCATCGTATTCCTTTCCAAACTACTGCGAGTTAGGCTGCAGCCTTATTGCGCTGCTCATTGTCCAAAGCCGCTTTTGCCTGCTCGACAACTTTTCCAAAGGAGTCTGGCTGATGAACGGCCAGGTCCGCGAGTACTTTGCGGTCCAACTCAATAGCAGCCAATTTCAAGCCATGCATCAGCTGTGAATAGTTAAGGCCATTAAGGCGGGCCGCTGCACCTATTCTGACAATCCACAAACTTCTAAAATCACGCTTCTTCAATTTGCGGCCGGTATAAGCGAAATTCAAACCACGCTCAACCGACTCTTTCGCTGATCTATATAGCTTGGATTTAGTGCCACGATAGCCCTTGGCTAACTTTAATATCTTCTTGCGTCTCTCGAGACGCTTATTTCCACGTTTTGCTCGAGGCATTTTGGTCCCCTTTCTTAAAAAAACCGATCGAGTGAATCATCTTCACTCATCACCAATAAATAATTGTTCTAGTCTCGTCCGTACGGCAGCATCGAAGTAACGCGGTCGTGATCTGCTTTGGCGACCAACCCATCGATATCCAGCTGTCGTTTTCGCTTATTTGTCTTCTTCGTCAAGATGTGACGAGCATGCGAGTGCCCTCGCTTGATCTTGCCGGTCGCCGTAAGCCTGAATCGCTTAGCAGCTCCCTTGTGTGTCTTTAATTTAGGCATAGTTAACCCTCTCTATAACAAATTCGATTCCAACTGCCGTCGATTTAGACCGGAGGCACGGAAACTTCTTTACTGGCCAGGCGGAACGCTAGTGTGCTGATCAGGCTTAGCGGCGCCTTTATGTCGTTTTGGTCCCAGCACGATGAACATCTGATTTCCTTCCATCCTGGGACGAGCTTCTACTTCACCAACATCAGCAAGATCCTGTTCCAATTTTTCAAGGATTCGCGCACCCAATTCACGGTGAGTCATTTCTCGTCCACGAAACCAGATCGTCGCTTTGACTTTGTCGCCACCCTGTAACCACTCACGAGCATGTTTCATGCGGTATTCGTAATCGTGGTCATCAGTACCGGGACGAAACTTAACTTCTTTGACTGTGATAGTTACTTGTTTCTTTTTCGCCTCGTTAGCTTTCTTCTTAGCTTCGTACTGATATTTACCGAAATCGATGATGCGACATACCGGCGGATCGGCATTGGGGGCCACCTCCACCAGGTCTAATCCTTTTTCTCTTGCTGAGCGAATGGCGTCTCGAACGTCCATGACGCCGAGCTGTTCGCCTTCTTCTCCAATGACGCGCACTTCCGGCACGCGAATTCTTTCGTTAACACGAACCGGCGGTTGACGCCGATTATCTGGACGCTGACCGCGCCCGCGAAAGCCTGTAGCTATTTCTGCACCTCCTAGTGTTTGAGTCTTCAGGTCCAACTTCCAACGTCCAAAGTTCGGAGTCGTTGGCCGCAGGGACGCATGGACCCTTGACTATTGATTAGTTAGGGCGCGCGTCGTGATTAACTTGCGCGCCATCGTTTCAAATTCAGCCAACGACATCACACCGATGTCGCCCTGGGTTCGTTCCCGCACAGCTACTACCCTTTGCTCCATTTCCCGATCTCCCAGAACGAGCATGAACGGTACTTTCATCAGCTGTGCATTTCGGATCTTCGCTCCGATTTTCTCGCTGCGGAGATTTGACTCTACTCGCATACCGAGACTGCGAAGTTCCTTTGTTACCTCTTCTGCATAACCGTTGACACGATCCGTGATCGGCAGGACTGCTACCTGTACCGGAGCTAACCACATCGGGAATGCCCCGGCATAATGCTCAATCAGCACGCCAAAGAATCGTTCCATCGAACCGAAGAGCGCCCGATGGACCATCAACGGCTGATGTGGCTTGTTATCCTCGCCAATATATTCCAGCTGGAATCTCCTCGGGAGGTTAAAGTCAAACTGGACGGTCGTCAGCTGCCAGTTACGACCAATCGCGTCTTCAACTCTAATGTCGATTTTCGGTCCATAGAAAACAGCTTCGCCTTCGATGCGCTCGTATGGAATTGACCGACTATTTAAGGCATCGACGAGATTGCGTTCGGCACTTTCCCAGTCTTCGTCGGAACCGAGGTAATGAGCGTCGGGATCGTTACCACGCACGCTCAGTTCAACCTTGATGTCCTTGAAACCAAAAACCTGGAAGAGGTTGTAGGCAAAATCGATACAACCCAGAATCTCCTGTCCAATCGTCTCGGGAGTACAAAAGATGTGGGCATCATCCTGCGTGAAACCCCGCACTCGCGTTAGGCCGTGCAAGGTACCGGAAAGTTCAGCACGATAGACAGTGCCTAGCTCAGCGTAGCGCAGCGGTAATTCGCGATAAGAGCGTTGGGCCGATTTATAGATGCCGATATGGAACGGACAGTTCATGGGCTTAATCCGGAACTGTTGTTCTTCAAATTCCATCGGTGAAAACATCGAATCGACGTAGTTCTCTTCGTGGCCACTCGTGAACCAGAGATCACGTTTGGCAATGTGCGGCGTGAAGACCAGACCGTACTCGCGCTTCAAAAGCTCTTCGCGCAGGTAGTCTTCCATCTCCTTCCGAATGGCGCCGCCCTTCGGATGCCAGAAGATTAGGCCCTGACCGTAATCTTCCTGAATCGAAAACAGATCGAGTTCGCGTCCCAGGCGCCGGTGGTCCCGTTTTTCGGCCTCTTCTCGCTGCTTCAGCCAGGCATCGAGCTCTTCCTGAGAAAAGAAGGCCGTGCCATAGATGCGCTGCATTTGCTGCTGAGAAGCGTCGCCCTTCCAGTAAGCGCCGGCCAGCGACAGTAACTTAAAGGCTCGGAGCTTATTGGTATTCGGAACGTGTGGGCCAAGACAAAAATCAATGAACGGCGAGCCGTCAATATAATAAACACTTACCCGTTCGCCGGCTTTCTCGTCAATGAGCTCGCACTTTAACGGCTCTTCGCGCTCGCCAAATACTCTTAGCGCATCGGCTTTACCAATCTCTTCGCGGCGATATGCCAGATTTTGACTGGCAATCTGTTTCATCCGTTTCTCGATGGCCGGCAAATCGGCTTCGGTCAAAGGACGTGGAGCGATTACGTCGTAAAAGTAGCCGTAGCGCGGATCGTCGAGCAAAGCTGGTCCAATTCCCAGTTTGGTACCGGGAAACAAATCCAGGACAGCGGCCGCCAGCAAATGCGCGGTGGAATGCCGAAGGACCTCTAATCCGTCTCTGGTTTGGGGAACTATTGGTTCAATCTGAACCACAGAATTCTCGGACCCGCCGTTTTCTGAAGGAAGCGCGCTCAATGGCGCGGCGAGATCAACTTCATGGCCTCCAACCTTGGCAGCTAGAGCCTGTTTAGCCACGTCGCGATCGAGTTTCTTCAGGGCCTCGGCGACCGTTGCAGAGTCTGGTAAGACTGCGGAGGCTCCGTCTTTTAGTTGTACGTTTATCTCACTCATTTAAAAACGCCAGCAGAATCAACTGGTTAACCCAATTGACACTATATGGCCCTCAGCTCCAATAAGGAGCGCCACGGACAGCTAGAGAGACCTTTGTCCCGAGGCCGAAGGACCAACTCCAACGATTTTCGATTCACTATTTACTAACTTCAGTCGATCGGATTCGATAGGAGCGCCTTCGTTGCGCGCCCGCACGTGTGGCGGGTCGGTGTTAAAAGATAAAGAATCGAGTGTATGTTCGATTCATAACGAAGGTCTTCTGGAGCGTCCTATCAAAAGTTAGAAATGGCAGATATTTCCTGCCTTTAAGCAAACATCGAAGCCGGATAATAGCAAAGCCACCGAAATCTGCGCAAGGAGAACCCAAGTCTCCGAAATATACACTTCCAGAATGATAGCAGCTGGGAAGATAAGCAGAGCTGCTGCAACCTCAAATTCCAGAATCCTGGCACTTGGGAAGGTGGGCAGTCACTCAAATTTCAGAATCCCGCAGTTGGGAAGGGCAGAGACTCAAATTCCAGAATCCCGCAGTCGGGAAGGTGGGCAGAGCGGGCCAAGACTCAAATTGAATTGTGGACTGTAG
>DASROI010000443.1:0-9283 GCA_035646955.1 Pyrinomonadaceae bacterium
GTCATTCATCCGCATGTGAGTCTGGATGAACGGAGAAATCATATGGAAATGGCCCAACTCGAATATTTTTCTAAGGTAGTTCAGGAAAAAAGCTTCTCTAAAGCCGCTGATCGGGTTTTTCGTACCCAGCCAGCTGTCAGCATTGCGATTCGCCGGCTGGAAGAAGAGATAGGGCTCCCGCTATTGGACCGAACCCAAAAAATACCGGTCCTTACCGATGCGGGCCAGGTCGTCTACGACTATGCACAGAGAATCCTCGCTCTTAGGGATGAAGTAGGACAGGCAATTACGGAATTGCAGAGCCTCAAGCGAGGTCGCGTCCGGGTTGGCGCAAACGAAAGTACTTCGCTTTATTTGTTACCTGACCTAATTTTGTCTTTTCGCGATCAACATCCCCAAGTTAAGGTCGAAATCTACCGCCATGTCTCCAGTCGATTGCCGCGAGAAGTGCTCGATAGAAATGTTGATTTTGCATTGATGGCCTCTGAACCCTCAGACCGCGATCTGGAGGCATTTCCGGTCTTGAACGACGAGCTGATTCTGATAATGAGTCCAAAGCATCAACTAGCGAATCGTTCATCCGTGAAGATTAAGGACCTGGGCAAGGAGTCATTCGTGGCCCATAACGTGAAATCAGGCTCTCGCATGAAAGTCATCGAAGCGTTTGCCCGGCAACATACGCCTCTGAATATTGCTCTTGAACTTGCGACGATCGAAACTATCAAGCGTTTTGTGCAAAAGCACGTCGGCCTCGCCTTTGTTCCGCGTATGTGTGTTCGTGAAGAGTTGGATCGTGGAGTTTTAGTGACGGTTCCAGTTCGCGGATTGACGCACAACCGGACGCTTTGGGCCACGCACAGGAGATCGGCGAGTTTTTCACCGGCGGCTGCCGCATTTCTAAAGGTGCTTCGTAAGCACGCTGCTGACGGGTCGGAGTAATTAAGCGGCCACCTGGTTCTTGCCTACAATCGTTAGCAGGTAATGCTCGATAGCAACCTCGAGAGCGCCTCCTAACTCCGCTCCATGTGTCTCCCCAGCTTCCAATGTCCATTGAGAAAGACGACCGCAAAGCGACATCCCGATAGCCGACCGCACCGAGGCTTCGATGAATTGCCAACCATGCACCAACTCTCCACTTAAGACAATGTTGGGTACGCCAAGACCGCAAATTACATTAGCGATGCCAATGCCAAGATGACTGCCTACTCGCTCAAGTGTCACAACCGCTCGACGCTCGCCTGCGCGGGCCCGGGCGACCAGATCGGTGTAGCGTAAACTGGAGCGAAGACGCGCTCGATGAGTATCGCCAGTGTATAGTTCAACGGCGCTCGCAGCGGATGCATATCGCTCCCAACAGCCATAGTTGCCGCAGGGGCAAGACTTACCGCCGGCCACGATCGTCATGTGACCAAATTCGCCAGCGATATCTGCGGGGGTTGTACCGCGGAATACATCACCGCCAATAACCAAACCCACACCTATACCTGTTCCCGCACGCACCAGGACAAAATCACCTCCGGCACTACGTCCGCGGCGTCGTTGCGACTCGTACACTGCGGCCGCCGTGGCATTGTTCTCAACGATCACTGGTACTTTGACTCCCAGCGTCTCAGCGATCGATAAATTACGCCAACCGAGTCTTGGACTATAGAGCAATAGTCCGTGCTCAACGTCGGTTGGACCGGGGACGCTGATACCAATGACTGCAAGCTGCCGCTCGGGCATTGCTTTCTGTTGGGCCTCAATTGCGGCGCGAATCTGGTCCAACGCCGTTTCCGGGTCTTGTGGGGTAGGGAACTTCTCTTCAGACAACAGTCTTCCATCAACAGTTGCGGCGCCGACTCTAGTCTCGCCGTCGCCGATGTTTACTCCAATCAAAAACTCACTTTCTGTTCTAAAAAGCAGACCAATCGGCGGTCGACCCGCACCACGTGAAATTGTTCGGTCGGGAGATCCTTCTCGAAGCACACCCGAATCCAGAAGCGGTTTAACCAACACGGTAATTCTACGACGATGCACCCCGAGGCGTCGTGCGACAGCCACTCGAGGGATTGGTTGAGATGCGCGAACAATGCGCAGCAATTCACGGGTAGTTTGACCCGGCACGGCAGTCACGTTCGAAGCGCTAATAGCATTCGATTGCCGTGCCGTCCGCTTTCTCGAACGCTTTTCTAAAAATCCCGCTTTAACCGATTTCGTTACCACCCTTTGTCCTCCTTGCAAGCAATGCCGGTGCTGATATGAACAGCAGTTTCTCAAACAAGTCTTACCACCGTGTTACGTCATTTTAAGTACGATACCGGTCGCAACTGATGCGGTACTTCTTGACCTTGTAACCGATGATTCGCTCAGTAGTGTCGAGCAGTTTTGCAGCCTTCGCCCGGTTACCCCGAGACGTCTTTAACGCATCCTGAATTAGATCTCGTTCATAGGCCTCCATCGCGGTCGCTAATGACAGACGTGTTACCGTGTCTGAGCCTTCGGCGGTTTGCAGGGAAGGTGGAAGATGGTGTCCGTGGATCACGTTTGAGTCACAAACCAGCACTGCACGCTCGATGACGTTCTCTAACTCTCGAACATTGCCGGGCCAGTGATAGCTGGTCAACATGTCTATTGCGGGAGTTGAGATGCGCTTTATATGTTTATGGTGTTCGTGTTCGAATTTTTCTACGAAGTGTTCAGCAAGCAGCAGAATGTCAGGTTTACGTTCTCTTAAAGGTGGCATGAAAATGGTGAACACGTTCAGTCTGTAGTAGAGATCCTCGCGGAACTGACTTTCGGAAATCGCTGCCTCGAGCTCCTTATTCGTCGCTACGATCAAACGAACGTTTACACGAATTGTCTCGGTACCCCCGAGACGTTCAAACTCTCGTTCCTGGAGTACGCGTAATAGCTTCACCTGTGTTGACAGGTTAAGGTCGCCTATTTCGTCGAGAAATAGAGTGCCTCCGTCGGCTAACTCGAAACGCCCTTTCTTGCGAGCTTGAGCTCCGGTAAAAGCACCTTTCTCGTAACCAAATAATTCAGACTCAATCAGAGTTTCGGGCAGAGCAGCACAACTGACTTTTACAAACGGCTTGTTCGTTCTGAGAGAGTTGTAATGTATAGCGTGGGCAACCATTTCCTTGCCGGTGCCTGATTCTCCCCTTAATAAGACTGTTGTATTGGTGCGAGCAACCTGCGTCACCTGTTCGTAGACCTTCCGCATTGGGTTCGAGTTACCGACGATGCGGCTGAAGTCATACTTTTCACGCAACTCCTGCTTGAGATGAATGTTCTCGTCGACCAACCGCTTTTTGTCGGCGGCTACATGTTGCTCAACCTTGAGCGCCTGGGCCAACATAGAAGCGATCACGCTCAGAAATTTCGTTGTTCGATCGTAATCACGATCAAGTCTGTAGATTCTGTCGGCGCCGAGGGCCCCGATCGCGACACCGTCAATCACAATCGGAATACAGAAGAAGCTCATCTCTCTTCGATTTCCGTTTCCTTCCTGGGCGCGCAACCGATTCAACAACAGCGGTTCTTTACTTGTTTGAGGCACGACCACCGGCTTTGCGCTTTCAACAACTCTACCGATAACACCTTCACCAACTTTGTAAGTGACCCGACGAGCCGTCTCCAGATTCAGACCATACGTTGCGTAGAGGCGAATTTTTTCAGTGTCCGGATCAAGCAGCATCACAAAACTTCTAAGCAGTCCGTGATACTTGCCCAGGATTTCCAGCGCTCTGGAGAATGCACTCTGAAGATTGGTGGTATCGGCAAGCGTCCGACCGAGTTCAACGAGCGTTGCCAGTTTGCGGACCTCGCGACGTTCTCTTGAAAGTAGATCGGCGGATTTATGAACGATCTGCTCTGTTGCGACCATGATTTTTAGCTCACAATAATGGTTATAGACGCGAGTTGGGTTTGACTGGAGAAAGCCAAATCCTCGATAAACGCTCCGCGAGTGACTCCGGGCTCAGGCCAGTCGCGCCGATGAATTTGTCTCCAACTCCGGTGGTTTCAATCGAATCATCTTAGAAGCCCCGAATTTAATGAGTCAAAGTGAAAACTTTTATGAGCGGATAAATCCCAATGTGGCAACAACGACTCTGCCTGGCCTACAAAATTGTGTGCGCACACCCATCTTCTGACACAAATGTCGGCCTCTCGGGCGACGAACCAGCGAAGGCCTCGCTGAAAAAAGCCGATTTTTGTTGGTGTATTGGTTAGGTCGGGAGAAAGATCCCCACACTAAGGCGTGCTCATAGCGGAACCTCACTACACGAACGACAAGAATGTAGGCGCCATCTGGAGTCACGACATTTTTGTCGGGCCACTGACCTTCGACTGTTTCTATTTGATCTAAAAAACCTCAGCAATTCGATAATTCGCGGAATTAGTCTCGAATAAGTCTAGTTGGCACATTTCTTGTTACCCGCTAAAGAACCTTCATTCCAAACGCGAGCGAAGCACCAGAAACAGACAAAGATGTGGCCTTTGAATTTCACGCGAAACATCCAGGAGGTGACCCTCAAATCGAACCACCACAGGCACAAGGCCTTTACAACCCTGAGAATGAACACGAGTCATGCGGAGTCGGCTTCGTAGCCGATCTCAAAGGGCGTCTCTCGCACAGCATCATCGAGAACGCTCTCCGAGTTCTTTCGAGCTTGGGACACCGGGGAGCTTGCGGCTCGGAAAAGGACACCGGCGATGGCGCGGGTATTCTTACTCAGGTTCCACACGAGTTTCTGGCGACTGAGTTCGCGAAGCTCGATATTGATCTCCCGGACCCTCGCGCGTATGGCGTGGGAATGCTGTTTGTTCCCACGTCTAATACTGAGGGGACAATATGTGAAACCATCCTGGAAGAAATTGCTCGCGAAGAGGGTCTCAAGGTGCTGGGTTGGCGGACCGTTCCAACAAATGACCATTCAATTGGTCCATCAGCCCGCGCCTCAAAGCCTGCGGTTCGACAGGTAATCATCGCGAAGGGCGATGAAGACGAGAACGCTTTCGAACGAAAACTGTTCGTTATTCGCCGTCGGGTAACACGAGCGGTGCAACTCTCGAATATCGAGCAGCGAGCCAAGTTCTACATCGCCAGTCTTTCGCAGAAAACTCTTATCTATAAAGGAATGCTGACTGCGAACCAACTGTCGCAGTTTTATCCCGACCTGTCTGATTCCAGGTTTAAGTCTTCGCTCGCGGTCGTCCATTCTCGCTTCAGCACTAACACCTTTCCCAGTTGGCCCAGGGCGCATCCATATCGTTACATCGCACATAACGGTGAGATAAACACTCTGCGAGGCAATATCAACTGGATGCGGGCAAGGGAGAGCCGATTCAAATCCACTCTCTTCGGCGACGATCTGCAGAAAGTGCTCCCGATAATCGACGCCGAAGCGAGCGATTCGGGCATGTTCGATAACGTGCTCGAGATGTTAGTACTCTCCGGTCGTTCCTTACCACATGCGATGATGATGATGGTGCCGGAGCCCTGGACGGAAAACGGCGCCATGAGCGACGAGCGCAAAGCGTTTTACGAGTATCACTCGCTGTTGATGGAGCCGTGGGATGGACCAGCGGCGATCGTGTTCACCGATGGAACCAGCATTGGCGCGATGCTGGATCGAAATGGTCTTCGTCCGGCACGTTACTACGTCACCGACGACGACACAGTGATAATGGCTTCTGAGGTAGGCGTCCTTGACGTACCGCCAGAAAAGGTTCTGGCGAAAGGCAGCATAAAGCCCGGGCAAATGTTCCTCGTGGATACCTTGTTGGGCAAAATGATCAACGACGAGGAACTCAAAGAAGAGCTACAAACCGCACTTCCTTATCGCGATTGGCTCGAAACAAACACGGTTCACCTCGATCGCTTGCCGGTTCCACCTTATGTAAGCAATCCACAACCAGGGTTAACGCAAATTCGACAGCAGCTCTTTGGTTACACACAGGAAGACTTGAAAGCTCTGATCGACCCAATGGCTCTCACCGGAGAAGAGCCCATCGGATCGATGGGAAACGACACGGCGCTGGCCGTGGTCTCTGATCGGCCGCAATTGCTCTACAACTATTTCAAGCAGCTGTTCGCCCAGGTAACCAACCCGCCAATCGATGGAATCCGCGAACGTTTGGTCATGTCGGTCGACACCAGTATTGGACCAGAAGCAAACCTCTTAGAGCCATCGGCTGAATGTGCTCGTCAGATCAAAATACCTTCGCCGGTTTTGACAAACGAAGATATCGAAAAGCTGAGATTGCTGGGCGATTCAGATAGCGCATGGGGTAAAAACGGATTCAAGTCGATAACACTCTCGATCCTCTTTGAAGCGGGCGTCGGTGGCGACTCCTTGCGTTCTGCGCTCGACGATCTTTCGCGGCGCGCGTCATCCGCGATCGCTTCCGGTTACGACGTCATAATCCTTTCCGATCGTGATGCTGGTCCAAAGATGGTCCCGATTCCGGCTCTCCTGGCCGTCGCTGCGATACATCACCACCTGATCCGTGAAGGCACCCGAACCCAGGTTGGCCTGATACTCGAGAGCGGTGAAGTTCGAGAGATTCATCACTTTGCGCTCTTGCTTGGTTATGGAGCTGCGGCAGTAAATCCGTACCTGGTCTTTGACGCCATCAATCTGCGAGCCAATGACGGTTCACTTCCAATTACAGCTCGTGTCGCGGCGGGGAATTACGTCAAAGCAGTAAACAAGGGCGTCATCAAAGTAATCTCGAAAATGGGGATTTCCACTACCCAGGGCTATTGTGGAGCCCAGGTGTTTGAGGCGATTGGTCTAAGTCAGCAGTTGGTAGACAAATACTTTACCTGGACACCGTCGCGTGTGGGCGGCATCGACCTCGATATCATCGCCGAGGAAGTTTCGGCCAGGCATCGACGTGTTTTTAACCCTGGTCAGGATGGGAACAGACGGCTCGAAAAAGGTGGCGAATACAGCTATCGCAGCGATGGACCACCTCATCAATACACCCCTCAGGTTATTCACAAGTTGCAGCGAGCCTGTAGAGAAGGGAACTATCAACTCTTCAAAGAGTACAGCGCCGCTGTTCATGATTCATCGCATGGATTCTCAAGCTTGCGAAGTCTGATGGATTTTGATCCGCACCGCCATCCCATTCCACTTGAAGAAGTTGAACCAGTGGAAGCGATTGTAAAGCGCTTTAAGACCGGTGCAATGTCGTTTGGTTCAATCAGTAAAGAGTCGCACGAGTCGCTGGCCATCGCGATGAATCGACTTGGCGGTCGTAGCAATACAGGCGAGGGCGGGGAAGACCCTAACCGTTTTTCTGACGATGAGAACGGCGATTCTCGAAACAGCGCGATAAAGCAGATAGCCTCTGGTCGTTTTGGTGTAACCAGCAACTACCTGGTCCATGCAAAGGAGATCCAGATCAAGATCGCTCAAGGCGCAAAGCCTGGCGAAGGAGGTCAGATTCCTGGGTACAAGGTCTATCCCTGGATAGCATCCGTCAGACATTCAACCCCGGGCGTAGGTCTAATTTCACCCCCGCCTCATCACGATATCTACTCTATCGAAGATCTGGCGCAATTGATCTATGACTTGAAGAATGCAAATCCGGAGGCTCGCGTAAGTGTCAAGCTGGTCTCGGAAGTGGGAATAGGAACAATCGCCGCCGGCGTAGCTAAAGCTCGTGCAGATGTTTTGCTTATTAGTGGGTACGACGGAGGAACCGGAGCGGCTCCGTTGACTAGCATCAAGCATGCGGGCACTCCATGGGAGTTGGGTCTGGCCGAAACACATCAGACTCTGCTGCTTAACGATTTGCGAAGCCGAATCACGCTTGAAACGGATGGACAGCTAAAGACTGGACGTGACGTAGTGATCGCAGCCTTGCTTGGCGCCGAAGAGTTTGGCTTTGCTACAGCGCCACTTATTGCAATGGGATGCGTGATGCGCAGGGCGTGTCACCTGAATACATGTCCCGTAGGAATCGCAACTCAGGACCCGACCTTACGCTTAAAGTTCAAAGGGGAACCAGAACACGTAATCAACTTCATGAATTTTGTGGCCGCAGAAGTACGCGAGCTGATGGCCCAACTGGGTTTTCGGACCTTCAATGAATTGATTGGTCGCTCGGATTGTTTGACCAAACGCCAGACGGACCATTGGAAAGCGAAGCACGTGGACCTGTCGGCGATTTTCTATCAACCAGATATCGCGGATACCGTTGGACGGTATAGACAACATGCACAACATCACGGCATTGATGAAACGATTGACGTTAAGCAACTGCTTCCGCTGTCAGAACCAGCATTAGCAACCGGCGAGGCAGTTTCAGAAGCACTGACGATCACAAATGTCGACCGAGCTGTAGGAACGCGGCTTGGAAGTGAAGTCACAAAACGGTATGGAGCAGCCGGTCTACCCGACGACACTATCAATTTAAAGTTTACTGGTTCAGCCGGCCAAAGCTTTGGAGCATTTATTCCGAAGGGTCTAACGATGGTTTTGGAGGGGGACGCAAACGATTACATCGGAAAAGGATTATCGGGTGGCAAGATCATAGTTCGACCGCCCGAACAGGCGATTTTCCGGGCTGAAGAGAATGTCATAGTCGGAAACGTCTCGTTTTACGGAGCAACGAGCGGCGAAGCGTACATCAATGGAATGGCCGGTCAGCGATTCTGTGTGCGAAACAGCGGCGCCAATGTCGTAGTAGAAGGAATAGGAGACCACGGTTGCGAATACATGACAGGCGGCCGTGTGGTGGTCCTGGGCGAGATCGGCCAGAACTTCGCGGCGGGAATGTCCGGGGGCATTGCATATCTATTCGGCGACAGAACGACGCTCCTGCCGCTTTGTAACCAGGAGATGGTGACATTGTTGCCACTCGACGACGAAAGCGAAGTTGAAATTGTTCGTGGGATGATTACGCGACACGCTGAGTACACCGGCAGCCGTCGAGCTACAGAGATAACGAACGATTGGGAATCCGGGCTACGTCAGATCGTGAAGGTTCTGCCAAACGACTACGGCCGCTATCTGGAGCAGAAGACTCAACCAATCCACCAAGTGGTTACCGAAATCGCCGACCACCCCGAGTCGAAAAACGCCCCCTTAAGCTTAAGCAGAGCAGGTTAAGCTCCAAAAACCTCAGCCTTTTCTCCCTGATCCGTTGGGTCTGATAATACATATTATGTTGTAGATGGCTTTGCCTCAAAAGTCGTGATTAACCCTCTTTTGCCCCAAAAAGTAAAAACTTCATGCTTAAGCTGAATTACGCTGAGAAAACTTTAAGAATGAATTGAGAT
>DASROI010000444.1:0-17748 GCA_035646955.1 Pyrinomonadaceae bacterium
AGACAGGCGGACTGTTAATTCCAATGACGCCCTGAGATGGAGCCGAAAGGCTCAGCTAGAGAAGGTTGCGAGACTTTCTCGAGTCACTCGAATAAAAACGAGTGACACCCTTTGGAGAGGACCCGCCGAAGGGAAGCTAAAGCGGTCTAACGAAAGTTAGGCTTCGTTGCCGGAGCGTAATCGGCGGTGGAGGAAAAGCCACCAAAACAAAAACCTAAAGGCACCGCGTTCGCAAGAATGTGAGATTTGTGAAAACGAGTCGAGTGCTGACCGGAAATCAAACTGACCGCCAGTTGATAATCGGGATACAAATTTGGTGGCTGAAGCGTGTACATGCTCGGTTACCATCCTATAAGAAGCTTCGGCAGACTATAGGAAAACGGATTGCGCTACTTTCAGCTTGCTGGGGGTAGCGCTTTTCGTTTTTGTCGTATTGATCAATCGTTAATGCTTCGGTGTAAAGGCCGCGAATCCGAGTTTTTACACAATCTTTGCGGTTCATATCGAACCTGGTCTCCTTCCCGTCGTAACACCTTCATCTGATCATCTCGGACCGGTTTGAATCGTAAGGAAGAGATGTTAAATTTACCGGCAACATTTCCCGAAAATGAAACTATTCAATCCTTGAATCAACAAAATCAAGGATCCGGAAAGGACTCTCAAAAGCCGGGGCTCCCCAAATTAACTGTTGATGAATTCCAAATAGAGCAAGTGATTTTAACTCCGCGCTCTGAAGGAGGCTTGAATTCAAATGACTGAAGCACGAATGCAGGAAACAACCGACTTCAAACCAGGAACCTTTTGTTGGGTTGAACTTGCAACCACCGATGCCAACGCAGCTAAATCTTTCTACTCGCAGCTGTTTGAATGGACGTTTAAAGATAATCCGGTCAGCCCGGAAATGGTCTACACCATGGTCCAGTTAGATGGAAAAGACGTCGGCGGGCTTTATCAGATGACTCCCGACATGACCGGTCAAGGCATTCCACCAAACTGGTTGAGCTATGTGTCGGTTAAGAGTGCCGACGAAACTACCGAGAAGGCTAAAACAGATGGCGCTACGGTACTCAATGGACCGTTCGACGTATTTACTATTGGCCGGATGAGTGTGATCAAAGACCCGGCTGGTGCTGTGTTTGCCCTTTGGCAACCTGGAACTCACAAGGGTGCAGGAATCTACAACGTGCCCAACACATTCTGCTGGAACGAACTGGCCACGCGAGATACGGAGAAGGCCGGCGATTTCTATTCATCAGTATTCGGATGGAATAAAAATACAAAGCAATTTGGTCCAATGGAGTACACAATCTTCGAGAATGAAGGCAGAGGTAATGGCGGCATGTTTGCCATCACGCCGGAAATGGGCAATCTCCCGCCACACTGGCTAACTTATTTTGCGGTCGATGATTGCGATGCCAAGGTAAGAAAGGCGACCGAACTTGGCGCACGCGTGATGAAACCGGCCGATGACATCCCAGGCGTAGGACGCTTTGCAATTCTTCTGGATCCGCCAGGTGCTGCGTTTGCGATTATCAAATTGGAAAGTCCGCAACCGTAATCCCAGACCCCAATAGGGTAAAATTCTTAAAGCGGCAAGCAGTCACTTAACGTTTCTACTTGCCGCTTCGTCTATTAAGAGGACATTAGTTGATGAAAGCGCGTTTGGTTTGGTTAATACTCTGCTGTATTTGGGGCTCAACGTGGCTGTTCATCAAGATTGGCCTTGAAGATCTTCCCCCGCTCACATTTGCGGGAATTAGATTTGTCATCGCCTCTGCAATCCTGATTGTCATTCTGTTCGTCAGGAGGTTGCCATTTGCTGAGCTGCTCACGAACTGGAGGCTTCTTGCGTATACAGGAGTACTGTCGTTCACATTTAACTACGGATTTATTTTTTGGGGCGAACAACATATCTCTTCGGGACTCGCCGCGCTGCTTCAGGCAACGATTCCTGCTTTTGGATTAGTCATTGCACACTTCTATTTACCCGGCGAACAAATGACTACCAGGAAAGTAATTGGCGTTGTAATGGGAATTATTGGTGTCGGCGTAGTAGTTTCGAACCAATTAACAGTTGGTGGGAAAAAATCTCTGGCCGGTTGTGTGGCGGTAGTCTTAAGTTCGGTGGTGGTTGCTTACTCAAATGTGCTTATTAAGGCACGAGCGAAGCATATTGATCCAGTAATAATGGCTGCCGGGCAAATGTTGTTTGGCTTGATTCCATTGCTTGTAGTCGGTATCTCGCTCGAAGGTAATCCTGTTTATTACAGGTGGACCATCAGAGCAGTCGTTTCTCTGGTCTATCTCGCAGTTGTAGGCTCCGTGATTGCTTTTGTGCTCTATTACTGGTTGGTTAGAAAGATTGATGTAACTAAGTCGATGTTGATCTCGCTGGTCACACCGGTGGTCGCAGTAATTGTGGGCATGATTGTCCTGGGCGAGAAACTTAACTGGCGCACCTTACTAGGCGGCGCGATGATTATATTTGGGATAGGTTTTATTGTGACGCTTCACCGCAAAAAGAATTCAGTGGTTAAGCTAGTCAGTACAACTTCTCAGTAACGCTCAAGTGCGCGGTCCTCAGCTTCGTTCGTTTTAATTCGCGTAATTCGTGGATCGTTCTTTTGTGGGATGTCATACCCGAGGCATCAACGTAACGTCTACTCTGCCCACTTCAAATACATCTCTGCTGAATCTGACACCTGGGCTGATAAATAGGCGTTGATTGCGTCCGCTACAAAAGGCGCCTCTTCAGCTGGATAATACGATGACAATTTTCTCAGTTGTGCGATTTGAGTAACCATTAACCAGAAGCCGCCAACTTCGGTGCCGAATTGGTTTTGAATTGCGAGCTCCAGAGCAGTTCGATGTACGGCCCGTAGGTATTTTGCCGCAATGGTATTTATCCTGACTGTGCAATCAGTGAGTGCAAATCCTATAAACTCCACCTCGCTATTTTGGACCACCATTTTGATTTCAGATCGCACCTAATGGTTCGTATTTGCGAATTAAGCCACGAACCACTCCTTGTATTTGGATTCGTTCGGGAGTCTTTACAAAAATTGGTTTGAACTGGGGATTAGCTGCTTCCAGTCTGATGAAGTCAGGTTCGCGATAAAACTTCTTCACCGTTGCGTAATTGCCATCAATTAACGCGACTACCACCTGACCGTTCTCAGCAGTCTTTTGCGAAGAGACAATTATGATATCGCCATCTTGAATGTTCTCATCAATCATCGAGTCACCACGAACACGGAGAGCGAAAGTGCGACCTTTGCCCTGCATGTCAGCCGGTACAACTACAGTATCGTGACTAAGAATGGCTTCAATTGGCTGTCCGGCTGCAACAATGCCCAATAGCGGAATTTCATTCTTATCCCCATTCTCAACCGTCTGCTCAATGATCTGGATTCCCCGGCTGACGTTGGGAATTCTTTTGATTAACCCTTCCCGTTCGAGATTTGACAGAATTGAATGCACACTGGCAGATGAACTCATCTGAAATTGCCGGCCAATCTCAGCAATTGTCGGTGGCTCCTGATTCGACTCCATATAACGCCGAATAAATTCAAAAACACGTCGCTGTTTAGCCGTTACAGGCATCGCTTTTCTCCCCATTTCCCCAGTGAAATCACCCTTTAAATAATTTTCGTTGACAAGCGAAAATCGTGCGAACATTCTCGAACATATTCGCCGGCGGGTCAAGTTATTTTTTTGAAAGGTGCTCAGGAATTTGAGGTGAGGAGATTTTCAGCTGTATTGAAACACTCTCATTCACCCCATGCTTTAGCTTGGGGTGAGCGATGCGTTCATTCTAGCTAACCGTTTTAACAGTTTCACGGATCAAGATAAATCACCATTTATGTGAAGAGGGTAAACCGTTGAAACGGTTCAACCAGAAATCGGTTCCACATGATCCCCAAGCTAAAGCTTGGGGAGAATGAGAAGCTGAGTTTCCCACGGCGTCTTCACTCGTGGTACCGGTTAGGCAGTGAAGTTTCGAGATAAGCGACTTGACGATACCTGGACTAAACACAAACGTTAGGAGGCTTTTGAAATTACACGCGACAACTTTTTCAAGTCAGCAACAAAACTACGATATTCAAGTCGTCGGGTTTCATCATCAGGCGCACGAAGAATGGAGGAAGGATGGACTGTGGCCATGACATAAGCAGCAAGAGTTGATTCTAAAAATTCGCCTCGTTGTTTGGTGACTCGAAATTGTGGGCCAAGCAGAGTTTGGGCTGCAGTCGCACCTAGAGCAACGATGATCTCAGGTTTAATGAGCGCAACTTCGGCTTCGAGCCAGGGGTGGCAAGCGGCGATTTCCAATGAGTTGGGTTTCTTATGAATTCTTCGCTTTCCACGGGGCTCCCATTTGAAGTGTTTGACAACATTTGTAACGTAGGCCTGTCGACGATCTATGCCTGCTTCTGCAAGCGCTTCGTCAAATAGTTTTCCTGCCGGGCCCACGAACGGTTTGCCTGTCAAGTCTTCTTCATTTCCTGGTTGTTCACCAATAAACATGAGCTTTGACTGACGGCGCCCTTCGCCAAAAACTGTTTGCGTTCCTTTCTCCCAGAGATCACAAGCGCGGCAGTCGGCAGCCGCTATTTTGAGTGAAGATAACGATATTGGCTTTGGAATTAATAACGCCGCTGAATTGGCAACAGATTTCGAATTTTTTGCCGGCATGTGTGCCCCCTTGTAGGAACTATGAGTTTTTGGAAACCATTTATAGAACAGCCTTGGTGCTTGTCAACTTAATGTAATCATGCGAACAGCAATTTCCAAAACTGAATTGGAGAATGAGATTGCGGGCAGATTTGGCGACGCTTTCCGCCTTCACGAAAAGCTGCCTCCCGCGATGCTCTCAACCGGGATTCCTGAAGTGGACGCTTTGACGGGAGGGGTTCCCCGGGCCGCTATTAGTGAAATCTCTGGTTCGGTTTCTTCAGGACGCACCAGTCTGATGTTCTCATTGCTGGCCCAGGCCACTGCCAATGAAGAGATCTGCGCATTAGTGGATACGAGTGATGTTTTCGCCCCCACAACGGCAGCCAATGCAAGGATTGATTTTGACCGTTTACTTTGGATTAGGTGCGCAAACAATCTCGAACACGCCTTCAAGGCAACGGATCTTCTATTACATGCAGGAGGTTTTGGTCTGATCGTTTTGGACATTGGAGACGTAGCAGCCAAAGATGCTCGACGAATTATTTCATCGTGGTGGTATCGCTTTAGAAGAACGGTAGAGAACAAGCCCACCTCCTTAATTGTTATTTCTCAGGAGGCCTGTACTCGTTCATGCGCATTGCTGACACTTGAATTAAAAGCAACCGGTGAATGGGCGACGGCAGGAGTAATTAAAAACAATGTGTATGAGTTTTCTTCCCCCTTGAAAACCGAATCTTCAGTGCGGGTTACACATGCAAATCTGTTAAGAGGAAATGAGATAAAGATTGAGCGTCGCAGACCGATAATTCCAGGACTCAATGAAAGTCGTTTCCAGGCGCAGTCAGTAGTAAGCGTCGGCTAAGTCTTGTGAGAAAGAATAGGTCCTATAAGTCCAATAGGTCCCAATCCAATAGGAAATAGGTCCTATAAGCCAATAGGTCCCAATCCAATAGGGAATAGGTCCTATAGGTCTTAGACAAAGAGACCCCTATATTTTTTACTAACCATTAATGAAAACACATGTTTGCTTGTATCTACAGTTCCAATGTTAATGAAGAGCTGATCGATTTTGCCTATGCCTTCTCCCCTGTCGTAGAGCATACAAAACCAAACACAGTAACTCTTGATGTTGCCGGATGCGAACTAATGTTTGGATCACCTTATGGACTTGCAGCTGATCTCGCCGCCCGGGCGAAAAGACCTCGAGCCCAGGGAGGATTGGACTCGCGGGTCAATGTCGCAATTGCTGGAAATCCTGACACTGCTATACATGCTGCCCTTCATTTACCAGGAATAAGCTTTGTAGCTGAGGGAGAAGAACTAACCTGCCTCCAGGATTTTCTCATTGAATCTCTCGAGTATTCGCTGGTCAATGTTGAAGCTAAACAAGCTGAACAGATCCTCGAGACTTTAAAACTCTGGGGCGTGCAAACATTTGGCGCCTTCGCAGCATTACCTGTCACCGGTGTTTCCGAACGGCTGGGCCAGGAAGGAGTTCACCTTCAGGCACTCGCCGCCGGAAAAACTAAACGTCACCTGAAGTCAAAACAACCGGCTCCCGTGTTCAGTAATGCTATTGAACTGGATCATCCAATTACTGAGCTTGAACCACTGTCATTCATTTATGCGCGCTTGTTAAATCAACTCTGTGCCACCTTAAGCAGTTACGCCCTCGCAACAAATGAACTGCTGATAGTAATGACACTTGAAAATAAAACTGTTCATCAGCGCAAATTATCTCTACCTCATCCATTGTTGGACCACAAAGTATTTTTGAAACTGCTGTTACTTGATACCGAAATGCATCCGCCTCCAGCCGGAGTCGTTGGCCTGATCATTTCATGTGAGCCTGTAAAACCGCGGGTAATACAAAACGGGTTGTTTGTTCCACTTGCACCGGCTCCAGACAAGTTGGAACTCACCCTGGCCCGACTGGCAAAATTAGTTGGCGAAACTAACATTGGCTCCCCGTCACTGTTGGATACACACCGTCCCGACGCCTTCACCATGAAGAGATTTGCCCTACCGACAAAGCTTGATGCCCGGCGACGTCGCAAAACGGCAACCAACCGGCAAACAATTCCTCCGGACCCACGACGACGACTTGGCTTCCGAATGTTTAGACCTCCCTTGCGAGCAGTAGTTCAGTCTGAACGCGGCTGGCCGGCTGAAATCAGTGCGTGGGGGAAACAACGAAGTGTTTACGGAAAAGTTGTACGACTCGCTGGTCCATGGCGATCGACGGGTGATTGGTGGCGAACTGACCACTGGGCACGTGATGAGTGGGACGTCGCACTCGGACCTGCCACTAAAAATCAGTATGTAGAAACACAAAGTCTTTACCGTATTTATCGAGAGTTAAATAGTGGCGTCTGGTTTGTTGAAGGTAGCTATGACTGAGGCTTTATAGAAAGTGGACCCATATATTGAATTACATGCTCGCTCAGCCTTCAGCTTTTTAGAAGGAGCTTCCGTACCCGAAGAACTGATTGCTACGGCCCAGGCGTTTGAGATGCCGGCAATGGCGTTACTGGACCGTAATGGCCTTTATGGCGCCCCGCGTTTTCACCTGTCCGCTAAAAGAAACGGAATCAAAGCTCATATCGGCGCCGAAATAAGTGTCAAGGATCCGCGTTTCACTGACTCCGTTGTTTCCGTGCCTGTTCTGGTGCGCACTCGCGAGGGTTATCAGAACCTTAGCCGTTTAATCACCTTGATGAAACTACGTGTTCCCAAACACTCAACGACTGAGGAATGTGTAGTAACAACTGACGAACTTGCTGCACATCATAAAGGACTTATCTGCCTGACCGGTGGCTTTGATGGTCCACTAGCCACCGCCTTACACAATAATCCTGCGGCAGGCTCGTACCAGGCACAGAATGCTATCGATTGGCTGACAACACTTTTTGGCAAGGACAATGTTTATGCAGAGCTTCAACGTCATTTCAACCGAGAGGAAGAAGCTCGAAATCAAATAGTAGTTGAGCTCGCAGGTCGTAATCACCTGCCGTTACTGGCCACCAATGGCGTCTCACACGCCACGGAATTAAGACGTGAAGTCGCGGACGTTTTTACCTGCATAAGAAATCATGTGCAACTGGAAACTGCCGGTCGACTGCTGGCTGAGAATTCCGAAAGGTATTTGAAACCTGGCTCGGTCATGCAGAACCTTTTTGCTGATCTTCCAGAAGCTATTTCAAACACTTCGCAACTTTCATCAAGGCTGGAATTCACTCTGGAAGATCTTGGATATGAATTTCCCAAATATCCTGTTCCCGACGGTGAAACCATGATGTCGTTTCTAAGACATCGCACTGAGGAAGGTGCGCGACTGCGTTATACAGGCTCGAAGGGGACTCCTGAATACGCGCAGGCATGTAATCAACTAGAACGAGAATTGACATTGATAGGGAAATTGGGGCTCGAAGGATATTTCTTAATAGTTTGGGATATTGTCCAGTTTTGCCGGCGCGAAGGAATTCTTGTTCAGGGTCGTGGCTCAGCGGCAAATAGCGCGGTCTGCTATTCACTCGGCATTACTGCCGTTGACCCCATTGGCATGGGTTTGCTGTTTGAACGTTTTCTTTCCGAAGAGCGCGGAGAATGGCCAGACATAGATCTCGACTTGCCAAGTGGGGATCAAAGAGAAAAGGCAATTCAGTACGTCTACGAGCGTTACGGAAAACTTGGCGCTGCCATGACTGCAAACGTCATTACCTATCGAGGCAGATCCGCGGCACGTGAAGTTGGCAAGGCACTCGATTTTGATGAAGACACTCTTTCACGTCTTGCCGGGCTGGTACATACCTGGGAATGGAAAGATCCCAAAGATACAACTGAACGGCAGTTCCGCGAAGCTGGTTTAGATCTGCGTAATCCACGTATCCAGAAATTTTTTCAACTTTACCAGTTGGTCCAGGATTTACCGCGACACCTCGGACAACATTCCGGGGGCATGGTGATCTGCCAGGGGCAACTGGATGCCGTGGTCCCACTTGAACCAGCCGCAATGCCAGGACGAGTAGTGGTTCAGTGGGATAAGGAAGATTGTGCCGATCTGGGACTGATTAAAGTCGATTTATTGGGCCTGGGAATGATGGCCGTCCTTGAAGATTCCATCCAGCTGATTCGAGATTCTTACAATGAAGAAGTAGATCTGGCCCATTTGCCTCCTGATGATCCGGCGGTTTATTCCGCATTGCAAAAAGCTGACACCATTGGGATGTTTCAAGTGGAAAGTCGCGCCCAAATGTCCTGCCTCCCACGACTGCGGCCCGAGAAGTTTTATGACATTGTCGTTCAGGTGGCCATAATTCGGCCGGGACCAATCGTCGGCAATATGGTCCATCCTTATCTGAAAAGAAGACAAGGCAGAGAGGCAGTCACTTATGCCCATCCCTTACTTGAACCAGTTTTGAAAAGAACTTTGGGAGTACCGCTTTTTCAGGAACAACTGCTGAAAATGGCCATGATCTGCGCTGGGTTTTCCGGCGGTGAGGCCGAAGAGTTACGACGTGCGTTTGGTTTTAAACGTTCAGAGGCCCGTATGAAAGAGATTGAAGTTAAGTTACGTCGCGGACTCTTAAATAACGGCATTGCGGGAAAAACTCAAGAAGAAATAGTGCAGTCAATCAGCTCGTTTGCTCTGTATGGTTTCCCCGAATCGCATGCCGCCAGTTTTGCCTTGATAGCATATGCCAGCGCTTATCTAAAATGTAATTACCTTGCGGCTTTTTCTGCAGCGATTCTTAATAATCAACCAATGGGATTTTATCAACCTTTTACCCTCATCAAGGACGCGCAGCGACATGGACTCAAAATTCTACCGATCGACATTACTTGTTCTAACTGGCTCTGTACGATTGAAAAAGAGTCCCACCCTGACGAGTCTCAACCAGCAAAACTATCACTTCGCTTAGGTCTGAAGTACGTCAAGGGTCTTAGTCAACAATCAGGGGTGGCGATTGAAAAAGAGCGGGTCATTAAACCTTTTGACAGCATTGCTGATTTGCGAACTCGAGTGCCGGAACTGCGTAAAGACGAACTGAGAAAACTCAGCGCGGTAGGGGCTTTAAACTTCATTCAATCACATACTCCTGAATTAACTATTCATAGACGTGATGCACTATGGCAGGTTGAAAAAGTAGTTCGCTCACCCGGCAAGCTATATGAAACCATGGCGGAAAAAGACAAACACTCTCCTTTGCTACCCATGACTTTGCCTGAAAGAATCGACGCTGACTTTCGCGGTACAGGCTTAACAATCGGCCAACACCCAGTCGCCTATCATCGGACGGAACTAAACAAACTTGGGGCCTTGCGATCAATTGATGTTGCAAAACTGCGGAATGGGACTTCTGTACGTGTTGCCGGTTGGGTAATTGTCAGACAGCGGCCAGGAACTGCTAAAGGATTTGTTTTTCTTACCCTTGAAGATGAAACTGGAGTAAGCAATATCATTGTCACTCCGCAGATTTTTGAGCAAAACCGGAGCGCTCTGGTGGACCACCCTTTTTTACTTATAGATGGGATTTTGCAAAATCAGGATAATGTAGTGTCAGTAAAAGCTCGTAGCATACAACCCCTCGCCTTTAAAGTGGCGGCCGCAGCTTCACACGATTTTCACTGAAACCTGGCGTTAGGCGGGTCTCATATGTTGCTTTGGAGGGGATTCCAGCAGGCCTTGAACTACCTGGGCCACCTGGGAAAGGGGCTTAGGTTTTCGTAAGAAAGCGTCAGCGCCGCAGCGTCGAGCTTCCTCTTCCATTTCCAGAGAGCCGTAAGCTGTTAATACTATAACTCTGGTCTGGGGTGTGACGTCTCGAATGAACTTGATAATCTCTAATCCTTCGGGGCCTCTGGCGCTCGTGAGCCGCAGATCCTGGATGACCACTTTATAGGGAGTCGACTCGATCAACTTCTCTGCTTCATCAATCTCGTTTGCCGTATCGACCTTATACCCTTGCAAAGAGAAATACTCACTCATTGAGAAACAGATCGATTCTTCGTCATCAACTACGAGAATTCGCGGACTGTTATTTTTTGAAGCTCCTTCAGGATCTTTACCGGTCCACATCCGCTTCAGTCTGCCTGAAACTTTTTTCAATGCCCCAAGTCTGCCGTGAGAAGCAGACCTGGCTCCATCCAAATCTTGTTGAAACTGAAGAGCACGAGTCATAACGCGTAAAGTCGATCGGGCCACCTTGAACGTTCGTACCTGTTTAGAACTAATTAATCCGCATACTCCAACTTGACCCAAAATCAAATCGGTAATACTGGTCCTTTAACCTGAACAAGCATGCCTGCGATTCGAGTTGTCGCTTCCCGAGGAAGCAACGAACACACAAAGTGGTCTTATCCTTACTTGCGAATCGTAAAGCGAAAAGGAGGGGTTTAATTTTCGTGCCGTGTGAGCGTTAACCGCCAAAACAAGCCAACGAGACTTCGCAGCCGTCTGGCTTTTGATCCCAAACCTCTCCCCGCACCAACCCACCGTTCTCTCTCCCGAAGATAACGATAGGCCGAGACAGTCGGGACTCAGTTACGAGTCCGAATCCCAACTGTCTGACCCAGTTTTCAAATGCCAATCGCGGCCCGCACGTTGGGTCGTTGTGGAGCCGGAGAATTCAGCTTCCCTGACACGCCTGGCGAGGCGGGTTTCGTGATTATGTACAACAGAACTTCGCACACTTCACGAGTGCCAGTTCCAATCGTATTCCCCTTCTCATCCTTGAGGGCATAAATCTTCCCCTGATCGTCGAGAGGAACAATTGTTGGTTGAAGCTGCATTAGTTTAGGATCTCCTCTGCCACTGTCTAATCCCTCAGCGGCATAGTTCTATTCCGCGAATGGTCCGACCCTGCGAACAGGATCGTGCTGCTGGTTAGTTACTTCCGCGAAACTTACGTCTCGCTGCGCCAGCCAAACCAATCAGGCCCGAACCGAGCAACAGCATGCTGGTTGGCTCCGGCACCGCTGAAGCGACGACGACTGTAGCCTCCACCGAATTACCGGGGCTGCTGAATGTTCCGGTATTATTTGGCGGAACGCTCAGTGTGACTTGTCCACTGTTTGACAGTGTATAGGTCACCGCTCCGATAGTAACGCTCGCTGGAGAAAACACTACCAGACCCGATCCACCCGCAGGACCACCGCCACTAAATACGAAGTTGGCGCTCAGATTTCCGGTAAAGGAATCCGATCCCCCAGTAGGGCTGGTTTGGTTAATTGTCAGGGTTAAGATACCAGATCCACTTGCTCCCGAACCGGTCAAGGCTGTTGTGAAAATGCCGAGACTAACACCGCCGTTTTGGGGTGGAACCAATATCGACTGGTTCGAACCGGTGAACTTTATCGCGATGCTGTTGCCAGCACCTGCATCAAAAGTCGCCGTCGAAACTGTAGCTCCGTTAACTGCAGATCCACCAATACTTAGACCACTGAACGTTCCGGTAGTGGTAAAGGTAACAGTGTCTGCTTTCGTGGCAGATGCCGTGAATGCCATGAAGCCTGCTACTAGCAGGGCCATGAACGACATCTTAAAGAGGTTGCTCATTGTTGACTCCTTTGTCCTTCCCTTGAATGAGACTTCAAAAGATCAGAAGCTCGAATGCGCACTCAACGTTACCTCGTGAGAGGCTACCCTTACTGGTCCTGGCCGGGCACAGCCAGGACCAGTAAATATGAAAAGAGAGCCGTTATTGACGGCGTCTCCGTCGGATACTGGCAGCCGCACCTACCAAACCACTTCCTAACAAAAGCATGCTTGCCGGTTCTGGTACCGACGTCGGCGGCGTCGGAGATGACGTCGGCGGCGTGGCCTCAGTACCGAATTGGATTACTACATTACTAAATGTCGAATTGACCGTAACTCCCGGTACTACCAGCGTGAAAGTTGCGGTTCCTGCAAGAAACGGGTTATGCGGGTCATTTCCGGCAATACTGCCGTTGGCATTCGCATAAGCGCCGCTGCCTGTTCCGCCGATTATCGTCTGGTCTGGCCCAGCTGGTGAACTAATGCCAAAGGCGCAAATCACACATGCTGTGATCGTTGCACCACTGTGACCAGCAGCCCACCCTGTTGGATTAACCGCACCGGCGAGGACAGCGTTGCCGGAACCATCAATGTTTGTGGATTGGGTGCTGTTGCTGCCTGACAGAGAAACGGCGCCAAGATTGTAACCACTGACCTGGAAGTAAACAGCGCTTACATTCTGGATCACGCTGACTACCTGGGCATTGGTGAGGTTATTATTAAGCGTAATGGTAACAGTACCATTTCCGGCGACGATGGTTCCAGAAACGTTAGTTGTGGAGCAACCGGGGCCGGTGCATACCGAGATTGGGTCCGCCTTAACACCTGAAATGCTTATTAGCATCACGGCAACCGCGAAGATGGTAAGACAACCTTTCTTGAGAATACTCATGGAAACAGCCTTCCTTAGCCTTAAATTAACTTCGGGGACGTCAACGTCGGAAGAGCGTTGCGGGGCAAGTGCGTGGCTCTGACGAGTTTCAGCCAACCTCTCTCTTGGGAAAAAGAGAGCTATATCGTATTTGGCACGTGCCCTCTCTCAGCAAAATCCAGGCCACGGAGTCGAAAGGGGCGTTTGGGCCAAATATCGCCAAACTTCGTCCCAAAACCTCATAAGCGTCCAGTTCTCAGACTGACGTTCTAGACTCTGGACGTAGGTATGCGGTGTTTCTTGATTTTTTGGTATAGCGAACTGCGGGGTATTCCCAATCTCTTGGCCGCTTTTTCGACGCGACCCTGCTCTTCCTGAAGAACTCGTTCAATATGCTGTCTTTCAAGCTCGACGAGTGTTAGGCGGGAATCGAGGAAAGGTGCTCCGACACTACTATGACCATCAAAGTGCAGATCTTCAAGGCTGATTGTTTTCTGGCCACTTAATAGGACCGCGCGTTCGATTACGTTACGCAATTCTCGAACATTTCCTGGCCAGGAATAAGCTTGCAAAGCTTTCATGCATCCGTCGTCTAAGCTTATCTCACCCCGGCCAAGATCCGCAGACAGCTTATCCAGAAGATATTGGGCCATCGTTGGAATGTCTTCAATACGCTCGCGCAAGGCGGGAAACGATAAAGGAATCGTGCTGATCCGAAAGTACAGGTCGTCGCGAAAACGCTTGTCCCGGACCAGTTGGCCCATATCCTGGTGTGTCGCAGCGATCAATCGAACGTCCACCTGGCGATCCCTGACGTCGCCGACTCTGCGAAAACGCTTCTCCTCCAGGACTTTTAGCAGCTTTGGTTGTATCTGAAGGTCTACGTCACCAACCTCATCGAGAAAGATAGAGCCGCGATGGGCCACTTCGAACAAACCCTGCTTAGAAGCGGTGGCACTTGTGAAAGCACCTTTCTCATGACCGAACAATTCCGTTTCGAGTAACTCGCGCGAAAGTCCAGCACAATTAAGATCGACAAACGCTTCTTCGGCCCGGGGACTGTTTTCATGAAGCCACCTGGCCAAAACACCCTTGCCCGTTCCTGTCTCTCCAAGAATTAGGACTGGGCTTTCACTAGTCAGAATCCTTTTTGCGTGTTCCGCGAGAGCGCGGATCGGCGCGCTAGTCCCGATAAATGGATTCATCGCAGACCGCACCTGGCGAGTCTTGCTTGCAAGCTGCTTATGGTGATTACGCTGCTTAAGAAGTAGCCGTTGCAAAATAACTTGTAAGGTAGGTAATTCCAGTGGCTTTGTAAGAAACTGTTCGGCGCCTTCCTTTATCGCACGAACAGCCAGATCGATGGATCCATGTGCTGTCAAAACTAATAAAGGGATGTCTGGATCAATGTCTTTCAGCCGCGGAATTAGATCGAGTGCAGTTCCGTCAGGCAGCATGTAGTCGGCAATGACGATGTCTGGCCGTGAAGTACGAAAGGTATGCTGAGCGTCTTGACAGCTATCGGCTTCATCGACTTCAAATCCCTGTTGCTCAAGGAAATCTCGGATGCCAAACCGAACGCCAGATTCATCATCAACGATCAGAATTTTATTTCTGGCCATCTACTCTCCCTCGGTTTCGATTGGAAACCTGGTAGTCATGCATGCGCCGCCTTCAGAATTATTGCCCGCAAAGAGCTGTCCACCATGCTCATCCATGATTCGATGAGCAATTGCCAATCCTAATCCTGTTCCGCCGCGGCGTTTTGAAAAGAATGGCTCAAAAATCCTCGACATATCTGTGTCCATGATTCCGGGACCGACGTCCTTAACAGTGCACTCGATCCAATCTTGCTCACCCTCAGTCAGGCGCTTTGCGTCCACCGTTACAATACCCCCAGGTGGCGAGTGATGAATGGCATTCTCGATCAGGTTTACGAATACTTTTAATAGTCTCCGACGGTCTATTCGTAACTTCGGTAAGGAATCCGCCACGTTCATCTCGAGTTTGACGTGAGCCAGATCCGCAGCCGGTAAACAGGCCTTCACGGAACGAGCGAGCATTTCTGAGACCGGCACGAGATAGAAATCCCGGCGAAACGGTTTGCCGTACTCCAACAACTCTTCCATCAACAACGTCAGCCGACCGATTTCATCGCGCAAAACGTTGGTGTACCGCAAATACTCCGTCCGGTCGCTAAACCGCTTTTCAAAGGCATCCAGGATCGACGAGATACCAAAGAGCGGATTCCGAACCTCGTGTGCGACTCCAGCGACCAGCGAACCAAGCAACGACATCATTTCGCTCTGACGCAGAGACGCTTCAAGCTCGGTGCGCTTGGTGATGTCCTGGGCGATTAAGATCGCCCGCTCCCCGACCGATCCAAACTCGTTGATTAGATAAAGTGTGATTGCCCACGTTTTTTTGCTAATTTGATCTTTAACTTCTTCAGAAACTGGCGACTGCTGTTTTTTGACTACCTCGATCAGTTCAGAGGCTGTTTTCCAGGGCTCGGTGTCGGCAACTTCAGATAATGATTTCCCTATTATTTGATCAGCTTCGACTCCTACCGTTTCTTCGGCTGCCTCGTTTGCTCGCCGGATAGTGCCGCTAAGATCAACTATCAAGACCGGGAAATCGATGGCATTGAAGGTCTGCCGCCACTCCATGGCAGACTGCTGCAATGACGTGTGCAATTTTTGCTGTTTCTCGTCAAGCAGTTTCTTCTCTGTGACATCATTCACTATGACCAGCTTGCTGTTCTTCCCGTCGAACACAACGGGGTGCGAACTCATTTCAACGTAGATGATCTTCCTTTCCCGCGTCTGATGACGCCAGGGACTTGAGATGACCAGTTCATCGGGCCCTATTTGACTCTTGATCAATAGGGTGGGGATATCTTCCTGAGGCCTTAAATCGTTAAGGGTCATCGACATAAAGTCTTCACGCGAGTAACCGTAAATGCGAGTGGCCGCCTCATTGACAGCTACAAACTTAAATGTGTCCTCGTTGTAAACCCAGATAGGTTGCGGGGTGGTTTCAAAAAGTAGTCGGTAACGTTCTTCAGAGTCTCGTAACGCTTCCTCAAACTGCTTCCTATCGGTGATGTCGCGGGCCAACCCACGAAACGCGACCGTTTCTTCAAACCGATCACGAATGGGCGAGACGATCAGATCCAGCCAACGGTCTTCACCTGCCGCAGAGCGGGCCATAAACTGGTGGCGAAATTCTGAAGGAGCTTCAGCGCCGTTTAGACTTATCGCGAACCCGTTGCTCTCAGGGATGATGCCAAAAGCCGAAAAGAATGACTGCCCGATAATTTCCCCCTCAGAACGACCAAGGAATTTGACACCGGCTGCATTGATCCCCGTGAGTTTGCCTGACATGTCCTGAGTAAAAATCAGGTCGTTCGCCTGCTCGACGAGATCCCTGTAGCTCGACTCGATCCGCGAGCGTTCAAGGAGTCGGGCAACCTTTGCAATCAATCGAGCCGAATCGAAAGGAACTTCCAGGTAATCGTCTGCGCCTGCCCGCAGTCCCGCAACGACGGTCTCGGTGTCTTTTTGGAGTGCA
The DNA here is from genome assembly GCA_035646955.1 of Pyrinomonadaceae bacterium. Classification (GTDB taxonomy): domain Bacteria; phylum Acidobacteriota; class Blastocatellia; order Pyrinomonadales; family Pyrinomonadaceae; genus PSRF01. The sequence continues at coordinate 16,659 of DASROI010000444.1, forward strand.
CTGGCAAGAAGTATTGGAACACTCCTCAACTCCCTGGTTTCGCGGACTCGTGAACAGAATTCGAGGCCATTCATCCGTGGCATCGAGACATCGCTAATAATCAGGTTTGGTTGCTGCTCTTTCGCGAGCTCGAAGGCTTCCACTCCATCTTCAGCGGTTAAAACGATGTAGCCAGCTTTTCGCAACAGAGTTCCCATGAGCTTGAGCTGCTCGGGTAAATCGTTGACGATCAGAATTGAATTGCTTTCAAGACCACTGGAGAAATCTACTCCGTGCATTTACCTCATACCTCGATTGACTACCTTTGCTGGACTTGCTGGCGAAGCGTCTCTCGGCCGCGGATTGGATGTATTTTGATCCCCGTTCGGAATAAGAAAATCAGGGATTTATCGGGTTTTCACCGGCGGAGTATAGCATAGGAAAATCGTTCCCCAAGCGTCGGATAGGCCTTGATAAACTGCTAATCCACGTTCCGACAATCTGACACTAAAATAAAAGATTTTTACCCCTCTCGACGGCTGTTCTATTTGCAGGCGGGAGGAATACTGCGGTAAACCGAAACTGCATTAAATGAATCCAAATGAACTACAGTCGAAGCCTTAGGTTGGTTGAAAAAACATCCGCAGTGGAGGAAAATTCAACGCTTTTGACTGTGGAAGAAACTTCCAAGGGCAAGCTTCTGGCGCCCCGTGTTCCAGAGTGATTAGAAAGAGAGAGGACATGAAAAATTTCGTTTATACCGGTCAGGGAGCAAGCTCCCGTGTCAATATATTCTTAAGCTTACTTCTAGTAGTTTTTTCGTTTGCGTCTTGTAAAGGCCAAAGCGGTTTAATGAGCCTGTCTTCGGGCCAACCCGCTTCCCCAGCTCCAGTTGTTAGTTCGGGGGTGGCCAATCAAAACTCGTATGCCGATCTCGTGAGTCGGGTTTCACCGGCGGTTGTTACTATTCGATCTACTGAACGAGTTCGGCCAGCTCAGCAATTTCCATTTATGGACGACCCGAATTTCCGCGACTTCTTCGGCGATCGGGCGCCGCAACAACAGCAACCCCAACGAGTGCAGGGAGTAGGATCGGGCGTAATCGTCAATC
>DASROI010000445.1:0-2014 GCA_035646955.1 Pyrinomonadaceae bacterium
TCCCGAGGGATTTCATCCTTCACGCGGCGTTGCTGGGTCAGGCTTTCGCCCATTGCCCAAAATTCCCGACTGCTGCCTCCCGTAGGAGTCTGACCCGTATGTCAGTGTCAGTGTGGCCGACCGCCCTCTCAGGCCGGCTACGGATCGTCGCCTTGGTAGGCCATTACCCTACCAACTAGCTAATCCGCCGCAGGCTCCTCTTCAGGCGCGAGATCTTTCGATCCCCCGCTTTAACAACTGTCACCATTAGGTGCCGCTGCATTATGCGGTATTAGCAACCGTTTCCGATTGTTATTCCCCACCCGAAGGTAGATTACCTACGTGTTACTCACCCGTGCGCCACTCTACTTGTCCCCCGAAGGGGACTTTCGCGTTCGACTTGCATGTCTGAGGCACGCCGCCAGCGTTGATTCTGAGCCAGGATCAAACTCTCGTTAGAATTTGTTCTCTGGAACATTATCGATACTGGTTGTATCCGATAATGACTCTTCTTTAGAGTTTTGAACGCGAGCTTTATCGCTCGACGTTTGACTCTCAAAGGTCATTGATATGGACACGCTCTATCTAGTTTTCAAACATCAATTCCAAATTGTATTTGGATTTGCCTTACAGACGTCCTAAACTCGCCTCAAGCAAACGGAGACTGTAACCGATCGACTTTACTCTGTCAAGCCGCGTTCGAACACTATTTTCGCGTTCCTATAGCGAACAAAAGCGCCGCCTCTCTCACAACAGTTCTGAAGAGAAAAGCGGCACCTCTCAAGTGCCTCGTCGCCCTAACCGATGTCAATTCCCGTCTCCAGGGGAATGGGCATTATAGGGAGATTCCGTTAGTTGTCAACTCCACCCCCAAATCAAGCATTGGAACGGTGACCCAGTCAACGAAATGACTACGGGCCGAGTTAGATGCGCAAGAAGAAAATGGGTTGCCAGGGATGACACTAGTTCGCATCGTGATAATACCGGCCATATGAGCAGGGCCGGCATAGAACCTCGCCATTAGGCCCACTTACTTCGCGCCCATCGTTCACGCCCTCACCGCATCTGCAACACAAGACTCGCGAACGTGGACGGCCTGGAACATCAAACTCTCCGTAGGCAACGGTCACGAACTGTTTGGAAAAGAGTTCTTCATCGCTAGCTTCACGATAGGTTTGAAACTGACGCTCGCTCTTGATCGAGATTTCTGCATGACGTTTATCAGCGAGGTCTCTCGAAGACTCTCGGGCCACAATCCGAATTGCACTACCGGTTTCTGAATTCAAAAAGGTAGCGGCCACCTTTCCGTAATCAAGATACTTAAGGCTCCTCTTACCAAGTCGGACTCCAGTGGTTGCACTAATCGCATCGGCCATGCAGCGATCAATTTCAACCCAGACTATTAGCTTCTTTCTGTCCAGCCCCTTCGGATCATTGATTCCTATTTCAGTGCAACCCAAGATGGCCATACGCGCACCGAGCAGCTGACCAGCACACATATGACCGTGCAGGCGTTCACAATCTTTCAACGATTCATCCAGTGACTGCATAACGAAATAATAGCAAGGAGGATCTAGAACAAGACAATCGCGGAGGGGTGAATCACGCCGCTACTGAATGAGTGAAAACACGCAAGCTGGAGACAAGATCTGAAAAGCTCTCCTTCGTATAACGAGGCAGCGCCGCACAGCGCGCAGTAATGTCATTACTAATCTTGGATCCGTCGGCGAGCGATCTAGTCTTCAACTCCGTTGACTCACCGTCCTCCCACACATAAAGTGCTGACGTTTTTTCTAATGCGCGCTTGGCGGATCGCTTTATTCTCGTATCACTCTCGCGAAGCGTCATGATCAAGGCGTCGACATCCACAAACTCAGTGAAGCTGTTGCCTTCAACGAAAACTCCATCAGCACGTACTCTTTCCAACGCGAGCTTAATACCTGCTTCGATCTGATTCTCCGCCGCAATAAGCCAGTGCACGTTCGACGCACCAGCCTCCCAATAACGCCCTGTGTCCTTTCCCGGAGCGTAGGTC
>DASROI010000446.1:0-40797 GCA_035646955.1 Pyrinomonadaceae bacterium
CCTTAACTAGTTTTCTTTCTTTCAAGAAGGAAAGGATGACCCGAACCTTCTTATCGGCAACAGCCTCGGTGTTTTGCTGCACTGCAGCCAGCTCGACTGGAGTTTCGCCAGCATTTAATAATTCGAGCGTGTTGTAGACCGCAAGAATGTCATCAAACCTCGGATGTTTGCCACCAAGGAAAAACTGCTGTGTTCGACGATCGTTGAGCTGATAAAAAAGTACGCATGAGGCCGGTTGACCATCACGTCCGGCGCGTCCTGATTCCTGGTAGTAGGCCTCAAGCGAACCTGGCATCTGATAGTGCACGACGAAGCGAATGTCTTCCTTGTCGATACCCATTCCGAACGCGTTAGTGGCGACGATGGCCTTCAGCTCACCAGCCATCAATGCGTCTTGATTCTTTTTGCGTTCACTGGCCTTCATTCGCCCGTGATACTTTTCAACCTTGAAGTCAAAGCTACGCAGCCAATCGTATAGATCATCGACCGTTTTCACCGTGGCAGCATAAATGATCCCAATGCCTTCAGTTTCCTCGAGCACCTTTACCAGCGCTTCATGCTTTTCCCGTTCGTTCGTTACTCGTTTGACCTGGTATTGCAAATTCGGACGGTGAATTCCCGTATTTACAATACGAAACTCTCCCACATCCAACTGCTTTTCTATGTCGGCAGTTACTTCGGGCGTTGCGGTAGCAGTCAGCGCCAACACCGTTGGCGAATGAAGAGTCTTGATGGCACTCCCCAGCGCGAGATAGGCGGGTCGAAAGTCATGGCCCCACTCGGAGATACAGTGGGCCTCGTCAATGACTACAAGGTCAATCGTTTTCTTCCGCAGGTTGGCGAGAAAGTCGTGGTTCGTAAAACGCTCGGGGGTAACGAAAATAAAGTCGTTGTTCTCCGTCTCGATTTGATCGAGATTTTCCTGTTGCTCACGAGTTGTCAATGAACTGTTTAGTTGCGAGGCGCCCAAACCTGCATCTTCCAACTTATCCACTTGATCCTTCATAAGTGAAATGAGCGGCGAGACCACGATCGTGGTTCCGGGAATGTGTAATGCGGGGAGTTGATAACACAGTGACTTGCCGGCCCCCGTAGGCATTATCGCCAGAGTGTTCTTACCCTCTAGTACTGATCGAATCACCTCGGCTTGACCTGACCGCAGTTTCTCGAGGCCAAAGACGTGGCGAAGTGTTCGCTTCATCTTTGTCAGCTCTTGGGTAACTTTAGGTACGTGTGCGCTCATGGGATATTAATAGTGGGCAACGGTTGCTGCAAAAGCAGTACCGCTGTCGAAACAAACATCTCTGGCGTCTATTCTCTGTCGCACAGTTACAGATTGAAATAGGTGGAGCTCGAGCGTTAGAAGAAGAAGTTCTTGAAAGAGTTACTCGGAATCAGGAGTGGAAGGTTTGGGGAGACTAAGGAGTCAAGTTGCTTGTATTTCAATCCACGTCTTAGCGCCAACGCGAAACCATGTACGCTAGGCATACGCCTTCTCACTCAAATAGAGGTTTATAAGTACGAGTGTTACTCGAGGCTAGGCGTAATCAGATGTACATTTCTTATTAAGGCTTCATGTTCAGCCTTTTATGAGTGGCGGTGTGGAACTCTGGAGTGGCTTACGCTCAATGCATCGGCCATTGTTTACTTGCCCCGAGCAAGCACATGAGGCGTTTCGCTGAGTTCCACGCCTTTATCAGACACACGCCTCGCACCAGCGGTTAGAGTGAAAGGCGAACGTGGTTTGTTTCTTGCATTAGTACTCTTAGGGCTGAGATTTCGCGTGGAAATCGTACAGGGTTTGCCCCGGGTTGATAACAGAGGCCAAAGGAGCAAAAGATGATCGCAATAATCGGGTGGATAATATTCGGACTAATCGCAGGGGTGATTGCTAAAGCACTCATGCCAGGGAGGGATCCGGGTGGTTTCATCATCACCATCCTCCTGGGCATTGCGGGCTCGCTCATCGGCGGTTTTATTGGTCAGGCTTTATTTGGGTATGGACGTGCCGTTAATGACACTAACGACCTTAGCCGACCCGGGTTTTTAATGAGTCTCGTGCTCGCCGTCGTTGGAGCGGTAGTACTACTCGCTCTTTACAGGCTGGTTAGAGGCCGCACAACTCGAGTTTAGATTAGAACCAAACGCGGCGGGCTATCAGAAATCCGGACACTACCTGTCCGTCATGCTTGTTCGTAGCGTAAAGGGGTTTGATCCTCGCGTTCAGACAATTCAATAACATAGAGACGGCTGCCCTTAAAGGTGGCCGTTTTTGTTTTGTTGATTAGTCACTTCGCGATGACTTGAGTGGTGGAAGTTATTCGAACGTCGTACGTCTAACTAATAGTAATCATCGATCCGAAAGGAGGCTGACTTATGCGTGTTCAGGCAACACTCTTTGGTCTAGTCGTATTATCGCTGCTCGTGGTCGCGAGCGAAGGGCAGCAGGTTTCTTCACCAACGCCGGGCACGGACTTTAAATGCGAGGTCACAAAACCGAATGACGTCGCCGCCAGCGAAGAGAAACCCGCTCGCGGCAGCTATGGCAATCGCGAAGTATCAGTTGGACCGTTTGGATTGTGGCCAGACGGAACAATCGAATTCAAGCCAGGTGGTGCAGGTTTCGTCAGTAGAAGCGGCGCACTGGGAATGAAGTTCGGGTGGATGCGCGGTGTTTCGGGTGAGTTGAAGATTACGGGCCATCGACTCGACGGTGAAGCGCCTCCTTTGCGATCTCAAGTGCCAGCCGGCTACGGAGAGCGCGGTTTTCAGGCAACGTACTTAATTTTTCCCACTCCAGGATGTTGGGAAGTTACGGGCCACGTCGGCGACTCGAGTGTGACGTTCGTGACAAAGGTGGTGAAGATCGGCAACGGCCCAGACTGGAAATTGGACGTTCCGTAGTACAGGTCGCTACAGATCGCAGTAGCGTCGGGTGAGTCTCGACCTAATATGACTTAGCGATGACTGGAGAGTCACCCGACGCTACCGCGAATCGGTACTGACCATTGGATGAATTGATTACCGACCGTCCGGCTCGAGTTATTGTTTCTTAGTCGTCTCTTTCAACTTGGCGTGAGCGCGTTCGTAGTTGGTCTTAAAAACCGATGTACTTGGATCATTGTTTTGCTCACCAAGAACCTTCGCCTTCTCGTAGAGAGGCTCCGCGAGATCAATCCGCCCGCCGCGCTCGTATGCCTCAGCTAGACTTCGACCCAATACGGAACCAGGTTTCGACAATCTAATTGAGACCGTTAACTACTATTGTCATCTCATGGACCAAACCTGGACCGATATTCCGCCGATACTATGAAGGCTTTCACCATTTCCGCTTGAACGAAGTTACCGTGGAAGTCATTCAGCTTGTTGAGCCAGAAGTTGTATCCAGTTAGATTCGTATCGGGAATGTCATCAGGACTCCTCCGCAGGTAACCGATGTACTGCATCAACACAAACGCCCGATTGAATTCCAGGGCCTTGAAGTCGTCGTCCTCGACAATCTTGCGCAATACGGAAGCCCGGGTTTCACCGCCTCCGGTTAGACCAGCCACCAGACCGTCACGCTCCGTTTGTGAAAGTGGTTCGCCTGCCCTCGCGTTTAAAGCGTCTACGTACTGCGCAGGCGTCATTGAATTCGGGTACAACGAGATGAAGTCTGGTCTGAGCACAAAACTGTTAGAAAAGTTGTCCTTGTTTTGTTGGAGCTTTTGCTGCCAACCAGTCTGAAGAACAATTACATCCTTTGAAACTTCCTGCGAGTCACTGAGTAACTCAGAATAACGTGGGAGTCCTTCCGGCCGCGTCGGATTAGGCGGCAGTGCGGCCTTGTAGAAGCGGTAAACGTAGTATCCGGTTTCTTGAAACTCAGTCGAGAGGAAAAAGGCCGCACTGACGTTTATACGCTTCACTTCTCGACACTGCGCGTCGGCTCCACAACTCTCTATCTCATTGGTCCAGAAAGTCAGACCAGCTTGATCCGCTTCTCTGTTTAGAAAATCGTGATAGTGCTGTCTGACGAAAGCCGAGGAGTCGTCGTTAATGTTTGGTCCAGTTTCAACTGCATCGTCGGTAAGCTCGAATGTCAATACCGATGGACTTCCAAGAGCCAAACCACCGGTCGGATTCGACAGCACCACGGATGCACTCTCTGGCCCTTCCGACTTCGAGTCATCATTGATGAGTACTGTGATTGTCTTTTCCGATTCTCCTGGTCCAAACCGCAGAGTTCCAAGCGCAGTCGTGTAATCGTTGCGTTCGGTCGCTGTCCCATCAACAGTGTGATAATCAACAGTTGCCTCGGTCGAAAGATCTCCTGAACGAGTGACCGTGACATGAATGTCGCCGGCCGACTCGCTCGAATTCATACTCGCGACACTGAACTGGGCCGTCTTCGTCGAAGTAGCTGCATCAACATTGAACATAATGCTTGCCGACGTTCCACCACCGGGTGTCGGGTTCAGCACTGTTACCGGGAAGTGGCCAACGGTAGAAAGATCTGCTGTTGAAATGGTTGCAGTTACCCTGGTCGCATCGACGAAAGTGGTTGGCCGTGCCGAGCCATTCCATCGAACGCTCGCACCGCTCACAAAATTGAATCCATTAACAGTCAAGGTGAATCCAATATCTCCAACGACTGCAGAAGTGCTGGAAAGCGACGTCAGACCAGGCACAGGATTATTAATGGAGAAACTCTGCACGTTCGAGGTACCACCACCGGGCGCCGGATTAAACACCGTCACCGAAGCTGTGCCCGATGTTGTTATGTCGGCTGCGTTTATTTGCGCCGTTAGCTGCGTCGCATTCACAAACGTGGTTGCTCGGTCAGCGCCGTTCCAACGTACTTTTGAATCAACGGTGAAACTGGATCCGCCGACGGTAAGCGTGAACGCACTTCCACCGGCCGACGCATTACCTGGCGTCAGACTGCTAAGCACGGGCACCGGGTTCGTACTCGTGATCGTAAAGTTAACGGCAGGTGAAGTTCCTCCACCGGGCGACGGATTGACCACAGTAACTGGAACGCTCCCCGACGTGGCGACATCTGCCGCTGTAATTTGAGCCTTCAATGTATTTGAGTTAACGAAAGTAGTTGTCCGAGGACTGCCGTTCCATTTGACCTCGGAAGCGCTGACAAAGTTAGTGCCGTTAAGTGTTAACTCAAAAGCTCCACTTCCTCCCACCACCTGGGCAGGAGAGAGAGTGGTGATTGACGGTACCGGGTTCGGCCCAACCACCGTCAGCGTGGTTGAACTAGAAGTGCCACCGCCGGGCGCCGGGTTGAAAACCGTTACCGCCGGAGTTCCCGCGTTAGCCACATCGGCCGCTGTGATGGCAGCCGTCAATTGGTTCTGACTTACAAAAGTGGTAATGCGATCCGCCCCATTCCAACGCACCACTGAACCAGCTACAAAGTTGCTGCCATTCACTGTCAACGTGAAGGCCGCATCACCTGCCACCTTATTTGACGGTGTAATGTTCGTAAGTGCAGGCACGGGATTCTCTACTGACAATGAACTGCTCGATGAAACTCCGCCCCCAGGCGTCGGGTTGAACACAGTGATCGTCAACGTTCCAGTGGCTTGAATGTCACTAGCTACCAACTGTGCCGTCAACTGTGTCGCACCGACGAAACTGGTGGTTCGGTTGGCGCCATTCACGCGTACGACGGCTCCGTCGACAAAGCTTGCTCCATTAACAGTCAACGTAAATGCGGCACCACCAACCAGCTTTGAGGAAGGCGCCAGGTTACTAATCGAGGGTACTGGATTACCGACGGTGAAAGAGGCTGACGTTGACGTACCACCCCCGGGGGTCGCGTTGGTCACTGTCACCGGGTATGTACCGGAACTGGTGACATCTGACGCGAGAATCGCAGCCGTCAATTGGGTCGGACTCACAAAGGTCGTCACACGAGCCACATTGTTGAACTTGACGACCGACGTGTTAAGGAAGTTGGTTCCATCCACTGTCAACGTGAACGCGCCTGAGCCGACAGTCTTGGACGTCGGTGAAAGGGTAGTTATCGTTGGAAGCGGATTATTGACTGTGAAGTTAACAACACTGGAAGTCCCACCACCGGGCGCGGGATTAAATACCGTTACCGGGGTCGTACCAGCGGCAACTATATCCGCCGCAGTGATCTGTGCCGTTAACTGGTTCGCATTCACAAACGTAGTTACGCGGTCAGCTCCGTTCCAGCGAACTTTTGAATCGGGAATGAAACTGGATCCACCAACCGTAAGCGTAAAGGCTGAAGCACCTGCCAATACGCTGTTTGGCGTTAGAGTGCTCAGGGTTGGTGATGGATTGGTGCTTGCTATCGTGAAGTTAACAGCGTTAGAAGTACCGCCGCCGGGTGCCGGATTGACCACCGTTAACGGACTATTTCCTGCTGTGGCCACATCTGCGGCTGTTATTTGGGCCTTCAACATATTGGAGTTGACGAAAGTAGTTGCCCGCGCACTGCCGTTCCATTGGACCACGGAAGCGCTGATGAAGTTACCGCCGTTAAGTGTCAACTCGAACGCGGCACTTCCCTCCACCACTTGTGAAGGCGACAGACTGGCTAGCGTCGGTACGGGGTTCGGACCCACCACGGTCAGCGTTACCGATCCTGATATGCCACCGCCGGGCGCCGGGTTGAAAACCGTTACCGCCGGAGTTCCTGCGTTGACTACGTCCGCCGCTGTGATGGCAGCCGTCAGTTGGTTCTGACTGATAAAGGTCGTTACACGGTCGGTACCATTCCAGCGCACCACTGAACCAGCCACAAAGTTGCTGCCATTCACCGTCAACGTGAAGGCTGCATCACCTGCCACCTTGTTTGACGGTGTAATGTTCGTCAGTGTAGGCACGGGATTCTCTACCGAAAGTGGACTACCCGATGAGAGTCCTCCTCCGGGTGCCGGATTGAAGACAGTGATCGTCAATGTCCCGGTTGCTTGAATGTCACTGGCCAACAGCTGTGCCGTCAACTGCGTCACTCCCTGAAAACTCGTGGTTCGGTCGGCGCCATTCACGCGCACGACGGCTCCTTCGACAAAGCTCGCCCCATTAACAGTCAAGGTAAATCCTGCGCCACCCACCAGCTTTGTCGAAGGCTCCAGGTTATTGATCGATGGTACTGGATTACCGACGGTGAAAGAGGCTGACGTTGACGTACCACCCCCGGGCGCCGGGTTCGTCACCGTTACCGGATATGTACCGGCAGTGGTGATGTCTGACGCGAGAATTGCCGCCGTCAATTGGGTCGGACTCACAAAGCTCGTCACGCGAGCCACGTTATTAAACTTCACTACTGAGGTGCCGACGAAATTCGTTCCATCTACCGTCAACGTGAAGGCTCCGGAACTCGCTGTTCTCGACGTCGGGGACAACGTACTAATAGTTGGGACAGGATTATTAATGCTCAGGGCAACTCCGTTCGACGGGCCACCACCGGGTGCTGGATTTACGACTGTGATCGAGATCGATCCGGCAGCACTGATGTCCGCAGCCGGAATACTTGCTGTGACCTGGTTGGCATTTACAAATGAAGTTGTGCGCGCTGCACCATTAACGTTAACGGTCGAGGAATTGACGAAGTTGGAACCATTAACCGTTAATGTAAAAGCAGCCTCCCCAACAGTCTTAGAGGTGGGGCTTAAGGTAGTTATTGCGGGAATAGGGTTATTAACAGTGAAGCTCGTGGAGCCAGATGGTCCACCTCCTGGTGCCGGGTTGAAAACGGTTACCGAAACATTACCCGCACTCGCAACGTCGGCGGCCGTGATGGCAGCGGTAAGCTGAGTATTGTTGACGAAAGTAGTTACCCGGCCGCTCCCGTTCCATCGTACGACTGAACTTGTATTGAAGTTAGTACCATTGACAGTAAGAGTGAATCCTGCGTCACCCGCCACCTTACTGGTCGGCGAGAGGTTCACCAGTGTAGGAACTGGATTCTCAACTGATAATGAACTCGCCAATGAGGTTCCACCTCCAGGCGCCGGATTAAAAACCGTGATGGACACAGTTCCGGTGGTTTGAATGTCGCTGGTCAATAATTGGGCCGTCAATTGCGCCGCACTCTGGAAACTCGTAGTGCGGTCGGCACCATTCACTCGCACGACTGACCCGTTGACATAACCGCTGCCGTTGACAGTCAAGGTAAATCCAGCACCACCCACCGCGACGGACGCGGGAGATAAGTTGTTAATGACGGGCGCAGAATTTCCTACAGTAAACGAGGCCTGGGTTGAGGTGCCGCCTCCAGGTGTCGGGTTTGTGACGGTGACTGGATAAGTACCGGCACTGGTAATGTCTGAAGCAAGAATGGCCGCAGTCAATTGTGTCGCATTGACGAAGGTGGTCACCCGCGACACGTTATTGAATTTCACCGCCGACGTAGTTACGAAGTTGGTGCCGTTCACAGTTAAGGTGAAAGCTCCGGAGTTCACCTCCTTCGATGTTGGTGACAAGGTAGTAATCGTTGGGACTGGATTGTTTACGCTTAGGCCAACAGCGTTAGAAGTACCACCACCGGGACTTGGATTGACGACGGTAACCGAGATCGATCCGGCCGCACTAAGGTCAGAACTGGGAATGCTCGCTGTCAATTGATTTGAACTTACAAAAGAGGTCGTGCGCGCGGCTCCATTGATGTTTACCGTTGACGTACTCACAAAGTTGGAGCCGTTGACAGTTAACGTGAACGCAGCTTCTCCCACATTCTTTGAGGTGGGGCTTAAAGTAGTAATTGCAGGAACAGGATTATTGATATTGAAGGTAATCGGCCCAGCCTCACCGCCGCCCGGAGCCGGGTTGAAAACTGTCACAGGAGCCGTACCAGCGCTCGCAACATCAGCCGCCGTGATAGCGGCTGTGACCTGGGTGCTGTTGACGAACGTGGTCACCCGACTGTTACCGTTCCAACGGACCACTGTGCCCGAAGAATATTTAGTACCGTTGACAGTCAGAGTGAAAGCACCGCTACCAGCGAGTGCACTTGTCGGAGAGATTGATGTTAATCCCGGCGCGTCATTGTTTATGGTGATACTACCGGCAGTGAAATCCGTCGTTGGAGTCAGATCTGTGACCGTCTTACTTACTACCTCTCTGGCGATCGGCTGATCCCCGAAACCAACCGACGTAGACCCCACCGAGTTGGCAGCCGTGAACGTCAGCTTCACAAGCTCTCGAGTGCCAGCCGGGAACGAGACGTTGGGATTTAACGACTCGCCAATGCCAACTCTGCCAAGAGCAGCTTGACTATCATTTACAAGAAGCGTTGCCGCTGCTGCATCAGCACCATTAGTCGCTGAGCCAAGCACGTAAGTCAGCTTTGTAGGATCAAAGTTGATGCTGAACCCAAGAGCATTTTCATCTCCTTGAGAGTCCAGCTGAATGGAAACTACAACATTCTGTCCCGGTAGGACGCTCCCATTTACGACTCGAACAACACGTGTGTTGGCAAAAGCCAGAGGCAGATTAAAGCGGGACAGGCTGGTCTTCGCGGGACCAACCTTAGTAAAAGATTTGGCCGCAGACTCTCTGGCTGCCAGAACGGTCGCCTGTGATGCAACCCTGGTGCGCCGGTAGACACTAGCCGGCGCGACGACAGCTACCAAAAGGATTAGCGTTACGAGCCCCACATGCCAGTAAACATGCGACACAGTCTTATTTGCCATCACTGCACCCACCTTCAAGTTCAAGCAGTCAAATCGGATGATCCGTCTAGAGCTTTCGAGTTGCTGAAAATAAGTGGGCCGAATATTAGTGAGAGACTTTTCCCGTGTCCTGCGTGTACTTCATAAACTTCGCTTCCTTCGCGAACTTCATGAACTTGAAGGAAATAGACAATTGGAGGAACAGGCCAAGGCGCATTGAGATCGCTAACCCGCGTTCTTCGGATAGGAGATGTTCTATTAAGTTATCTAAATGGATAACGCGGAGGTTAAGTGGGGCTTCCTTCTAAAACCAAAGCTTAGAGGTGGACCAATATCTCTGGTCAAGGTGCGGTACTACGCAGAGGACTCGGCTCAAAGAACCGCGTGAGCACATCTTCTAACTCGCCAAGGTCAATCGGTTTCGAGAGGTAGTCGGCAAAACCCTCGGCCAATGCGGCTTCCCGGAACAAATCCGGATTCAGTCCTGAGAGGGCAATGGCCGGTATGTTTGCAAGCAGGGGTTTGCGGCGAAGGCGACGAATTACTGCCATACCGTTGAGCTTCGGTAGGCGAAGATCCATGATGATCAGCTGAGGATTCGCAAGCGGCGCTAGATCAAGTGCTTCCTGACCATCGGCGGCCTCCACAACCTTGTAACCTCGTCTCTCGAGCCATCGTCTGAGGAGCTCGCGATTTTCCGTAGCGTCTTCGACCAACAGGATTGTCGGAATCGTCCGACCCTTCTCGTTCAAGAGAGTGTCCTTCTTTCCTAGATAGGTGAGCATGAGTATTTAGCCTTAATCGAGCAACTAGCTCCGAATACGTTTACGGCTCTGCCGAAAACTTCGTTAACATCGCGCCGGTTCGGGACTTACCCTGATGTTTTGGTCTAATAAGGAAGGTTTGGGCTGACGTTCAATTAGCCCATTCTCAACCCTCACCGACAGGCCGAGTTAGAATTTCTTGCCCTCGGCCTTAAGACAAAGTTCGACTTCGGATTGGGCGACGCCTTATCAACTGAAGTTTCTGAAGCTGACCAGGCCAACTACCGCTTCGGCTCACAGATTTTTCAAGTTGCCAGCTATTGGGTCTCCGGAGTTGCTGCAAAGTTCCGGTTTCGGAATCAAATATTTTTGGTGCGAAGGGCTGACTAAAGCAACCCATCTGCCAAAAACCAAGCCTCCAACCTCTGGCTTGCATAGTCCTCGTTTACAATGAGCTTTTCCTAGAAAATAGCCGCTGTTTAGACCTTCACCGCTAACTTCACCATGACAACCGAATAGGCGTTTTTACCCCTTCAATGAGACACATTTGCGAGTCAATGAGTTAATCATGGCCTAATCCTTCGTGCTTGAAGCGGGAGGAATCTAAACTGCACTGGGAGTGTGGCAATGCTCGCCAATGGGCTTAAGAAATGCAGGATAGTGCCGATAACAAGGCCCCCGCATCGGGGGCATCTGCCTTTTTATGTAGCAGGATCCTGCCAGAGCACAGAAATTTGGCCGAGTACTTTACTTACCAACCGGACCAACTGACTGGACTCATCTACGGGTTTTGGAAGGGGACGATAGACTACCTTGGGGCGCGCAAATGAGCTTACTTAACGATCGAAATCCTAAACGGGGTTAACTCCAAAAGCAAGTTAAATTTGCATCACATGGCCGGCAAATTCGCGAGATTCTGGCATAAAAATCTGTCCAGTCAGTGGGGCATTTTTTCATGAAACACTTGCTGGTCCTTAACAATAGGTGTATATTCGGCGGCCTAGAAAATAGTCGCTGTATCTTATTGGCTTCATTTGAGGCCAGTAAGAACATGGTACCAAGGTTTCTCGCCTCCTGTGCGGTGTACCATCACTCGTTAGCGGGAGTTCGTCGTAAAATTTGACTTCGAACGCCAGAAGACTGTCCTCATGATGCGGTGAAGTTTCTCGCAGCGCCAAAGCTCCTCCCAATCCGACCGACAGGTCGCCTGATTTTGGGTAGCTTATTGGCTTACATAGGACCTCCCAAGCCGCGAACCAGTCGCGCGACTCAAATCATCCATATCACGAGAGGTCATCGTGGGGCCGCTTAAGGCTACACCAGATTAGAACTCGCTGGGGAGTAATCGCCCTCATGCACCGCGCAGGGAACATATCCAAATCAATTCTCATCGTCGATAGCGAGCGAGGGTTGCGGGAAAGACTTGAAGTATTTCTTCGTAAGCGGGGGTACCGCGTCGCGTCGTGCGCTAACACCCCAGAAGGACTCTCGTCCCTTACGCAGGAGTCCTTTGACCTGGTTCTGCTTGAGGCAGTCGGCGAAGGCATTCAGGGACTACAGTTCCTGGACCAATTTATTTCCCGATGGAAAGACACCCCGTTCGTAATCCTGGGCGCCAACGCCAGCGTCGAGCAAAGCGTCGAGGCAATGCATCAAGGCGCAGCCGATTACATTGCAAAACCCTTTGAGCTCGCTCAGCTTGCAAGAGTGATTGAACGGGCCATCTTCGGAACTCACGGGGGTACTGCCGATCCAGGAGCACCCGCATTCCAGAACCATCATGATAGAGGACATCCGACCGAATCTAACGGTCTAAAACGCAAGTCGTTTTCTTACGCTAGACACTCACGATCGAAGGCTGTTAACGCGCATCACCCTACGCTTATCGGGTCTTCCAGCCCGATGAAACAGATACTCCAAATTATTGATCGAATAGCGCAGTTAGACAGTTCGATCATGATTACTGGGGCCACCGGAACTGGCAAAGAATTGGTGGCCCACGCGATACATGACCGTAGCCCAAGATCTCAAGCCCCCTTTGTCGATATCAATTGCTCGGCAATCCCAGAGACGCTTATCGAATCTGAATTGTTCGGTCATGAACGTGGCACATTTACGGGTGCCAACGAGACCCGCCGCGGGCTCTTCGAGGAAGCTAATGGTGGGACGATTTTCCTTGATGAGGTTGACGCCCTCGATCTCTCTGCCCAGGTCAAACTCCTGCGAGTTCTACAAGAGCGAACCTTGAGGCGCGTTGGTGGACGTGAGAATATTTCAATAGATGTCCGCATTATCTCAGCAACTAATGCGGACCTCATGAAAGCAGTAAAAAAAGGCAGATTTCGAGCTGACCTTCTTTTCCGGTTGTGCGTCGTTCCACTTCACATGCCTTCGCTTCGTGAACGCGGAAACGATATCAAGCTGCTGATTGAGTATTTCCTGCGTACCCACCTGCCACCTGAAGAAACTGAGCAACGCAGATTCTCAGCGGAAGCGATGAAAGTATTGCTCGAATATTCATGGCCAGGTAACGTTCGTGAGCTCGAGAACGCCGTTGAATACGCCCTGGCAATTGGCACAACACTTGAGCTGGGAATTGATGATTTACCCCCAAATGTGATTCGTAACATCGAAGGCTACGTGGACTCGTTGAAGGAATACTCCAGCAGTAACCTTCGACTCGCTGAAGTCGAGCGACGCTACATTATGGCTACGCTGCAGCGATTTGGAGGACATCAGATCAAAACGGCAGCGGCATTGGGGATCGATCGGCGAACACTTTATCGCAAGCTGCACCAGTATGAGCTCGCCTACGATTCCGAGGAAAAGACTCGGCGACTTTCCTGATCACATTCTGTCTAATTTTCAAAGCCTACTTCCCTCTCCGATTCACCACTTCTATTAATAAGTCACTGGCAACGGACTACATTTGCGAAAGAGTCGGGATGGACGTCCGAAAAATTACCAATTGATGATTGCCGAACTCTGCGCTCTTACCGATAGCGCCAATGAGCGTGCGACATTTCTGTCCCAATTGCTCGCAAATGCGTCCCGCTCTCAACCTATCGAGTCTCTGCGACTCCTACTCAAAATAGTGAATCCACCATTGCAAATTTTATTGTCAATGCCCCGTTAGTTGTTGATTCATGTAGAGATCAAACGAATTTCATCTACTGGTCCAAGCCATCTCACAACAAAAACTCCTCCGATCAACTCTTAGGCATACATCTTGCTCCCTCGCAAACATGTCCATCACATGAACAGCATATGCCTTTCACTTGAATAGGCAGACCGCTTACTGCTGACGATAGATCCTTCAAGTCCGTCAGCCATAAATCTGTCTATCACGTTCAGATCCCGCAGTTACCCAAGGTTCAAAGGAGACACCTCTCATGTTCGCTGAAAAAAAGATCTTTGCTGCAACTCCCTCCCAACCCTCTCGGATAATGCCCCGAGAATCAAACGGCAATAACAAGGACCTGCTCGAGCTGTACTTATCGTTAACTCCCAAACAGCGCGAACAGAAATTTGCCGATACCGCGAGCGCCGCTAAGATCACCGGATTAACCCAACGCACCATTCAACTCTGGATCGAGTTTGGTGTCATTAGTGCGATCCCTATCGGTAGAAAGTACAAAATCGAACTCGACTCACTCATAGCCTACCTAAAAAGCCGAATCGAATTACAAGCTTGAGACCTTTTCTGATGAAGTTCGCGAATGAAGCGAATTAAGGGAAATACACGCAAGACGGCTTCCGTTTCTCTCGTTTAGATTTCCGGCACTTAATCGCACTGGAAACTGTGAGTTCCTCAGTCAGCCGAAGACTGAGTATTTCAAATGAGTCCGGAGACCTATGAAAGAACTCAAAAATGAGAAGTCCCAAGTTCAACTGGCACTTGTGCACCACGCCAATCAGTACGTAATCACTAATGGTTATTCCGATCGGCAGGGTATGAATGACATCCTGGGCCTAAGCAATCCAATCTGGGGACCAAGTGTCCATCGAACTGGATTCCTGCCATTGCTCCAGATGCACCTCGACTACAACGTTGCGCTCAATCTCCATCTCAGTGGCACGTTGATGGAAACCCTGGTCTGGCACTATCCGGAAAGTTTCTCCTTAATTAAACGACTCATAAACGAGCGGCTATTGGAAATCGTGGGCAGCACATTTAGTCAAAATGTGATGCCCTTCTTTTCCGATGACTACAACCTGCGACAGATCAACGAAGAGTTGTGGATGTATCGCGAGCACCTGGGAATTGATCCGAAGCGAATCAAAGCCTTCTGGGTCCCGGAACGCGTCTGGTCCACAGAGAAGCTCGCGCGGATATTGACAAACCCTGAACTGTTAAATGGTGGCTACAAGACCGTACTGCTCGATGATCGCTTGGCTTATACGGGCGGACACCAGTATCCAGGTAGTGAGCGAGAGCGCTTCGATCGTGAGCGTCGCTTCGAGAAGGACGCGTTCTGTTCGTGGGAAATTGAAGATGGCAGCGGTCTCGTGATGTTACCTATCGCGAGAGATTTGCGTTACAGCATCCCCCCTTCAAATCATGAGTCGTGGCATCGACTCCAGGAGCTCATGGGTTGGTTAGCCTACGAAAATGACAACCGGACAATCGCAGTTTACGCGGATGATTTAGAGAGGGCAGCCGGAGTAGGCGGATGGGAGATGGGCCACTCTGAGCGTTATGAGCAGCTGTTGAAGTGGTTAGCCGATACAAATTCGATCAAGTCAGTATTGCTTAAGGATTGGACCAGGGACCATCCGCCGGCCGGAAAGAGAAGTATTGAAGAAGGCACATTTTATGAACTGGCGCAGCAGTGGCATGCCGGTGAGAACTATCGTGGCTGGTATGAAGATCCAAATTGTCAGGAACACCGCAACTACCTGGCAAAGGCAGAACAAGCACTCCTTGAAGCCGAACAATATGGAGCTGATCCCGGTCTCACAGGCCTTGGATGGAAACATCTCTTGCATTGCTCTTACGAGACGGCGTGGCATAACCGTGCCGACGAGAGTCCACATTATCACCAGTTGGCTTCTCCCGATCGTCCGATGTGGCTCGCACCGTGGGCGGCTGCGCTCACCAGTCACGCGCGAGCCTGCCTGGTTATGGCGCAGGCTGCCCGGTGGTTCGTCGACCGCGATGGAGTTGCTCACGCGTTACTCGTCGATATAGATGAAGACGGCGAAAAAGAACTCGTTATCAAGAACGACAAGATCTTCGCCGTCTTTTCTCCAGATTCCGGCGGAAGGCTGATCTACCTGTTCGACCTTACCGGCGAAATTGGCCGTCTGCTGATCGGAAACGTGAGTGACGACTGGAACCTGCAAGAAGAACTGAACCAGTACATGGATTGTCCTCGCAATCATCCGGGGGCACTTGCGGATGTTGGCTACGAGCACAATCGTTTTGAAGCCGCAATCTCCGTAGCCCATGGCGACCCGGTCAGCGTCAGGCTGACGAATGTTGAGTTGGGAAGTCCACTCTTCAATCTCGAAAAGCAAGTACGGTTGGGTCGCGATGATGGGCACATTTCCGTCGCTTACACCGCACCTGAAAGTGTGCGCCGCGTCAGCACTGAAATCTGCCTTTCACCCGATTATCAAAGGCTCTTGAGTTATGGGAAGCGCGATCTGACAGTATTCAATGGTCCATCCTGGAAGGGTTGGAGTAACGGCACTGTTCGTACGTGGGTGAGAATCGATCCAAAAGAGTCGACGATGTGGGACAGGCCTTATCAATCCGAGTGCGGACACGGAATGAACCTGAGGATCACTTCTTTCTCGCGCGAGTTTCATCTCGAATTAGGTCTTAACACTCCGGCACGACAATCGAGCAAACAGGGCCTTCGAGAGAAACAAAAAGCAACATTCCAAGTATCTCCAGCTGTTCTCAGGCTACCTCAGAAGCCGCTGCATCCGTCGGTTCATCCGGGTAATGGCAAATCGCGCGACGACAACCCGGGAACGCATATCGCAACGAAGACCACACACGACGGGCGCTCGGAGGAGCACACTGATCAAATTCTCCATGTGACGAATCCGCACTTCATGCGGCGCTTCCTGAACAACAATTTACCGGCTATGCAACATCAAGCCTTTGAAGTGGCGGCCTGCAGAGTTCGCATGCTGAAGCCGCACCACGACAAGCTGACGATCGAATACAACCTGCAATGTCATAACGGTCGGAAAAACGACGTCTTTATTTATGACCTTGTTGGTACCTGGCGCCAGGATACTCGCAACTCTGACATGGATGGCTTATATCGACGCTTGTGGCTCAGTGGATTTTCTAAGCCCCATAGCCTGACCATACCCCAGCCGTCTGGATACTGGAACCGGCTTCACTTAAGACTTCGAGAAAAGGCGTCTGGAAAGTTACTTCGTGATTGGATCAATTACGTCGATACGGATTGGAGTGCTCCGTTGCGAAGGGTCGGGGCCTGGTTGGCCAAGCTACACAGCAGCGGAGTGGAGGTTGAGCGCCGGTTCTCAATCGAAAATGAATGCAACCTACTTGAGGGTTGGCTTGCGGATCTGATGAGCTGCAACGCTCAGTGGATGGCACACGAAAAAGCCCGGGTCCAGGAGTTAATGGCAGAGATGATCCATCGGACCAGGGACCTCAAGTTGGATCGTCAGTGTATTACTCATGGCGATTTCCATCCCGAAAATATTTTTGTACGAGGCCAGTCAGTTACGGTTATCGATTTTGAGCAAAGTGCGATGGCCGAGCCCTCGTCTGATCTTGGGTATCTACTTGGTGAGCTCGACGTGCAATCCGATCGTTACTGGCACAAACGAGGACGTCTCAGTCCTCTTGATATCGAGCGCGCCTCGGAACCAATGCTGGCTGAGTACTCGAGCAGGTCGGATGTTCAGAGCTTAGATCGGATCGCTTTCTATTGCGCTCGTACCTATTTGAAGCACTTGATCCACACAGTACGCATGAAGGGTACGGAAGACCCGCAAAGCGTGACACTCTGGCTCGATAAGGCCGAAGACTGTCTGACAGAAGCGCGGCTGACTCTCTCAAAGAGTGCAAAACGAAAATCGATAGCAATGTCATACCGAGCAGCAGGCTGAAGGCTTTACTTCTAGCTTTGACTCTCGACCGGATTGAAACGCGTATTTTACTGAACCTGTTTTCAGTCGAGTCGCTCATTTAACCCTAAGGAGACGGATTTCCATGGCATCCCAAAGATTGCTGGCCCAACAAACTGCGGCGCGAAACGAGTTGGCCCGACGTATTGAACAAGTTAGTCGCCTTGAATTTATTAATAAATATGTTGTGAGTTCGCTACCGGAATATCGCTCACGCTCCGCTTCCGCCGAGAGTTGCGAGGTTTCCATTGTGCAAAATGATGGAACGGGAGCAGCGACAATTCAATACGAGATAAACGACTCCACTAGAGTATTTGCGAAGCTCTATGCAAGTGATGGGACGGGCGCAGCGCATGGCGCGCACTCATATCAGGTGCTGAGCGCGCTCTGGAACGATGGTTGTGGTCAGGGTAGTCGATACCAGGTTTCAGAGCCGCTCGGTTTCTATCCCGAATTCAATATGCTGCTGATTCGCGGCGCCCAGGGATCACTCGTCGCCGCTGCAGAAACAGACGAAGAGTTGGCTCTGGGCTCACGTGAGGCCGCGAGGTGGATAGCCCAGATGCACACGTCGAATGTTCGCGTTGGAGTTAGGCGGTATCCCTGGGAGGTTTACCACAAGCTAATGCACAGACTTGCAAAAGCTGCGGCGCAAAATCCGGAAAAGGTAGATGACCTGATCGAAATGTCAGATCGGTTTGAAGAACTGGCCCGCAATGTAAAGCTCAATTTTGTTCAGGCTCACGGACAGTATCGACACATCCACGTATTCGTGAGCGATGAGAGAGTGACGGTCATCGACCTGGATCGTAGTCGTCCTTCTGACCCGGCTCAGGACCTGGGTGAATACATACATCGGATGAGGACCAAACGCTTCAAGGCAACTGGAGGTGCAAGTCGGGCAGACGAAGCCACGAATGTATTCCTTGAAGAGTATGGAGCGAGGCTGCCGGAGAATCTGGTCAATCTTCCTTACTACTGGGGCTATCACAACCTGGTGTCTTTATGGCGCTACATGAAATCAGCAACACCGGATGATCAAAATTGGGCTCAGCTGAACGAGTTCTATCAGTCAGAGTTCGAACGCGCGGCTAGTTTTCGCTGGTCTGCGTAGGAGATAAAGCAAATGTCAGCCAGAGCTATAGATCGAGCGGAGAAACGAGATCGCCTTTTGCAGCGAGCCTCGAAGTTTCTGGACCGCAGCTTCGTTGCCGAGCAGGTAATTCCCCTGGTGCCTGAGGTTTCTCGCGAAGCAAAGCAGCACAACTGGTTAGGTTCAATTGTGCGTGCGAAGGGGACGGGCAGAATAACTCTCAGATACGACTTCACCAATAATTCAACCATCTATGCAAAAGCCTATACGGATCTACTTGGGACCCATAGCTATATGGCTTTGCGTAGCATGTGGTTGGACCGCTTTGGAGAGAATGCGCCCCTGCGAGTACCAGAGCCATTGGGTTTTCTCGTCGACGAGAATTTCCTCCTGATGCGACGGGCCGAAGGAACACCTTTTACCCAACTCATCTTTGAGAACACGTCAAAACTCGATCTCACAAATGCAGCCCGAGCCGCGGCGCAGTGGTTGGCCCAGTTACATGGTTCGAAAATGCAGTTTCTTGAGGTCGAGCCGGCGTGCGAGAGGATAAAGCTCTTTAAGCTTTCGGACATGATGGCTAAAGCTGCAGCTGCATATCCCGAACAGGGCTCACTGCTGTTGGAGCTCCTGCAGAAATTGCGTGGACTCGCTCCCCTGGAAAGTTCCACGATTCTGGTACCGACCCATGGACAATTTACGCCGGCAAATATCTACCTTCAAGATGGGAACGTGTCAGTAATAGACCTCGATCGGATTTGCCTCTCTGATCCTGCAAAAGACGTAGCCATGTTCGTCCATCGAGTTCGGAGCCTTCTTTTCAAAGGTTCGGATGACACAAACAAATCGGAATTGATTGTTCGCGAATTCCTCCGCGAGTACCGTGCGCACGCGCCTGAGAATTTGCAGAACCTTCCTTATTATCGAGCGCTCTATGCGCTAAAGGGGTTTGCCAAGATTGCGAAGGACCGCAGCCCCGACGATCCATTGAGAAAGCCACTTGAGTTCTTTTACTTATCCACTTTCGAAGGATGCTCGGTGGGCAAACGAACTTCGCTATCAAGCGGAGTCACACTAGGTAACTTGAACGAACATGGATCGACGAAGGAACAGCTGGGAACCTGGGCATGCTCATTCAAGGATTCTGACTTCATCAGCAAGTTCGTTTATCCCACCATGAAAGAAACTCAACATTTGGAGGGAGCGACACTCGACTGTCATACCACGGTCGTGCAAAACACGGGGACCGGCAGACTGACTCTGCGTTATGACTTCGACTCCGGTCAAACACTCTATGCAAAGCTATACACGGATTCACTTGGGCCTCATAGTTACCAGGTAATGAGGCAGCTGTGGGACTATGGCTTCAACAGCGCTTCCAGGTTTCAGATTCCGGAGCCGCTGGCCTTCCTGCCCGACCATAATTTTGTTTTGATGCGAGGTGTTTGTGGTGAACCTCTTTCAAATGCTCTCAAAGATGACAGCATGATCGATTTGATCGATGGTTGCCGCGAGGCTGCATGCTGGCTGGCGGCGTTCCATCGTTCATCAATCAGGTTCGGTGAACCGGAATCAGATTGGGACTCACTTAAAATCTTCCGCGTATCAGTAAGGCTAATAAAGGCGGCCGCGACCAGACCTGAAGAACGGGACGCTCTGCTCGACTACATGCATTCGCTCAAGTCGCGTATCAAGCACTTCCCTTCTAATCTGCCGGTGGCCCAAACCCACGGACGTTATCACCATGAGCACGTCTTTATCGCAGGTAACCAGATCTCGGTTATCGATTGGGACAGGAGCCGACCGACAAACCCGGCAAAGGATGTGGCCGAATTTTTGCGAGTCTTGAGAATGAGCGCATTTAGAACTCATCCCGACATGACCCTGGCTGACGAAGCTACAGATGCCTTCCTTGACGAGTATCTTAACCAGGTCCCTGAGGTGGCAGAGAGCCTTCCGTACTACTGGTCAGCCTTCCTATGGTTAAGTCTGTTTGGCTTTCTGAAAAAGGTCGACCCGGAAGATCCGCGACGAGCTCTGTTGCTGGACTATCATCTCCGCGAGATGGAGTTGGCGATGAGGGTTAAGCCATGATTACAAGTGGGCCGCAAGGAACTGTCCAAATTCCTAAAAATATGAAGGCGCGCCCCAAAACGTTTCGCCGGCTACTTAGTTATTCGCGAGTTGCCTGGCATCTCTTAGTGGCTTTGTTCACCTGTATCATAGTTAAGTCATTACTCGAATTGGCAGTTCCGTGGGTAATGGGCTTCATGCTCTTCGATGGAGTGATCGCAAAACGTAACTTGAGCATGCTGCCACAAGTAATCGGAATTCTGGTCGTAATTTTCCTGGCCCAAAAAGCGTTTTCCTTCCTTCAGGAATATCTCAACGAACTGGCGAATCAGCGCATCATTCACCAGATTCGCTGCGAACTATTTGAGCATATCGAAAGATTGCCCTTGAGATTTTTCGATCATCATCGCACCGGGGACCTCCAGTCGAGAATTACGAGTGATGTGGATGTCGCTGATGGACTCTTGAAAACATTAGTTGAAGATCTTGCCAGCGAACTGGTGATGCTCGTCGGAACCATTTCGTTTCTTATTGTAGTCAACCCGAAACTAACGGCCTTCGTTCTGCCCACGCTTCCTGCCCTCGCGATTTCAGTCTTTTTCTTTAAACGGACCATCAAGAAAGTTGCGCGCCAGCTACGAGAGATACTTGGGGAAATCTCCAGCGTGGCGGCCGACACGATCGGTGGCATAAGAGTACTAAAGGCCTTCTGCGGTGAGGAATTCGAGGCGCGGAAATTCTCATCGAAGTCGCTCGAACTCCTGCGAGCTCGCGTTGGCATTACGAAGCTCCAATCGATTTACTCTTCAACTGTTGATGTGTGGGTTTTTGTGGGAACGATGATCGTTATTCTCACGGCAACTCCACGTATCCTTGCGGGCACGTTCACTGTGGGCGCACTCGTTGCTTACCTGAGCTACCTGAACAAGCTCTATGGACCAGCCAAAGCCTTAAGCAAGATCAACGTGTCGATTCAGAAGATCCTGGCAGCCGGCGACCGGATTTTCGAAATCATGGATGTTTCTGCGGAGAGTGAGCTTGAGCATGGTGTTAATGGCAATAAGAATCAGAAGAAGTATTTTCTGGTTTCAGGCCTTTCCGGGAAAGAGTTGTTGGGACTCAATCTGCAGGAAGTGCGAGCTCGCAGCGCTCTTCAGATGAATGATGAACCAGTCACTAAACTGAGGGGTGCTGTCCGTTTTGAGAATGTTGGCTTCGAATATGATGAAGCTCAGCCAGTTTTGCGAAACTTCAATCTTGATGTTGAACCAGGCCAACTGGTCTCACTGGTCGGGCATAGCGGTGGCGGGAAAACGACTGTTGTTAATTTGTTGCTTCGCTTCTATAGACCAACCTTTGGCCGAATCCTGATCGATGGTCTACCGATAGAGCAAATTCCGCTTCTCACTCTGCGGCAACAGATCGGGCTTGTCCAACAAGAAACATTCCTCTTCTCCGGCACACTCCGCGACAACATTGCCTACGCCAATCCAGACGCTACTACGGAGCAGATTATGGACGCTGCTCGAGCCGCATATGCCCACGACTTTATTACTCAGTTACCAAACGGCTATCGAACTGAAGTTGGCGAACGTGGAATCAAGTTGTCCGGCGGTCAAAGACAAAGAATTGCAATTGCCAGGGCGCTCTTGCGCGACCCACGTATCTTGATTTTTGATGAAGCGACTTCTCATCTGGATTCTGAGTCCGAGCAACTGGTGCGCGCTGCACTAGAAAGGATCGCCCGTGGGAGAACCGTATTCATTATTGCGCATAGACTCTCTTCAGTCTGGAAGTCGGACAAAATCGTAGTTATCGAAGGTGGAGAAATTGTTCAGTTGGGTAGCCACAAAGACCTGCTGGCGAGTAATGGAGTGTATCGTCGACTGTACTCGCTGCAGCTCGACGGGCAACCCGGTCCGCTAAGCGATTCCAGCGACGCCGTGGCTTGATGAAAACTTTACGGAGGAGAAGAGAATGCGGATTGATTATCGTTTACTGGTTGTAGCCGCCGCAGCATTTCTTACAACAGGCGTGGCGGTTGGTGATCCAGCGAAATCTCAGTCGTCGCCTTCACCACAGCAAAAAGTAGCGCAAGTGGATCAACCCGCTCAACTGCGTGGTCCCGAAGCTAAGGGTCCCGTACCGAAGTTTGGAGTTCTTTGGGAAGGTAAATTGACTCGGTCCGGATTACCCAAGAACGAAGACGGTTGGAAATGGCTTCGCGCGCAAGGCGTTAATAGCATTGTGAATTTCAGAGCCCGAAATGACGTTGATTACAAGGGATATGGTTTCGATAACGCACTATGGATTCCGATGGACAATGGGCGCCTCCCGACTCAGGCTGAGGCAGAAGCTTATCTGGCCTGGATTCAAGATCCTGCCAACCAACCGGTGAACATTCAATGTGCGGAAGGAAAAGATCGGACCGGCATGATGGCAGCGCTCGCCAGGTATGCGATAGATGGATGGACCATCGACGAGGCTCTCGCCGAAGCAAGTCTTTATCGCAAGGGTGAACCACTGGCTAACGTGCGAATACGATGGTTGCGTGAATGGGCCAGCAAGCACCAGCCAGGCAGCCACCGCAGAAAGTCAGTCGCAGACAGTCGGACCACCCCGGAATAACTAGTCTAGATCCGAATTCATGTTTTCTATGAGTAATAGAGATTGAGGTCCAGATGCGCAACGTACTCGGCATACTCCTGGCTGGAGGCGCCGGTCAACGGCTTTACCCTTTAACGCGGGACCGCTGTAAACCGGCCGTACCATTCGGCGGCACCTACAGAATCATCGATATCACCCTCTCCAACTGCGTTAACTCAGGTTTTCGCCGCATCTATATTCTTGCCCAATATAAACAGCAATCGCTTAGCCGTCACATAAATCAAGGCTGGCACATGATGCAGCGCGATCTGGATGAATTCATCGAAATCGTCCCGGCACAGCAGCGCAATGGGAGCGATTGGTATCGAGGCACCGCCGACGCTGTCTATCAAAACCTTTATAGCTTTGATCAAGAAGGATTCGAGGATGCTCTCATTCTTTCAGGCGATCATATTTACAAGATGAACTACGCCGAGATGCTGGCGTACCACCGAGACAATAATGCCGACGCAACTGTGGCGGTGATCGAAGTGGCTCGCGAGAAAGCTGCGGGCGAGTTAGGGGTATTGGAGACCAATGCCGAGGGACGAGTCGTCGGTTTTGAAGAGAAACCCTCCGATCCAAAGCCTCTGGGCAACGACCCGAACTCGTCGCTGGCATCAATGGGTGTGTACCTGTTCAAACGTGAAGTGCTTTGGCGAGTTCTTAAAGAAGACAGCCAGTCGCCTGAATCGAAGCATGACTTTGGACATGATGTCTTACCAAAACTGATCAATGAGGGGCGAGTTTACGGATTCAACTTTCGTGACATTAATAAGGGAACAGCCAAGTACTGGCGAGACATTGGAACCCTTGATGCTTACTACGACGCCAATATGGATCTGGTGTCAGTAATCCCAATCTTTAGTTTGTATGATCGCAATTGGCCGTTGAGGACGAACGCTGTCCAGCTTCCTCCGGCGAAATTTGTGTCCTCAGGAGATGGACGTCGACCTGGAATAGCGACGGACTCAATTGTTGCTCCCGGCAGTATTATCAGTGGTGGGACCGTTCGACGCTCAGTGCTCTCCTATGGCGTCCGCCTCCATAGCTACAGTGAGGTTGAAGATTCGATCCTGTTTCCGAATGTTACTGTTGGCAGATATGTCTGCTTGCGTGGGGCGATCGTAGATTCGGGAGTGACGATTCCGGAAGGAACCGTTATAGGATTTGGATCCGAGCTCGATCGGGAGAATTTTGTAACGACCGAGGCTGGACGTATCGTGGTAACAAATGAAAGCATACTCACAATGCAGACTCCCAAAGCGCGCGTCTCAGCCCATGCTGCGAATGCTCTCCGTTAGTCTTGCTTTAATGACATTCCAACCAGTTGAACAGAACACACAACTCGTTACCACTGAAATCGACTTTTGAGGCAAAGCCGTTCGGGAGTCAGAGTCTGTTTAAAAGGAAGGCTTCCGATTGTGGTTTGAGGGTGTTATTTTGGGGAACTCTTCGTATTTGATTCCAATAGCGCTACTTCAAAAAGCGAGATCCATTTCCTGTCACTACCTAGGCAGCAACCGTTGAGGTGTCAAACTGATCGACAAGTTCTACTGTCGCGCACTTGTTGACGATACCGGCCGGCATTAACCATTCCCGGTGGCTTTTGCCCTCAGAAATCCATTCCCATCGCGAGAGGTTCCGTTCATCAAGATCGAGTTTAACCATTAACACGCTCTCATCCGAGCGAGCCGAATCCTCGATTGGTGTCGATGACAGCCAAACCCCGCTCCATAGCCGATTGCTTAGAAAATAGTCGCTACTATTCCTAAAGCCATTCTCCAAAATACCACGTGCGCCTGTCGCGTTGGTGCGGTGGTAAAGAATGAATCTTCCATTTTGAGTTCTCATAACCCTGGCCCCCATCTAATAGGACGTGATCTAACTACCAGCAAAGTACTGCGGACTCATGATGATCTTCAGTATTCAGCGTAATGGCCACTGAATCGTCGTCGACGGCCGACGAAGCGCCATCTGACGAGTCGGTTTCTTCCTGCATGGTCTCCAAAAGAGTAGCGATTATTCTTTCTGCTTTTTCTATAAGAGTTTCCATATCCATGCACCTGAACAACTTTCTTCCTGGATTCGGGTGGCTTATCTCTGACCCGGGGCAATATTAACAAGTCAACATTAACGGAAGATGAACTCTCCAGCTCTAAGTCCATTAACTTTTACCTAACTTTAGATGAATAGAAGATTAACCGTCTAAATCCAGTAACCTGAGGGTCTTAACGGCTCATCAAGGATTGGTCCGGGGCGGAAACTGGGAGAGAAGCAACAAAAGTACTACCAGTTGAATCGGAATGCTTGAGCACTAAATGACCCCGGTGAGCTTCTGCGATCCAGCGAGCGATTGCTAAACCGAGGCCGGCGCCGCCACCGTCTGAATCAGCGCGAGCCCGAGCCTTATCAGCGCGAAAGAATCTGTCGAACACAAAAGGCTGCGCCTCGACTGGAATACCAGTGCCAGTATCTGCGACTGTAATTTGGTACTGCCCGTTGCTGCGCTCAACACCAATTCGAACTGAACCACCAGCCGGCGTGTGCTTTATGGAGTTTCCCAACAGATTCATCAACATCTGTCGTAACAAACCTTCGTCGCCGTGACAGAGCATTTCTGAGCCAGCGTCCTGCTCAAGTTTGATTCCCTTTGAGACTGCCAATACATTCGCTGCCCGAGCAGTTTCAACAATCAGTTCGTCAAGATAAAAATCGCTTTCATCGAGTGCTCGATTCTCTGTATCAGCGCGCGCAAGCGTAAACATATCCTCGACGATGCGAGTCAATCTCTGGGTTTGTCCTCCCGCAATCTTCAGAGCGTTCCGATATTCTTCTTCGTCCCGATGTTCACGCTCAAGTGTTACTTCGGTCGCCGTCCGAATTACTGATAGCGGTGTACGCAGTTCGTGAGAGGCATCCGCCATGAAACGACGTTGGTGATTGAATGCGGTTTCCAGGCGAGTCAAGAGTTCATTGAACGTAGCGGCAAGTTTCCCAAGTTCATCACGACCATTCCCAAGTGGCAATCGTTCTTCCAGGTTCTCAGCACTTATTCGTCGAGCACGTTCCGACATTGCTACCACGGGAGCCAGGCTTCGGCGAGCAAGTAACCAACCACCAATCCCCGCCATCGCAAGAGCGAGCGGCACCGCAACGAACAGTATGCTTCGCATTGAAGCCAATTCTTCAACTACACGATCGAGAGGTTGACTCACCGCGTAGATGTAGGATTTTCCATTGGCAGTATTGAGAATTCTCTTAGCCGCAATCCGGCGCCCATCTCTCCCACCGTCCTCTTCTTCCTGCATCGTATAGAAGTAAGTGTCTTCGGCCGGCAGCACACTGAGAGCTGGCAGTCGAGCATGCTTACCACTGCGAGTCGGCTTCTCTGCGACAACCTGACCATCTGAGCTGTAGATGGCCGTTGCCTGTCGTGGGAACAGTCTTTCCTCCTGGGCGACTACAGCGCTTTCATTCTCGGCCTTCCCTTCACCCAGCTGCCGTTCATAGACAGTCGCGAGCGCCCTTACTTCATTCCTCAGGCTCGCGTCCAGTCGATTGTGAAGAGTCTGCGAAAGCAAAAAGTAGATCCCGGTGCTGAATGCGATCAGCACCAGGGCCAGTAGGCCCAGGTACCAGAACGTCAATCGAACTCTGACAGAATCAAACACTGAGATGGTTATCTCCCGATTCGAGGACGTAGCCTTCGCCACGCTTGGTGCGCAATAGTTTCAGTTCATGATTGTCGTCGATCTTGCGACGCAACCGTTGAATGTAGACTTCTATTAGATTCGAAAACGAATCAAAGTTTTCGTCCCACACATGCTCGGCAATATCAGCTCGACCGACCACTTCATTCGCCCGCCGCATGAGATACTCGAGCAGCGCATACTCCTTCGCAGTTAACTCTATAACGCTGCCTGCTCGAGTCACTTTGCGAGTCTTTCTATCAAGCGTTAAGTCACTAACGGAAACGATGTCGGAACTGAAAGCTGGCCCACGACGGGTGATCGCACGCACGCGAGCCAGGAGCTCGTGAAATGCATAAGGCTTGGTTAAGTAGTCATCAGCTCCGGTATCTAATCCCGCAATGCGATCATGTACCGCATCACGAGCAGTCAGCATCAGCACAGGTACGGTTGAACCTTCAGCTCTTAATTCACGACAGACTTCCAGTCCATTCTTGATAGGCAAATTGATGTCGAGCAGGATCACGTCGTAATCGTTCGTGCTGGCTTGATACAAGGCGGCTTCTCCATCACCGGCCACATCAACTG
Organism: Pyrinomonadaceae bacterium; assembly: GCA_035646955.1. GTDB lineage: Bacteria > Acidobacteriota > Blastocatellia > Pyrinomonadales > Pyrinomonadaceae > PSRF01. The sequence goes on from DASROI010000446.1 coordinate 27,620, forward strand.
CGAACGATTGTTCTCGCAATCCTTTCGCTAGCATTTCAGCCGCCGGCGCCTCGTCTTCTACGAGCAGAATACGCACTGTTCGATGCCCTCCTGATTTGGATTATACAACCAACATTCCTGATGAATTGATGAAGTTCGCGAAGGACGCGAAGTCCGTGAAATAGGCGCAAGACTTGGTCTTACTTGAGACTTATTTTGGCGGCCAAGGTGTTACTAGTTCCTCAAACAACCAAGCACATTAAGTGGCCTTGTTGCTACTTCCTGAACGCTGCGAGTTTTGCAAACTGGATCCGGCATTCCGGAACAGCTACCACTCGCTTTACCGGATGCGACGCAAGGAGTTGAAATGAGAAGGCTTTTTGTTTTGATTCTGATCGGAGGGTTGCTGCTGGGCTCGGCTGTCAGAGCTCAAAACGGAATTACGATATCGGGCAGCGCTCAGGACCAGACCGGCGGGGTTATTCCGGAAGCGAAAGTAACGCTTACGCATAAAGACACCGGAGAAGTTCGTAAGACGGTCGCCAATACTGACGGTCACTTCAGCTTCACCAACGTCTTACCTGGTCCCTATGAGCTGAAGGCCGAAGCAAAAGGTTTCGATGAAGTCAGCATGGATCTTACAGTCGCTGACCGAGCGATCCCGCCGATCACGCTCAAGCTGGGGATCAACCTGAAGGAAGAGGTGACGATTACTGACAACCGCGAAGAACAGACGCTTTCACCCGCCGCCAATGCCGACGCTATTAACATGACGAGCGACTTTTTGAAAGCTCTCCCCTCTCAAAGCGATGATATTCTTCCCATCATTGGAAACTTCCTCGCCACCTCATCACAAGGGACTGAGGGTCTATCAGTCGTGCTCGACGGAATAGAGGGCACTGCACTAAATGTACCCACCGAAGCGATCCGACGCGTGGTGATAAATCGAAATTCTTACTCTGCTACTTTTCGGCGTCCCGGTGAGGGACGAGTAGAAGTGACTACCAAGGATGGGTCGCGTCGTCGCTATGATGGCACTTTCGCTTACCTGGTTCGCAATAGCTTCTTTGATGCGAGAGATACATTCACGCGCCGACTCGGATTACCGAACCCTAATTTGGACCGGCGATTGTTTTCTGCGAGCTTTGGTGGGCCAGTGCCCGACTGGAAGAAGGCTACGTTCTTTTTCAGCTTGAACGACCTGGTGAATAACCAGGACGTGGGCATTAATGCGATCACTGTTGCAGGACCATTGATTGAGAATGTGCCAGCTACAAAGAACAGGCTCAATCTGTTTAGTCGAGTTGATATCAGACTGAACTCGGTCCACACAATTGCGGGCCGTTACTACAACTATCGTAACGCCGAAACGAATAAGGGATTGGGTGTGCAATTCGTGCTTCCTGAACAAGGTTATGATTCGCACCTGGACGGACAACGCTTCCTCTTTTCCGATCGGGCCACGCTTTCCGCCACCCTCCTGAATGAATTCTCAGCCAGCTTTACACGCGAGAACTTTCGTGATGGAAAAACACCGGCAAGCCCTACGTTGCTGGTAAGAGGGGCCTTCATCGGTGGACCATCGCAGGTTGACCGCGACGGTTCGGAGAGCGTGATCGACGTGCAGGACAACGTTACGTTCACTCACGGAAATCATAACTTCCGGTTTGGTGGCGGGATACGACCGCGTTCTATCAGCGTCGACGACCGGACAAACTTCGTGGGCACTTATTCCTTCCAGGGGCTTCAAGACTTTATCGACAGGAGCCCTTCTGGGTTCTCGGTCTTTCAAGGAAACCCATCACTTTCGTTTCGGCAAACTGAGGTATATGGCTACTTTGAAGATGAGATCAAGCTTACCCGATGGTTCAGTATCACACCCGGCCTTCGGTACGACTGGATATCCAATATTTCAGATTTCAATAACTTTGGCCCGCGACTATCGTTCGCTGTGGCGCCAGGAGATCAAAAGACAGTTTTGCGCGGGGGTATTGGGGTTTTCTACGAACGGTTGTCCAGCTCGGTTTTACAGCAAACTTTTCTGGACGGCACAAACAGGACCCTGGTGGAATTGACCAACCCGTCGTTTCCCGATCCGTTTTCGAGCACGCGCCGACGGACTCCTAAGCCAAGTACCTGGCAACTCGCTCCTGAGATCGTAGTTCCCTATCTAATCATCGGAAGTATTGGTTTGGAACGAAGGCTTTGGAATCGTTCGACATTGTCAGTCGAGTATCTCAAGTTACACGGCGTGCATCTCTTCCGAGCTCACGATCTAAATGCACCTCTGGATCAATTTGGACCTCAATTCATTGGCGTGCGTCCGAATATGGATTTTCTCAAGATGAACCAGGTTGAGTCGTCAGCGAGCTCACGGAGTAGCGCGCTCAAAGTGACTTTCCAGGGACGACTTGGCAATGTCTTCAAAGGGACGGCCCAATATTCTTACTCTCACACGTCCGATGACACTGGTGGTCCATTGGTCTTTCCGGAAAACAATTACAACTTCAGAAATGAGATGGGCCGATCGAGTTATGACCAGCGCCACCGCTTTAGTTTTGCGGGCACATTTGACTTGCCATCCGCGTTCAGAGTGGGCGCAGTAATCAGCCTGGCGTCAGGTTTTCCGTACGACATCACAACTGGATTCGACGATAACGGCGACCGCACTTTCAATGATCGCCCACTCGGAGGCACTCGCAACACCGGACTTGCGCCACCAATTGCTCAAGTAGACCTAAGGCTAACCAAACTGTTCCGTTTCCCAACGCCATTTGCCCACAAATCGGGAAAATCGGATCGTTCATCGCGAAACCTGGAATTCAGTATCGATGCCTTCAATGTTTTTAATCATCCAAACACGCCGATAATAGTGGGAGAGCTTGGCGCCCACTACTTTGGTCAAGCTACGACAACCAACATGGCGCGAACAATCCAACTGTCGGTCAAATACAGTTTCTAAGCATCCGAATACTTCCAGAATCATGCAGTCAGGAAGGGCCTAGCGGTCCCCACCAGAATCCCGCAGTTGGGAAGGGTGGCAAAGCGGCAAACATCGAGGCTCTCCCTGCTCGGGCCTAGCGACGCCCCCGCTCTTACTGCCTCAACACAACCACCAAGCTCTCAAATGCTCCAATAGCCACCCTTCCCAACTGCGGGTGAGTCTCGATGTGCACCTCTCCGCCACCTTTTCTGACTGCTTGATTCTGGCGTTCTCTAACCTTTCCTACCGCGAAATAGCTCTGAAATGAAGTTCGCGAATGACGCGAATTAAGTGAAATCGGCGCAAGACAGGATCGGCGCCTCATCATTAGCATCCACCGTTCGCCATTTTACGTTCTTCTTTAATTTGCCTCCTGCCACAGGGATGCGTCTCGGTATTGGAAAAGGAACTGCTACGCCAGCAGTAGTCTTTAATGCGCACGCACCCGACCCTTTGTGCGGTGGGTGTTGGTCGGGAGAAACGCTCATAGCTTTAAGAACAGCATGTGTTTCTGCAGAAGGACACCCATGAGAAAGAGCTTTCCCAAACGGAAAAGAACCACCGCGATTCCGCTGTTACTTACCTTATCAATTACCGTTCTTCTATTAACTTCCTTAGTTATTAGATTTCCGGCGCACGGCCTGGCTGCTAGCATCAGCAGTCCATTCCGTACAGCAACGGTGAACTCTAGTTCACGGATGGTCCAGGATTCTCCAAGCAAAGCGGCAGCGACTTCAGCCGGCAACCAACATTCTCAACGGCAATCAATAAATAGCCTCTATAAATATTTCTTCAAGGACAATCCGTCTTCGAGCAAGTCCATAGCAAGCCTCTCTTCCCTGATGAGTCCCGCAGTGTTGGACCAGCTGTCGAGAACCAGTGCACCCTCAGGCGATCCGGGGTTCACTTTAACGCTTACCGGCAGCAATTTCGTCGACGGCGCTGTGGTCAATTTTGGAAGCACAGCTCTCAATACGACTTTTGTTAACGACACCTCATTGACCGCGGACGTAACCGCAAACGAGTTGAATACCTCCGGAACCTTCGACATTACGGTGGTCAACCCAGGCGAGTCTGCTTCCGCACCTCTGACGTTTGCAGTTGTTCCGGTTGCAACCTTGACGAGTCTGTCGTCAACCAGCGCAGTTATTGGCTCTGCAGGATTTCAATTGACTGTTACTGGGAGTGATTTCTTCGACGGTGCCGTAGTGAAGTTCGGGGCTACATCACTCGTAACAACGTTTAGTAGCGCCACGTCATTGACAGCGGCGGTAACCGCAACTCAATTACAAACAGCCGGGGTATTCCCGATTACCGTTATCAATCCTGGAGTCGCTGCATCGAGCTCCATTGACTTTACTGTCAACAATCCAGTGCCGGCCTTGTCGAACCTCTCACCTAATAACAAGCTGGTTGGCACCGCCGGTTTCACCTTGAACATCACCGGCACCAACTTTGTGACCGGTGCAAGTGTGGATTTTGGCGGCACAACTCACACCGCCGATGTGGTTGTCAGCGACTCGTCGCACCTGTCAGCCACTATTGCAGCATCGGAAATCACTGTGGCCGGGGCCAAAGGCGTCACCGTTACAAATCCTGGACCAGGTGGCGGCACGACCGCAACTTTGAACTTCACAGTCAACAATCCAACGCCATCAATCACTACGATTTCCCCAACCATTGGGACCAGGGGTGGGTCAGGTCTAACGTTAACCGTAACAGGCAGCAATTTTATTGACGGCGCAGTGGTGAAGTTTGGATCGACTTCCCTTTCAACCACGTTCGCCAGCAGCACCTCACTTACAGCAGACGTTGCAGCAGCTCAGTTGGTTACCGCTGGCACGTTTTCCATCACCGTTGCCAATCCTGCGCCTGCAGCGGATTCAAATGCTGTCAACTTTACGGTCAATCCAATTGCAACGTTGACGAACATCTCGCCGACATCAGCTATACAGGGTGGCTCGGCATTTACGCTTACAGTAACTGGCACCGACTTCGTCAATGGCGCAGTGGTTAAGTTTGGCTCGACATCACTTACTACAACATTTGGCAACAGCACTTCGCTTACGGCTGATGTCACCACAACAGAATTAGCCACGGTGGGTACTTTCCCGATCACAGTTGTAAATCCCGGAGTTGCAGCTTCTAACTCGGTCGACTTTGGTGTTACCAACCCACCTCCAACCACAACCAACTTGTCTCCGTCCAGCGCTACCACGGGCGATCTAGCTTTTACGTTGACAGTCAATGGAACAAACTTCGTTTCGGGCGCTACGATTAACTTTGCGGGAACAAGTCATCCATCGACGAACTTCATAAACTCGACGCAGTTAACGACGCAGATTGCAGCGTCGGAGATCGCATCCGGTGGCCTCAAGTCTGTTACCGTTACGAACCCAGCGCCGGGTGGTGGAACATCAACACCAGCACTCACCTTCACAGTCAATAATCCTGTTCCGGTCACGTCCAATATCTCGCCAACGAGTGCGACTGCCGGTGATGCTCCGTTCACTCTTACAGTCAACGGAAGCAATTTCGTTAGTGGCGCGACTATTAACTTCGGCGCGACGAATCACCCGAGTACTACTTTCGTAAACTCTTCCCAGTTGACCACGCAGATTGCGACGTCGGAAATACTTGTAGGAGGAACGGTACAAGTCACCGTTACAAATCCCACTCCCGCCGGTGGCACTTCGACCCCTGGTCTAACCTTTACTATCAACAATCCGGCGCCAACTCTGGCCAACATATCGCCAACGAGCAAGACTGCCGGTGACCCCGCATTTACGTTGACAGTGAACGGAGCCAATTTCAATACGAGCTCAGTCGTGCAGTTAGGCGGCAGCCCCCGAACCACGACATTTGTTAATAGCACTCAGGTGACGGCTCAGATTCCAGCGACGGATATCGCAGTAGTTGGAACCCCTCCAATCACGGTGGTGAACCCTTCACCAGGAGGCGGGACCTCAAGCGCTGTTAACTTAACGGTGTCGACGGTGCCTGTGCCGACAATTACGACTCTCTCACCTGCGAGTGTCACTGCCGGCGCAGCGAACTTTACGCTCACCGTCAACGGAACAAATTTCGTTGCCGGGTCAGTCGTTCGTTTCAATGGAAGCGCACGTACGACAACTTTCGTAAACAGCACCCAATTGACCGCGGCGATTCTTGCGACGGACATCGTCAACTCGGGCAACGTACCAATTACTGTTTTGAATCCCGCACCCGGTGGTGGAACTTCTAACGCCGTTAACCTAGTCGTGAACCCATCGATCACTACTATCTCTCCTCCAACAGTACGTGCCGGCGATATCGCCTTCACACTCACCGTCAATGGAACTGGATTTGTTACCGGTACGGTCGTCCGCTTCAACGGGGTCAACAGATCGACGACTTTCGTAAACTCAACAAGACTGACTGCTTCAATTCTGGCGGCCGATATAGCCAGCGTCGGGACGTACCCAATTACTGTTCTGACTCCTGCACCGGCCAGCTTGGTCTCCAATGCGGTCAACATCACCGCAATTCCCTCTCTGGGAAATCTCAGTCCTATGAACGCCGTAGTCGGGGGGCCAGCGTTCACGCTAACCGTAACAGGAAGCGGTTTTGTCAATGGCTCGGTTGTAAGGTGGAATGGTAGTAATCGCACTACTACTTTTGTAAACAACACTAAGTTAACTGCGTCCATTACGGCGGCGGATATAGCCACAGTAGCAGCGCGACCGGTGACGGTATTAAATCCTGCTCCGACGAATCTCTCGTCGAATGCAATCAATTTCAATGTTACGAACCCACCGCCTGCGACAGAGTGCGCCAGTGGACCAGACGTGGTTCTTTCGAATCCCGGGTTGATCAATTCCGGCCCCGCGCGCTCGCAGATGTGGCGCACCGACGACAATGTCTGGTGGGGAGCCTTCTCTAACAACACGGACGGAATTTATTTCTATAAACGAAGTACACCGACGTCCTGGGTTCAGGGCCCACTCATCGACGCGAATTTCGTTGCCGGGCTCTTCGTTGCTGGAGCTCCCGACACTCTGTGGACCGGTACAAATCTTTTTGTTTTGGTACAGGAGTCGACCACTTTAGCCAAGCTTTACAAATACACTTACACTTCTGCCACTCAAACATTCACGATCGTATCGGGCTTTCCTGTGAATCTGCCGCTAACAGGAGTCGGCACCAGCAGCTCGGGTAAGACTTACGGCACACTCGCGATTGAGCAAGACAGTACCGGCAAGCTGTGGGCAGCATATACGGGTGCGGGGCTTGGTGGTGACGGCACAGTTCGAGTTATCTCCTCAACCTCAGCTGACCACAGAACATGGGATACGACTGGTGTCGTCCTTGAGACCGGCATATCGACGCTTAAGACCGAAGGGTCAACAATCGTACGCTTCGGAAACAAGATCGGGGTCGGTTGGTCCAACCTGAATACCAACGAGGACGGTTTCCGATTCCACACAGATGGCGATCCGGCCGCAACCTGGAGCTCCAAGGAAGTTATTGATTCCGGTCTGGGACCTGAAGGAACGGGTGGAGTGTCGGCGAAACAGATGACCATGAAAGCCCATCCAGATGGTCGCATATTCCTTGTGGCCGACGACAACGATGGGCTCAACAACCACCTGCACTTGTACATCAGAAGCATTGCCGGAGTCTGGGGAAATAAGACCCTGGTCGTCAACGACTTCAACGCCATGCCTTCAAAACCAGTGTTGCTTCTGGACACTGACAATAGTACGGTCCATGTCATCTATAAAGATGGCGCCCTGACCACTAACGGTCTAAGCGGTCAGACATTCATCACTCAATCGTCGATGACCAATCCGGCGTTTAACCCGCCCTGCCTGTTCATCGACACCTCAGACGACAGCGTTCTTTCAACCAGTAACCCGACCTCTACGAAACAGACAGTGAACGCAGTGTCCGATTTCATGGTTGCTGTCAGCACTGGCAAGACAGGCAATCGCATTCTCGTTAACTCTGTCGATCTCACTCCGAATGCTTTGACCATCTTCACCGTTTCGCCGAAGGAGGCAACTGCGGGCGAAACGACTTTCACGTTGACGGTAAATGGCAAACTATTTGTTAGTGGCGCAACTGTTCGCTTTGCGGGAGTAAACAGAACCACAACATTTGTGAATGCAGGCAGGGTGACAGCATCCATTCCAAACACGGCCATAGCCGCCGCCGGTACCTATCCGGTTGTGGTTCGAAATCCTGGACCAGTTGATTCAAATTCGAAAGACTTTATCGTTACCTCAACTAATCCTGTACCTGACCTCAATCTGATCTCTCCAACCAGGGAGCTTGTCGGAAGTCCGCAGATCACAATGACTTTAAATGGCACGGGGTTCCGTCGCACTTCCGTGGTTCGATTCAATGGAGTAAATAAGACCACTACTTACGTCAGCGACACGCAGTTGACGGCAACTATACCTGCTTCAGATTTCCTGGTGCCTGGTCCATACCCGGTGACCGTCTTCAATCCAACACCTGGCGGAGGAACTTCAGCCGTAACCAAGCACACTACGTTCTTCGTGGAACCGCCCTGTGCAACCCCGGCGCCGATCTCATTTCCAGGCATCACTCTGTTCAATACCAACAAAGCGCAGATGTGGTACAACGACGGTTTCTGGTGGGGCGCCTTTTCCGACAACATCGGAGGTGTCTATTTCCACAAACAGAATGGTACCAGTGCATTTACGAAAGGAGCACTCATTGATGGAAACTTCAATGGACGTCCCGACGTCATGTGGAATGGTACTAACCTTTTCGTCCTCGTTTATGAATTCAATACCCAGGCGAAGTTCTACAAGTACACCTACAATCCTGCCACGGATGTCTACACCATAGTCTCCGGCTTCCCGGTGACTCTGCCACTGATCGGTATCGGCACGGGTACGTCAGCGTCTGCAACTGGGTCGATAACTTTCGCACAGGACAGTACGGGAAAGATCTGGGCAACTTATCCAGGAACAGGTCCAAATGGCGATGGCAACTATCGAGTAATTTGGACCACTTCTGCCGATCACAAGACCTGGGATACGAACGGCTTCATTCTCGCGACCGGAGGAGCTCTTGCCACTCAGGAAGTTACTAACATTGTGCACTTTGGTGGCAACAAGATTGGTATCGCGTGGTCGCACCAGCTAAATCCTGTTGAAGATGCATTCCGATACCACGTCGATGGAGATCCTGAAAATGTCTGGAGCACAAAAGAGGTCATTGATTCCGGACTCGGAAACGAAGTGGGCATTGGTGGTGTCGCTGACAATCACGGAAGTATGCGAGCTGCACCGGATGGACGCATTTTCCTCGTCGCAAAAGATAGCGACGACGTCGGATACCTACACCTGTACGTTCGCAGCGCTGCCGGAGTCTGGGGACCGCCAGTCCTCGTGGATATTGATCCACACGCGCAAACTACTCGTCCGTCTCTAGCGCTCGATCTGGAAAACAGCGAAGTTTACGTACTGTATGCCGACGCGTCCACATCACTCATGTATTTGGGTCATACCAGCATGGACACGCCGAACTTTGGACCACCGTGTCCGTACGTTACGCAGGCCGCGGTTTCGGACTCGACGACTAGCAAGCAAAATCTAAGAGCAAGTATGGGATTCATGGGAGCCGGGAGCTCGGGCGGCGCTACGAGTGCCATCTATATCAATCCAATTACGCTTGCGACTGGAAGTGGTAATTCTCCGATCCTGACAAGTCTTTCGCCCGCAGCTGCCGGGTTGAATGGACCATCGTTTGATCTGACCGTGAATGGTTCCAACTTTGCTAGCAACGCGGTGGTCTACGTCAGTGGAATTGATCGTCCCACGACCTTCGTCAGTTCAACTCAGCTTAAAGTGCGTATCTTTGCAACCGATATCGCAGCCCTGGGGTCGTTGCCTGTCTCAGTTATGAACCCGAAAGGCGGATCATCAGCTGCGGTGAATCTGATTGTGGGTGCGGCAATTACCAGCCTTGTTCCCGACAACATCCTTGCGGGTTCAGCTCAATTCACGCTGACCGTTAATGGTGGAGGGTATGTCAGCGGCACGACAGTGAACTTCAATGGTGTCGCACAGACCACAACTTTTGTGAACGCGAATCAAGTGACTGCGCAAATTCCAGCATCGAGCGTCGCGACTGCCGGCAGCTATCCGGTAACGGTGACGAATCCTGGTGGTTCTCCTTCACCACCAATGAATTTCACAGTCAATAACCCGGTACCAACATTGGGATCGCTATTCCCGACGAGCGCTGTTGCCGGCGCCGGTGGGTTCACTCTCACGGTTAACGGCACAAACTTCACGAGCGGCGCAGTTGTTAACTTTAATGGACTGGCCCGTGCCACAACATTCGTAAACAGCACACAACTGACCGCCCTAATCCTGGCTTCGGACGCCGCTCTAGCAGGCACTTTTCCGATCACTGTTAGCAATCCAGTGCCGGGTGGTGGAACCTCAAACATTCAATCATTGACCGTTACTAATCCTGTTCCCGGAACAATGAGCCTGACTCCAACGACTGTACTCGTTGGTGGCGGCAGCTTTATTTTGACTGTGAATGGGACGGCCTTCGTGAATGGTGCAGTTGTCCGCGTGAATGGTATCGACCGGGCGACAACTTTCGTAACCGCAACACAGCTTACTGCTCAAGTCCTCGCGAGCGATGTTCTGGCGGTTGGTTCGATACCAATCACTGTGTTCAATCCATTGCCTGGTGGTGGAATTTCAAACGCCACAATTCTAACTGTTCAGAACCCCGTTCCTGTTTTGACCAGTATCTTGCCAGCTTCGAAGACTGTAGGTGATGCGGCCTTCACCTTGACCGCCAACGGCTCGAGCTTTAATAGCAGTTCAATTGTCCGGTTAAATGGAATTGATCGGGCGACAACGTTTGTTAGCCCAACACAGCTCACTGCACAAATTCCGGCAACGGATCTTCTGAGCGCAAGCTCACTTTCGATTACTGTCTTCAATCCAGCGCCGGGCGGCGGTTCATCGAGCGCTTCTACACTGACTGTTAACAATCCGGTGCCCACTTTGACCGCCATCGATCCATTGGCCACCGTTGCTGGCGCACCCGCTTTCACGATGAATTTGACGGGCACAAACTTCAATAACAGTTCTGTAGTCCGGTTCAATGGTTCTGCTCGAACCACAACATTCATCGACTCTACGCATCTCAGTGCTCAGATCACCGCCGCCGATATACTCGCGACTGGTGACTACCCAATCACCGTCTTCAATCCAACTCCAGGGGGCGGGACTTCTTCTGCGAGTATTCTGTCTGTAAGCAACGAAGGACCAGTATTAACAGGTATCCTGCCTGTCTCAAAAAACGCTGGTGACACCGGTTTCGACTTAACGATTATTGGTACTGGCTTCAATAACAGTTCTGTTGCTCGCGTCAATGGCGTCAATCGCACGACGACCTTGGTAAACAATACGCAACTCACCGCACAGATTCCGACCTCAGATTTGGTGGCGGGCGGAAATCTTACAATCACTGTTTTCAATCCACCTCCAGGCGGTGGCATCTCTAATCAATTAACTCTTCCAGTAAACAATTTAGTTCCGACGCTCGGCACTATTTCGCCTACGAGCAAGACAGCAGGAGATCCGGCTTTTGTACTGACAGTTAACGGGACAAATTTCAACCCGAGCTCGATCGTGCGCTTCAACGGCTCAAACAGAACGACGACCTTTGTTAGCGCAACGCAATTGACAGCTCAGATTCCTGCAACCGATGTTGCAGCGGGTTCTTCACCCTCGATTACTGTCTTCAATCCTGCTCCTGGTGGCGGAACGTCGAGTGGGATCACGCTTACAGTCAATAACCCTGCACCCACTCTGACCGGTATTGCTCCGGCGGCGAAGCAAGTCGGTGACGTGGCCTTCCAATTAACTGTGAACGGCACCAATTTCAACAGCAGTTCTGTTGTGCGGCTGGGTGGCTCTAACAGGACTACAACGCTGGTCAGCGCTACTCAATTGACAGCGCAAATTACCGCAGCTGACTTAACGTCGGCAGGGACATTCCCAATTACAGTGCTCAATCCAACACCTGGCGGTGGGACGTCGACGAGCATCGACCTGGTGGTAAACAACAACATACCAACGGTCACAACTATCTCGCCGAACAGCAAACAAGCCGGCGATCCAGCATTCGTTCTCACGGTAAGTGGGACGAACTTCATAAACGGTTCGGTGGTTCGCGTCGGTGGCAGTAATCGAACTACGTCGTTTGTTAGTGCGACCCAATTGACAGCTCAAATCACCGCCTCGGACATTGCCGGCGCCGCTACACTGCAGATCTCGGCCTTCAATCCGGCTCCGGGAGGCGGCGCATCAAGCGCGGTCGATCTCACCGTCAACAATCCCGCGCCAACGGTCACTAGTTTGAATCCAACTGGTGGGACCGTGGGTGGACCAGGATTTAGTTTGACCGTTAACGGTACTGGTTTCGTCTCTAACTCGACAGTTCGGTTCAACGGGAGCAACCGTACGACCACGTTCATTAGCAGCACGCAGGTAAGTGCTCAGATTCAATCGGGAGACTTGGCCAGTCAAGGCGACTTCCCAATCACAGTTGTGAATGCCGCACCTGGTGGTGGAACCTCCAACGCCGTGAACCTCAACGTAGCCATAAACAATCCACAGCCGACACTGAGTAGTATTACTCCGTCGTCAACGATAGCGGGAAGCGCAGCTTTGACTCTCACGGTCAACGGTACTGGATTCGTAAGTAATTCGGTCGTGCAATGGAATGGACAGAGTCGGCCCACTAATCTGGTGAGTGGAACACAGCTGACTGCGCAGATTACAGCTGCTGATGTAGCCGTGGCGGCGTTGGTGCCAGTAACCGTCTTTAATCCAACTCCTGGTGGCGGCACATCAACGGCAACAAATTTCACTGTCTCAATTAACCCAAGAACGCTGAGCATTGGTAACGCAAGTGGTTCGGCAAATGGCACAGTAACGATTCCAATTCAGATCACTGCTGTCGGCAACGAAGCCGCGTTCGGGTTCAGTATCAACTTTGATCCGACGTTGCTAACCAATCCTCAGGTAACGCTAGGTAGCGATGTACCGGGTGCTTCGCTAAACGGGAACGCAAATCAGGCAAACCTGGGCCGGTACGGAATTGCCCTTGCGCTGCCGACGGGCCAGAGTCTTGCACCCGGTGCTCGTCAAATCGCAAACGTTACTTT
>DASROI010000447.1:0-48666 GCA_035646955.1 Pyrinomonadaceae bacterium
CTTCAACAACCATGGCGCTGCGGCGTTCGTGGAGCGCCTCAAACAAGGACGCCCAAATTGTGTACTTGGCGTGAGCATCGGTAAGAGCAAGATCACGCCTTTCGAAAACGCTGTTGAGGACTACCTTGCCAGTTTCGAGATAGTTTTCCCAGTCGCGGACTACGTGGCAATCAACGTGAGTTCGCCCAATACACCTCAATTACGTGAACTACAGGAAGCGGAACAACTCTCAAATCTGGTAACCGCGTTAAAAACCCGAAGCACCGAATTGGAAAAAGAGTCGAAACGCTCTTCGCCGCTTCCTCTGCTCGTGAAGCTTGCGCCAGACATAACTGATGACGCACTCGCGTCAATCGTCGATACGCTCATGGCACTGAAAATCGACGGAATCATTGCTACAAACACGACGATCAGCCGATCGAATCTACGCACCCCAGCGACGAAAGTAGAATCGTGCGGTGCCGGAGGATTGAGTGGCGTTCCTTTACGATCAAAGTCAACTCGAATGATTGCTCAAATCTTTCAGCAGACAAAAGGACAACTGCCAATAATCGGGGTCGGGGGAATCTTCAACGCAGAGGATGCTTGGGAGAAAATTTGCGCTGGCGCGAGCTTGTTACAAGTGTACACAGGATTCATTTATGAAGGGCCCGGTATTGCCAAGCAGATTAACGACGGGTTGCTGAAGATAATGAAGCGGGAACAATTCAGCCACCTGGACCAGGCAATCGGCTGCCGGGCAGAGCAACTGACTTCAAACCAAAAAGGAGAATAATGAGAACCGGCAACAAATTGATCGTTGCACTGGACGTATCGCCGGACGATGCGCTTCCACTGGTCAAGGATTTGAATGGAGTGGTGTCCATCTTTAAAATTGGGTCACAACTCTTTACCCTGATGGGACCAAAGATCGTAGAAGAAATACTGTCGACGGGCGCTGAAGTTTTTCTCGACCTCAAGTTCCATGACATTCCTCATCAAGTTGCGGGAGCAGCGGCGTCTGCCACTGGACTCGGCGTTTCGATGTTTACAATCCATGCGAGCGGCGGTAGAGAAATGATGCGTCGCGCGGTTGAATCAGTCAAAGAAACAGCCGTAAGAAAACAGTTAAAGGCACCGGCGGTAATAGCCGTCAGCGTGTTGACCAGCATGGACGAGCCGGCTCTTGCTGAAGTCGGCGTCTCTGGAACTCCAGAAGAAAACGTTTTGGGTTTAGTGAAATTAGCTGTAGGCTCAGCGGTCGATGGAGTGGTGGCGTCACCTCGTGAAGCCGAAGCCATCCGTTTAGCTTTCCCAGGTCAGCCTCTGATAATAGTGACTCCCGGGATCAGGCCCGGAAAGTCTGAGACCCCGGATGTTGGGGCGCAGACCGATGATCAGAAGCGCGTAGCCACTCCCCGCATGGCGCTCGCGGCGGGTGCCGACTATCTAGTCGTAGGCAGACCTATTATCGGCGTTCCCAAACCGGCCGAGGCTGCAAGAGCGATTATCGCCGAGATGGAAGAAGAGGGGTGAACGAAAGGAACTCTGCCAACGGGTTGTGCGTGTATGATTTAGTGTACTCCAGCGTTATTTGCCCTACTGATGATTTCTAACTATTATGCGACGGTGAATCTCAGGTTGAAGCAACCGGTCACTTGCACCCTACTAATCCTCCTTTTCGCGATCTTCATTCCAGTTAACGCTCAAGAGAATGTTGGCGCCAGTTCTCTGCCTTTATCTTCAGCACCTTATAAAGCAGGAGAAAGACTGACCTATATCATTTCGTATTCGAACTTTCCTTCAGTCGGTCACGTTGAAATTCAAATTGCCGGCAGGGGTAACTACTTTGGACGGGACGCATACCAGGTTAAGGCTCATGTCCAAACTACAGGTGTAGTGAGCGTTGCTCTGTATTCGATTAATAACGATTACACGACTTATATCGAGGCTGCCACCGGGCTTCCTTTTCGTGCTGAGGAAGTAGTTCGAAATGAAATAAGATCGAGCGACTCATCTCAGGAACTAAATCAAACTTCTGAGGCACCAGAAACAAGGAAGCAAGCTTTGAGCGGTACCTACGATTTGCTCTCCGTCTTCTACCGAATAAGAGCGCTGCCCCTAACAGACGGAGCGTCTTACAGTTTTCATGTCCGCGGCCAGTCAAGTGATTACCAGGCAGAGGTAAAAGTAAACGGCCGAATGGCAGTGCGAACCAATGCCGGATCGTTTGATACAACGGTGGCGCAGGTCCGGGTTGAAGGCCAGGCTGCTTTGAAGAGTTTCAAAGTCTACTTCAGCGACGACGAACGTCATGTGCCTGTGTTGTTGACGGCGAAAATCAAGTCGGGCGAGTTGAGGGCGGAACTTGCCGGCTCTCAATTCATCAAGCCTGCCATTGCGAAAAGTACTCCGGCCCAACCCGTTGTTCCAAAAGCCACACCAGCTCCAACCCCAACGGCCACTGCGGTTGTCGAGTTAAGTAGTGATCTGCCGTTCGCGACTGGGGAGCAATTGAACTATCAGGTCTATCTTGCTGGCAGCAATGTAGCGATGGGCACTGCCACGTTTCAGGTTCGGGGTGTTTCACGATATTTCGATCGGGCCGGATTGCTGCTCGCGGTAAAAGCAGAAACAACGGGAGCGGCGGCTCGAGTCTTTGTCGCTAATGACCAGATTGAATCTTACGTTGATCCAAAAGTTCTGGTGCCTTATCGCACAGTTCTGAACCTGGTAGAAGGTAATCGACGGCGAAGTCAAACTCTCACCATAAATCAAGACACCGGGACAGCGACCACAGATAAAGGAACGCGTCTTGATATTCCGGCCGGAACCCACGACTACGTTTCATTCTTTTACGCAGTCCGAACATTTCGTCTCAATCCACCACAACAAAACTCTATCTCCATACTAGTAGACAATAAACCCAAGACTCTAACTATTAGCTCTTCAAAACGTGAGATGATTGAGATCGGCGATCAGAAAGTCGCCGCTATTCCGCTCAAGCTCACCACCGATGATCCGCAGAGTGATAAGTATCAACTTAGAATGTGGATCAGTGATGATAAGCGACGACTGCCCTTGCGAATCACAGCGGCCACACAGCTAGGGGCTTTAAGGGCGGACCTGGCAATCCTGCCAACCGCGAGTCATTAATTTCTGAATCACTTTGCCCTTTCCTGGCCCCCCCTCGCTGAAATTGAAATCTATTTTCAATTAATCTATACTTCCAGGGTGCTCGATGAGCATTGTCAGATCTTCATGAAGGTCGTGCCGTAATATGCTGAACTCATTCGTAATTGTCCTCCGCGAAGGCTTCGAATCCTTTTTGCTGGTTGCCGTAATCCTTTCCTACCTTCGCAAAGCTAACCAGAAATGGCTCGCATCTTCTGTCTACGTGGCCATCGCTGCCGCGCTGGCAGCGAGCCTTGGACTTGCTTACCTTCTCAAGACAGGAATCGACGACACCGTTCTCCAACGCTATTTGGGAGAAACGGCTGGCGGTTATGTAAGTCAATTCTTTGCAAATGAGGCACTTCGTGAAGCCGTCCTGGGAGCAATTGCCATAGTCATGGTTGGTTCACTCGTAATTCACATGTGGCGGACAGGTCCAAAAATTCAACAGCGAATGAGAGAGAGACTCTCGGCCATGTCTTCGCGTAGTTCACGACTGGCCGCAATCGCTGGCGTCTTTCTCTTTACCTTCCTGATGATCACACGTGAAGGAATGGAAACCGCATTGCTGTTGATGCAAGTACGCGATTCACAATTGCTCCAGGGAGCTGTCTTAGGTTTGTTAGCGGCGGGCACTTTTGCATGGGGATGGGCCAGGTACGGTCACCTGATAAATGTTCGTCGTTTCTTCCAGGTAACTGGAATCTTTCTGTTGCTCTTTATGATTCAGGTTGCTATTTACTCGTTCCACGAGTTTGCTGAAGCGGGAGTTCTGCCCAACTCCGAAGTCTTACACACAGCAACCGAAAAATTCTCGCCGGACGGTGTCTACGGTAAATGGTTCTCACCACTAATGATCGGCATCTGCGGTTTGTGGTTGTTTGGCGCGTGGCTGGTGGATAGAGCGAAAGATAC
This sequence comes from Pyrinomonadaceae bacterium, assembly GCA_035646955.1. Taxonomy (GTDB): domain Bacteria; phylum Acidobacteriota; class Blastocatellia; order Pyrinomonadales; family Pyrinomonadaceae; genus PSRF01. The sequence continues at coordinate 4,069 of DASROI010000447.1, forward strand.
TGGCGTTTCGACAATGCCCAAGCTGGAAGGAACAAGCTAAATCATCTTCGCCAATTCCCGTTTAAGCAATTTCCCGGTTGGTCCTTTCGGAATTTCTTTCACAATTCGAATTGTCTTCGGACATTTATAATCCGCCAGGCGTTCCTGACAGAAGGTGATTATTTCCTCAACCGTCGCTGACGTGGACTCTTTTAAGACCACAAAAGCTGTAACCTCTTCTCCGTACAAGTCATCGGGCATGCCTACTGCCGCGGCAGACGCTATCGCCGGATGCTGGTACAGAACCTCATCAATCTCTCGGGGATAGATATTCTCGCCTCCTCGAATGATCATGTCTGACTTTCGGTCAACTATGAAATAGAACCCATCCCGATCTCGATAACCAATATCACCTGTGTGAAACCACCCATTACGAAAAGCTTCAGCGGAAGCAGTCGGGTTCTTGTAATAACCTTTCAAGATATTCTCACCCCGCAAAACAATTTCCCCTAAAGTGCCGTCCTCAACATCCTTGTCGTTCTCATCCACGACCCGCATTTCGTTGCCAATCGGCAAGCCGCAAGAACCTTGTCGGCGACGAGTGTCTGGAGGATTAAATGTCGATCGACAAGTCGACTCAGAGAGACCGTAACCTTCGATCACCAAACATCCAAAGGTTTCTTCGAATCGCTTGATGACTTCAGCAGGTACTGGAGCTGAACCGCACATTGCGAAGCGGACTTGGTCTGTATTGAGACCGTCTGGAACGCCGTTAGGGTAGGTAGTCAACAACATTGAAAGCATCGTCGCCACCGAACCAAATGATGTGATCTGATAGTCGGAAATGATCTTCCAAAACCGGGAAGCTGAGAACTTAGGACTAACAACGGTTGAGCCACCTGCGTAAAGCGCTGCCATCGTTGTCACCGATACTGCGTTCATGTGGAATAGCGGCATGATCGTCAGCAAACGATCGGTTGGTCCAAACTTTAGCCACTCGCTGATTTGACGAGCGTTCCCCACAATATTTCCATGAGTGAGCAAACACCCTTTTGGCTTCCCCGTGGTGCCCGAAGTGTAAATGATGATTGCCTCGTCACCCTGGCTTATGTCAGCTTCTTCAAAGACCCCTTCGTCGATTCCAGCGGTTGCGTCAGATTCGTTGTCGAAGGTTATGACGGACTGCAGGGTTGTTAGTTGAGGCCTGATTTTTTCAATGATGGGTAGGAAGTGGGTGTGCACGAGCAACGCCTTCGCTTCAGAGTCAGAGATGACATATGTCACCTCATGTTCTTTGAGAAGAGAGTTGATTGGACCAGCCAGGGCACCAAGCTGCCAGCAGGCAAAGTACGCGATAACGTACTCCACACTATTTGGAAGCAGGAGGCTAACAACGTCACCCTTTTTGATTCCCTTCTGCGACAACAATGTCGCCAAGCGATTCACAGCTCGAGCAAATTGCAGATAACTATACGAACGTCCATCGGCTTCCGAGAAAATGAAAGGCTTGTCGGGCGACTGACTTACTCTGGAGTTAAGTAGTTCGACGATATGCATAGGCTAAATCAGCTTTACGAAGTATTTAGAATATCCAGTCAACAATATCACGGCTGTCAGGGGCTGTGACCCGCGAACACATACTTATCTCCGTGATGAGGCACCAAACAGCATTCCACTAAATTCAATCAGCAGAACGTGATATATTTAGGCCATCGTTAAGCTTTAGTTCCAGATAGCACGAGAATTCCTTCCTGATCTCTGAATCGGATTAGTCGCAGTTTTATAAAATCAAATGAACGTTTATCGCAATTTCATCGGCGGCGAGTGGATCGAGTCAAACTCTTCACGCACTGCAAGCAATCTAAACCCGGCTAACACTGATCACATACTTGGAACAATACGGCAGGCCAGCCGGGATGAAGCACGAGCGGCAGTCGAGTCCGCCGCCGAGGCTTTTCGAACCTGGCGAGCCACTCCAGCACCTTCGCGTGGAAGAATTGTCAACCTGGCCGCCCGGCTAATGGAACAGCATAAAGAGGAGTTGGCTCAACTACTCACGCTCGAAGAGGGCAAAACGATTGCGGAATCTCGCGGAGAATTACAGCGGTCAATCAACGTAGCGGAATTCTGTGCGGGTGAATCGCGCCGGATGAATGGCGAGACCATACCTTCGGAGCTCCCACTGAATTTTGCTTACACGCTCAAACAACCAATCGGTGTTGTTGCCTGCGTCACGCCCTGGAATTTTCCGGTGGCGATTCCTATCTGGAAAATTGCACCGGCCCTGGTAGCCGGCAACACCGTAGTCTTTAAGCCCGCTTCTATCACTCCTGCTACAGCAGTTCGCATCACCGAAATTTTCCAGGAAGCCGGCATTCCTCCGGGAGTTCTGAATCTAGTTTTAGGATCGGGATCGGAAGCTGGCGACGAAATCATCAATCATCCGGCCGTTAAGGCAATCTCGTTCACCGGTTCCAATGGCGTAGGCATCCGACTCTATGAACAGGCTTCGAGACGTGGCGCCAAGGTGCAATGCGAGATGGGAGGCAAGAATCCAGTCATCGTCCTGGAAGATGCGGACATGGACCTGGCCGTCGAGTCGACCGCGCAAGGCGCTTTTGGCTCGACGGGCCAAAGATGTACCGCAACCAGCCGGGCAATCGTGATGGACCAGGTCGCAGATAAATTTGTGGAGAGATTAGTCAAACGTGCAGAGTCCATGCGGATTGGCGCCGGTTCAGATCCGACTACTGAAATGGGTCCGAGCGTTGACGAGAGTCAGTTCAAAACGGTCCTTAGCTATATCGACATCGGAAAAGAAGATGGCGCGACACTCGCCTGTGGAGGTGAACAAGCAAAGGGCCCGGGTCTAGACAAAGGATACTTCGTAAAGCCCACAATCTTTGATCGAGTCACGCCCGATATGAGGATCGCCCGCGAAGAGATTTTTGGTCCAGTCCTTTCCGTACTTCGAGTCAAAGACTTTGACGAGGCAATGCAGGTTGCCAATGACTGCGAATACGGACTCTCGTCCTCAATTTTTACGAATGACGCAGCTCGAATTTTTCGGTTTGTCGATGACATAGAAACAGGGATGACTCATATCAACTCTCCTACCACCGGCGGTGAGGCACATGTTCCATTTGGAGGAACGAAAGGAACAGGCATTGGAGACCGCGAACAAGGTTCGACCGCACTCGATTTTTATACAGAACTGAAGGTCGTTTATGTCGATTACACCGGACGTAAGCGCGAGGGAAACCTTTATTGAAGGTGGAGGCATGAGTATTCGCAAGCACTTTTTGATGCCTGCAATCTTGCTGGTTATGTTGTCCTGGCAAACCAGCCTGGCCCAACCTAACCGAAGTGTTTATACGAGTCTTGACGCAAAGCAATGTCGCACTCTGAAGAATGATACGTCCGAAGCTGGCGACTACCTCGGCCGTTGTAAAGGGATAGGTGGGTATAACCTGCTGCTCGCCGAGGGTGACCTGCGCCAGAATCTAACCGTGGTTACGCCGTCAGGCTCCAAGCATTCTCTCGATTTATGGAGTGTCATCAGCGGGGGCTTTTCCAGTCTCGGAGCGAATGCAGAATGGCGAGTTCATAAACAAGGAAACAAGGTTGTTCCCCTGGCTTTGATCGTAAGATTCAATGCGAGCGAGGACCCTGAGAACTCAAACAAAATCACGTCATATCTGGCCGTGACCAAGATCACGAATTCCGAAATTTGCATTACGCATAAGATTGGTCCAGGACCAAAAGCAAATGAAGATGCTCGGCGCGCGGCCGACACGGCAGCCGACAAACCTTGTCTAAAAGCGCAATAAGCAGACCGTTAACACGATTTGGATCCTTTATTGGTAAAGACTAAAAATGAGTACTGTTGAAACCCAAGTATCGCAATCAGAGAGTGTCCGTAAACATAAAGAGTTCCTGTTTCCTGCGGTTGCAATGTACTACAAGGAACCTTTGGCGCTCGTCCGGGGAGAAGGTTTTCATGTATGGGACGATCAGAACAATAAGTATCTGGATTGTTTTGGTGGTGTTCTGACTGTTAGTGTCGGGCACAATAACCCCCGAGTCAGCGAAGCGATTATCAAACAGGTCCAATCGATCCAGCACACCTCGACCCTGTACGCTAATAAACCTCAGTCAGATTTAGCCGAGAAGCTTGCCCAGATCACGCCGGGAAACTTGAAGAAGTCTTTCTTTACAAACAGCGGCACCGAAGCTGACGACACCGCAGTGCACGCTGCCAAGATTGCGACGGGGCGTCATGAAATCGTCGTTCTTCGTCACAGTTATAGTGGTCGCTCCGCGACTGCATTGACGGCGATGGGTCACGCAACCTGGCGCCCGTTACCTGCCCAGATTCCCGGTTTTGTCCATGCTGCGGCTCCTTACTGCTATCGTTGCCCCTTCAAGCTGACCTATCCGGAGTGTGGACTCGCCTGCGCTGACGACATTGAAGAGCTAATCATGACCTCCACCACAGGTGAGATCGCTGCTTTTATGGCGGAACCCATTCTGGGCGTCGGAGGATTTGTCGTTCCGCCCCCGGGATACTTCGAACGTGCAGTTGAAATAACTCGCAAACACGGCGGGCTATTCATTGCCGATGAAGTTCAAACAGGTTGGGGACGCACAGGCGACCATTGGTTTGGAATCGAACACTGGGATGTAACACCGGACATTATTAATTCAGCAAAAGGACTTGGTAACGGTGTGCCGATTGGCATCACGGTCGCAACACCGGAAGTGGCTGACAAATATCCTGGTCTCACCTTCTCGACTTTCGGAGGTAATCCGGTTTCGATGGCAGCTGCTTTGGCGGTTATAAAAGAGATTGAGGATAACGAACTAAAGACCAACGCGGCCCAGGTCGGGAAATATTTGCGCCAACGATTAGAAGAGCTGAAGGAAAAGTATCTGGTGATCGGCGATGTACGGGGAATGGGTCTGATGCAAGGTCTTGAACTGGTAAAAGACAGAGTAACTAAAGAGCCTGCGCCCGATGCGGTGCTGCGAGTATTTGAAGAGACGAAACGTCAGCACGTTCTGATTGGAAAAGGCGGTCTCTATGGAAACGTAATCCGAACTGGCCTAATGCTTAACGCTACACGAGATCACGTTGACGAGTTGATTACCGCCCTTGATTCAAGCTTCGCCGCAATCTAATCATGAAAATTACAGACTTCCGGGAATGAGACGCATCTGCCGCGCAGCAATTCTTCATGTTTTTGCTCCGCTCTTGTTGGGCAGTGTTATCTATCTATTGTTTCGTGATCAAAACTTGCCCATCTCGCTCTTGTTCGGTTCAACTTTAAGTGTAATTAGGCCAGCGTTTTTCCCGCGCATTCCTGCATCAATTCTCTACTCGCTGCCAGATGCGCTCTGGGTTTACAGTCTAACGTCTCTTATGGCGTTTATCTGGCAAAACTCTCAGTCAGCCTTCAAAGCTTTCTGGATGTCTTCAGGATTACTACTGGCATTCGCCTTTGAATTGGGCCAACTCGCGGGTGTGATTCCTGGAACGTTCGATGTACTCGACTTGACAGGTGCTGCGCTTGCCGCATCACTGGCGTTATTTTTAAATGCACAGAGCACCCATCTAAAAAGGATTCTTAATGACATCAGATCTTAAGAGAACGATCGCATCAGTTGCGGGTCTGGCGATCTTCGTACTGTTCGCGACCGCAACCAGCAAGAAACCCGATAATACCAACAACAGTAATTCGGTCCCTGCCCCACATAACTCTTCCGTTGCGACCACCAAGTTCAACAGCTCTTCCGAGAAGTTCTCCGGTACATTGGACCAGTATAAAGTTGATTTTTCATTTGACTATCCAACTTCATGGAAACGAGACGACAAAGCCGGCAAGGGCGCATCTCCAAATTTCGTGAAAGTCGAACGAATGTCGGATGATGAGATAACCCTTGAAAATTTTGCGGTGGGCTACTTCACGGGCCAGGCGGACCTCATGCCTAAGTTGGCCGAGCAGTTGAACGAGCAGCTTTCCGGTGGTTTTCCGGAGTATAAGAAAGTATCAGAAGGTCCTACCAAAGTGGGTAATTACGATGGCTACGAATTCAGATTTACGAGTCACAGTAAAGAGACCAGTAGGGGCGAGCTTGATATTTGGGGCAGAGCCGTTCTAATTCCAGGAAATGATGAGAGAAAAGGGGCTGTTCTTTTGATGATTGCAACCTCAGCCGATGATCAAATCAAGGGAGTTGATGATGTCGGCTCCAAGGGTGAGATACCAATCATTCTTAATTCATTTCGGTTCGCCAAACCTTAGTACTAATTATCACGAACAGTATTGCGCATCCTGGGAGCTTCTCAATGAAAACCTTGATCAAGAATGGAAGAGTTGTAACTGCAGTTGATGATTATCGCGCGGACATACTCATCGAAGACGAACGCGTTTCAGTAATCGGCGCCAAGCTCGAGATGGAAGCAGATCAAGTTATTGAGGCACGCGATAAGCTGGTTATCCCGGGAGGAATAGATCCTCATACACACATGGAGTTACCCTTCGGCGGCACTGAATCATCGGATGACTTTCGCACCGGAACCATTGCCGCGGCGCACGGCGGAACAACAACAATCATTGATTTCGCCGTGCAATATAAAGGCCAGGCGTTAATCGAAGGCATCGATAACTGGCACAAGAAAGCCGAAGGCAAGGCCGCCATAGATTACGGTTTTCATTTAATCACCACAGAACTCGAGGACAGGCAAATTGAAGAGTTGCACACGGCAATGGACGAAGGAGTGACTAGCTTCAAAATGTTCATGGCGTATCCAGGCGTGTTCCTGGTTGATGACGCAACTATCTTCAGAGCAATGTGTGCAGCGGGCGAGCGTGGTGGTTTGATCTGTATGCACGCAGAAAACGGAATTGTAATCAACGAGATTATTAAACGTGCTCTTGAAAAGGGCCACACTGCTCCCAAGTATCATGCTCTTACCCGACCTACTGTTGCCGAGGCGGAAGGTGTGCATCGTGCGATTGCGATCGCCGAAATGGCGGAATCACCTGTCTATATCGTCCACCTCTCTTGCGCGGATGCTTTAAATCAAGTGCGACAGGCTCGCGACCGTGGCATTCCGGCCTTTGCTGAGACCTGTCCTCAATATCTGTTCCTTTCGATAGACGATTATGATCAGCCGGGTTTCGACGGCGCGAAGTACGTAATGACTCCACCTTTGCGAGCAAAGTCGAATCAGGAGGAACTTTGGAAAGGTCTAAAGATGGACGACCTTCAGGTCATCTCGACAGATCACTGCCCGTTTTGCATGAAGGAACAGAAAGAGTTGGGTCGCGGCGATTTCACCAAAATTCCAAACGGCGCGCCGGGTGTCGAAAATCGTGTACCACTGATTTATAACGGTGGGGTCGTTGAGAATAGAATTAGTCTCAATCGCTTCGTCGAACTGACCTCGACGGCCGCAGCAAAAATGTTTGGTCTCTTTCCGAGAAAGGGAACAATAGCGGTGGGCTCTGACGCCGACATTGTTGTGTTTGATCCAAATAGACAGCAGACACTTAGCGTTAAGAGCCAGCATATGAATTGTGATTACAACGCCTATGAAGGTAAGGAAATTACTGGCGTTGTCGACACTGTTCTATCGCGCGGGAGAATAGTTGTGGATCAGGATCAGTTCAAAGGAAAGCCGGGTGATGGGAAGTTTTTGAAGCGCGGGACGTGTGTCAGTCAATAGTCAGTGGTCCGTTGTCAGTGGTCCGTTGTCCCATAGTCTGCGGACTTCGTGGTCAGTTCTGACAAGAATACATGACAACTGATGGTGGACTACGGACCACAGGCCACGGACAATCCAGTAAGGAGCCAATTAACGACAAATGATAGCCTCCATTTCGCTTCTCATGATCATGCTCTTTCAGGGTGGTGGTCAGGGACGGCAAGGTCAATTTCCCATTCAGCAACCATCGCCCTCGCCAGTTCCAACCAGCTCCAATCAACCTCCCGGTCAGGGCCGCACTCAGGCCCAGCCAACCCCAACTCCTGAAGAGCCTCCAGTCGTCACCAGGCACTCCATTCAAGTCGGTGGTAGAACTATCAATTACACCGCGACCGCTGGACTAATGCCAATTAAGAATCGCGAGGGTGAAGTTGAGGCGCGAATGTTTTTCACAAGCTACGTCGTCGATCGCGCAGATGGAGCCAGGCGTCCACTAACTTTCTCTTTTAATGGTGGTCCAGGTTCTGCCTCGGTCTGGCTTCATATGGGAGCAATTGGACCAAAGCGAGTGCGAATGAATGCCGACGGAGCTATGCCGGCGCCGCCTTATGAACTGGTGGATAACCAGGGAACCTGGCTAACGCAGTCTGACCTTGTATTCATCGATCCTGTCGGTACCGGTTACAGCCGCGCTGCCCGACCCGATCTGGGCCAGCGCTTCTTTGGTCTCCAGGGTGATATTGAATCGGTAGGTGAATTCATCCGGATGTATTTGACTCGTTACGAACGTTGGACCTCACCGCTATTTCTTGCTGGTGAAAGCTATGGGACAACACGAGCATCCGCGTTGGCAGGTTATTTGATCGATCGAGGAATCGCTTTTAACGGAGTCATCCTGATTTCAACGATCATGAATTTTGGTACTACTAACTTCGCGTCCGGAAATGACCTCCCGTATGCCCTGTTTTTGCCTTCCTATACTGCCACGGCTTGGTATCACAAGAAACTACCGCCGGATTTACAAGCCAAGCCCGTTGAACGAGTGGTTGCGGAGGCTGAGGCGTGGGCGTCGGGAGATTACATGATGGCGCTGGAAAAGGGCGCGCGATTGAGCGATGCAGAAAGACAAGAAGCTATTGCGAAACTTTCGCGCTTTACCGGTCTCGACCAAAGGTTTCTGGATTACGCCAATCTCCGAGTAAATCTCAACCTGTTTCGCAAAGAGTTGTTACGGACAGAGCGTCGCTCGATTGGTCGTCTCGACAGCAGGTTCAAAGGCTACGACTCGAACCTGGCGTCGGACAGCACTGATTACGATGCCAGTGAAGCAGCAATCCGACCACCCTATACATCAACCTTCAATAACTATGTGCGTTCTGAACTCGGGTATAAATCGGATCTTGAATACTTCATTCTTGGCGGCGGAATTGGACCATGGAACTGGGGGACAAATAACAATTACGTCGACACCAGCGTCGCTTTACGGAATGCGCTGGCCAAGAATCCTTATTTGAAAGTCTTCGTCGCCATGGGCTACTACGATATGGCTACTCCATACTACGCGGTTGAATATACTTTGGGGCACATCTCAATCGATCCGGCTTTACTCAAGAATTTTTCGACCAGCTACTACGAAGCTGGTCACATGATGTACATCGATGAAAAGTCGCTAACCAAGTTGCATGGAGACATTGAGAAGTTTATGCAGGAATCGATGAGAAGGTAACGTGGCAAACGGCGGAAGCATTTCAATTCAGACAACAGACTGGAGCGAATGGCTTGGAACCTGAGACGATCCAACACGCTGACGGACGCGTCGAGCTTAAGCCGGAAGCATTAGCTGAAATTAGCCGGAGTTCGTTGTTTAATCACGATCTCGCTCCGGTGCCAATCTCTGGCCGCAACTGGACCACATACAACTACGCGGCATTATGGATCAGCATGGCGCACTGTATTCCAACTTATATGCTCTCTTCAGGCTTGATTAGTGCGGGCATGAACTGGTGGCAGGCGCTCATTACCATCCTCCTCGGCAATACCATTGTGTTGATCCCGATCCTGCTTAATTCTCATCCGGGCACGAAGTATGGGATTCCCTTTCCGGTGTTTGCTCGTGGCGCTTATGGAACATTGGGTTCGAATGTTCCCGCTTTAATGCGCGCCCTGGTTGCATGTGGATGGTTTGGTATTCAAGCCTGGATTGGCGGTGAAGCTCTTAACACGCTGTTCAAAGCCATCATTCCCGGATGGCAAACACTGCTCGGTGGACCAATCGGTGGCCACACACCAACCGAGTGGCTTTCGTTTCTGCTGTTCTGGAGTTTCAACGTCTACATAATTTATCGTGGAATGGATCTGCTGAGACGGGTCGAAAATTGGGCAGCTCCTTTCGTGCTTATCATGACCGGCTTACTCCTGGCCTGGGCCATCTGGAGAGCTAATGGTCTTGGCTACTTGTTAAATCAGGAAGGAAAGTTTCATACCTTTAGCGAGTTCTGGCCGATCTTTATTCCCTCGCTCACAGGAATGATAGGGTTCTGGGCTACGCTCTCGCTCAATATGCCTGACTTTACGCGTTTTGGTAAAAGTCAGCGCGACCAGGTCGTCGGCCAGGTCGTTGCGCTCCCTAGTACGATGACCATCTTTGCTGCGATGGGTGTAATGATCACCTCAGCTGCCGTGGTTATTTATCCACACATGAAACCAGAAGAGTTATGGGATCCCATGAAGTTGGTGGGCCAATTCCAGAGCGTGGTGGTTATCGCTATCTCGATGTTCACTGTTGTTGTGGCTACGCTTGCCGTGAACATCGCTGCGAACGTTGTGTCGCCGGCCAATGATTTTGCTAACGCGTTTCCAAAGTTAATCTCTTTCCGGACCGGAGGACTTATCACCGGCATCATTGGGATCCTTATGCAGCCGTGGCGATTGTTGGCGGATCCTTCCGGTTATATTTTTTCATGGCTTGTGGGTTACTCAGGTGGACTTGGGGCGATAGCCGGAGTCTTGATCACGCATTATTGGATTCTGCACAACAAGCGCCTCGAATTGGGAGATTTGTATCGCTCGCAAGGCGCTTACGCCTATTCGGGCGGTTGGAATTGGCGAGCCATCATCGCCACCATCATCGGCTGCGGGCTGGCGTGGATCGGACTCGTGGTTCCCAGCCTGAGGTCCCTCTACGATTATGCCTGGTTTGTAGGCCTTGGCGCCGCCGGGGTTACTTTCTTTGCGTTAACTAAACTTGCTCCTCCAAAACAAGCGATAAACCGTTGAAACGGCGCCCTCAGCCGTTGGTAGCAAACGGTACCGATTCGCGTCCAACGGTATGCAAACGCGGGCGAGCAGCGTAGCTGAGGGCTTGTATTTCCCCTAGATAACTACTACCTCTCAATGCTATAACTCGAACGTTCAGTTCCAGATTCGTTTATCGGGTACACTGAACTACACTCTTCCTACTCTTTGATCAACTTGAAGGATTTAATCTATGGCACGCACCGTTAAATGCGGATTGATCCAATGTACGAACGCCGCTCCGACCGATCTCCCAATTGAAGAAATCAAGCGACTGAACATTGAGAAGCACCTGGGTTACCTCGAACAGGCTGCTAAACAAGGTGTGCAAATTATTTGCATGCAGGAGGTGTTCACTACTCCTTACTTTTGCGCTGAACAGCAAACTCGCTGGTACGAAGCTGTCGAAAAGATTCCTGATGGCCCAACCGTCAGACTCATGCAGGAAGTCGCAAAAGAAAACGGGATGGTGATTGTTGTTCCGATCTACGAAGAAGAGATTACCGGTATCTATTACAACACCGCCGCCGTTATTGATGCTGACGGTAAGTATCTGGGCAAGTACCGGAAGAACCACATCCCACACGTCAATCCCGGATTTTGGGAAAAGTTTTATTTCCGGCCCGGCAATCTTGGTTATCCCTGCTTTGATACAGCCTTCGCTAGAATTGGCGTTTATATCTGCTACGACCGGCACTTCCCTGAAGGGGCGCGTGCGCTCGGGCTCAATGGAGCTGAGATTGTTTTTAATCCGTCGGCAACAGTGGCGGGTTTATCAGAGTATCTGTGGAAACTCGAACAGCCAGCCCATGCCGTAGCCAATGGTTATTTTGTCGGCGCAATCAATCGCGTCGGTCATGAACAGCCGTGGGACATTGGAGAATTTTACGGCCAAAGTTATTTCTGTGATCCTCGGGGACAGTTTGTGGCCCAGGCGCCACGAGACCAGGACGCTTTGGTCGTCGCTGACCTCGATCTTGATCAGATCCGCGAAGTCAGAAATACGTGGCAATTCTTCCGCGATCGCAGACCTGACACTTATGGAGCACTAGTGGCTGATTAATCAATAGCACCTGCAGGACGGATCGTACTAATGACCGTCGATGGAGTTGAACATGGACCTCTCAGTTGAAGTTAATGGCATAAAATTCCCCAACCCGTTTCTTTTAGGCTCCGGCCCGCCGGGAACAAATGCACGCGTGCTCGCCAAATCCTTCGAAGCCGGTTGGGGAGGAGCCGTAGCTAAGACTGTTAGTCTCGAGTCGGCCAAGGTCGTTAACGTTGTCCCCCGCTACGGCAAACTGCGCTCCCGTTCGACCGGAGAAGTTATTGGATTTGAGAACATAGAATTGATCTCAGATCGACCAATCGACGTTTGGCTCGACGAGTTTCGTCAGGTGAAGAAGGAATACCCGAACAATATTCTAATTGCGTCGATCATGGAAGAGTACGAAAAGAGTCGCTGGCAGGAATTGACCAGGATGGTCCAGGATACCGGAGTCGATGCGTTCGAACTGAACTTCTCTTGTCCGCATGGAATGACGGAACGAAAAATGGGTTCCGAGATGGGAGAGCATCCAGATCTAACCGAAGAGGTTACGCGTTGGGTTACCGAAGTTGCGACAGTCCCAGTTTGGGCCAAGATGACGCCAAATATCACCAACATTCGTGAACCTGCTCAAGCGGCTGTTCGTGGCGGAGCTAAAGGCATCTCGGCGATCAATACGATCCTGTCAGTCATCGGAGTGGATCTTGAAACTCTCAGGCCCATGCCAACCGTTGAGGGTTACGCGGTTCCAGGTGGCTACTCCGCTCAAGCAGTCAAACCAATTGCACTTCGCATGGTCAGTCAACTTGCACTTGGTTTACCTCCGGAAATTTCAATCAGCGGAATTGGCGGAATCGAGACCGCACATGATGCCCTTGAGTTCATGTTGCTGGGAGCTTCAACTGTTCAGATCTGTACTGGCGTCATGCTCAAAGGGGTGAAGATGGTCGACGAGCTCAAGGACGGCGTCGAAAAGTTTATGACGGACAAAGAATTCACATCCCTAAGCGAAGTCGTTGGCAAGAGCCTGCCGTTTTTCTCAACACACATGGACTTGGTGCAGAGGATGAAGGCCGCGAAGCGCACCAAAGCCGGTGAGGCCAGTCGCGACAATGAATGGGCTCAGCAGGATATTACTGAGAAGACTTCGGAGCTTACGTCTAATTAGAAAGAGATTCCTCTCGTCACCTGATCTTGCTGAACCGACGATACCGCGAGCGAAGCGACCGGATGTCTCAACCTGGCAAAGCCTGGTCTGTGTTATTTCTGCGGCCGTGCCCCTTAAGGCCAAGCTCTGGAATTCTGTGACTTGAAAATTCGCAGTAAAATGACCAATAACGAATAATTCCTTGCCTCGACCCGGGTTTGATATCTATTATCGACATGTTCACCGGTAACCCCGGCGAAATACCAGCCCTAATCTCACCTAACTGCTTTTCGAAATGAGCTTTTCGCAATCAGCTTCCCCGACACGGAGGTGTGTATCATGCGTTTACGTCCGGCAATCGGTTGGGCTGTCTTCATCGGCCTGAGCTCTATAATCGCGCAAATTCTACCGTCGCCCCTTGGAACGTACTACTATTTACAAGGCCAATATCTCAGCGCTAAGGGCGAATACGAGTCGGCGGCCGAGGCCTATAACAAGTCGGTGTCGTCCGATCCAGGCTTTGCCCGCGGCCATATCGAACTGGGTACCGCCTATGCCCGGATCGAGAACTTCGCTGACGCTGAAAAACAATATCAGCAGGCAATGGCAATCACGGAGGATTCGTGCGCCGCATGCGGGCTCGGAATGGTTTATCGGAAGGAGAAACGAAACGAAGAAGCGGAAACGATCCTGCAAAAAGCGATCAAGCTCAACCCCTCTGACTCATGCGCTTACAATCAACTCGGGCGACTCTACTACGATATGGAAAAGTATCCTCAGGCAGCAGAGAATTTTTCCACTCTTATTAAGGTAGAACCCACCTCAGTTAACTATTATTTCCTGGCCAAGTCACTCTATGAGAGTGGAAGAGTGAAAGACTCTATCGAATACTATCAAGAAGCCTTAAAGTTAGATCATTCGAACTCAAACCTCTGCCTGGATATTGGAGTCGCGTATTCGAAACTGGGGATGTACCCGCAAGCTGAAGCGGCGCTCTGGTTGGCAGTAGATCTCAAGCCCAACTCAATCAAGGCACGGTCATTCCTCGGTGTCACCTATTATCTGCGTGGCAACATTAAAGCCGCCATGGAGCAATATCAATGGGTACTTGGTAAAGATCCGAAAGTTGCTGCGGAGATGTTGAAAGGCTATCAGGAAATCGCAGACAAGATGAACGAGCTAAACAATAAAAAGCAGCCAGTTATCAACGATGCAAAGAAGGATTTAGCCCAAGCGAAATCGGTTAGCTAAATTCGGCGATCACAGGTGCGTGGTCCGAAGGCTTTTCCCATTTGCGCGGTTCAACGTCGATCCAGGTTTTCACGTTCCTCTCGATCAGGGGCTTGCTTATCCAAACGTGATCAATCCGCAGTCCGAGGTTGCGCCGGAAGGCTCCAGCCCGATAGTCCCACCATGAATACTGTCCAGGCAATGAGTTATGCAATCGAAATGAATCGGTGAAACCCCAGTCCTTGATGAATTGCAATGCTGCTCGTTCTTGATCACTAAAAAGAATTCGGCCCTTCCAGAGTCGTGGATCGTAAACGTCAATCTCTTCAGGAGCGACGTTGAAATCCCCACATAATAAAACCGGAGTATCTACGTCATAGTTAGAGTCGAAGAAAGAGCGTAGGCGCTTCATCCAGTCGAGCTTGAATGCGTACTTTTCCGAGCCGACCATCTGTCCATTCGGAATATAGACATTGATAACCCGTATTCCGTTTACGGTCGTTGCGATCAATCGCGATTGCGCAGTCTCATCGTCGCCGGGATAACCCCGGTACGAAGTGTCACATGAACCCCGACTAACTATTGCGACCCCGTTATATGATTGCTGGCCAAATAACTGGCAGTGATACCCGCGTTCTGTAAACGGCTCCAGGGGAAACTTGTCATCGGTGCATTTTGTCTCCTGCATGCAAAGCACGTCGGGCTTGTTTAGATCGAGCCAGCGAATGACATTCGGGATACGGGCGAGAATAGAGTTGACGTTCCAGGTTGCAACTAGCATGAGTGTCGAATCAATGGTCCAATCAGGCCGAAGCAATCAGGCCGGCTATTAAGGTTCCACGCACGGGTATGTCGGCAGCTAAGATGTGTTCGTGATCGGCATGAGCGCCATCGCCATTTAGACCTAGGCCATCCAGCACCGGAATTCCAAGCGCGGCCAGGAAATTACCATCGGAGGCACCGCCCACTTGTGCTTCGCCTAAGTCGAAATCCATAACCTTCGCAATGGAGCGCGCTTTTTCGAATAGCGAAATGACCTCCGGCGTTCGCTCCAACGGGGGACGATTAATTCCTCCGGACACGAATACTCTCGTTCGCTCATCAATTGGTTTCAGATTAAATAAGAACTGTTCGATCTCAGCGGCTTCTCTTTCGTTCGAGAAGCGCACATCTATCTCTGCTTCTGCTTCAGCTGGGACGACATTCGATCGCGTTCCACCACGAATGACACCGACGTTAACCGTGATACCAGCTCCAGCCTTATTGATCGAATGAATACGTTCTGTCTGCCTGGCGAGCTCGAGAATGGCACTCGCGCCTTTTTCGGGTTCGAGTCCTGCGTGAGCTGCTTTTCCTTCAACCTTGAGCGTAAAAATCCCAGTTCCTTTTCGACCTGTCTTCACGCGTCCGCCCGTTGCCGGTGGCTCCAATACCATTGCAAAGGAAGTCTCGCCGGAGCGTGCGGCTCTTTCAATGAAGGGCCATCCAGACGTACTGCCCACTTCTTCATCGCAGGTTAGTAACAGGGCGACACCCACCTGAGGTTGGATCTTTAGTTCTTGTAACGTACGGAACACTTCCAGGACCAGCGCACAGTTCGCCTTCATGTCAAAGATGCCTGGACCATAAATCTTGCCTTCCTCGCGTCGCCACGGTCTCCGTTGAACTGAACCCTTAGCGTGAACCGTGTCAGTGTGTCCGACAACTAATAACTGGGTCGCTTTTTCATCGTGAAAAGCCCTGACCAAAAGGTGCTGACCAAACCTGTCAACGTTCACTTTCTCAATTGCTTTTATGCAAGTAAGACCTTCAGCCGCAGCCACCAGTTTCGCAACAACGGCTCGACTCCCCGACTCGTCGCCCGACGGCGACTCGAGCTCGACCAATTCCTGGGTGAATTTCTCTATCTCACCTTGCCGAGAACTTAGGGTTGCGTGAATTTGCCGAATAGTCTCGTTAGAAATTAACTTCATGGATTAGACGAATTGGACCTCAGAGTTTCTTTCTGAACCGTGAGCGCTTCAATTCGTCCAACGTCGACATTGAAACCGATTCCAGGTTCTTCAGGAACTGAAATTGTTCCTCGCTGGCTGACCGTTACAGCAGGTTCGATGATGTCTTGCGCCCAATATCGGGAACTCGCTGAGACGTCACCAGGTAAAGTAAAACCCGCAAGCGTCGACATTGCGATGTTATGAGCACGCCCGATACCTGATTCAAGCATTCCGCCACACCACACCGGAATATCATTCTCTCGAGCAACTCGTTCGACCCTCCGGGCCTCTGCGTGACCACCAACCCGACCAAGCTTTACATTAATAATCTTGCATGAACCCAACTCCAGCGCATGCCGCGCATCTTCGGCAGAGTGTATCGACTCATCAAGGCAAACAGCTGTTTCAATTTGCTGTTGCAGTTTCGCATGATCAAAGATGTCATCGTGGGCCAACGGCTGCTCAAGCATCATCAGGTTGAATTCATCGAGAGCTCTGAACAGTTTCACGTCGGCCAGGCTGTAAGCAGAGTTCGCGTCGCCCATCAAGCGAATCTCAGGAAACTCCCGCCGCACTCGCTCGACGATTCCTATATCCCAACCCGGTTTGATCTTGATCTTTATTCGCTGATAACCGGCATCAACTTCCTTGTGGATTTTCTCGAGCAGAATTTCCGGGGAATCCTGAATCCCAATAGAGACTCCACAGGAAATGTCATCTCGGGAACCGCCCAGGTGGCGCCATAAAGGAACGCCGAGCTTTTTTGCTTCCAAATCCCAACAACTGTTCTCGATCGCGGCCTTGGCCATGCGATGGCCGCGAACAGCTTTCATGAGTGGGAAAACTTCATGGGCCGCTGCGACACTTCTGCCAAGGACCATTGGCGCCAGGAAATGAAGCAGAGTGGACCATGAGGAATCGGTCCATTCTTCACTGTAAAATGGACCTTCACCGGCCGTGCATTCACCCCAGCCTTCAGCACCGTCAGTATCTCTGACGCGCACAAGTATAATTCGTCGTTCTGTGGTCCGTCCGAAACTGGTTTCAAAAAAGTGGATCAGCGGAAGCCTGATTTCGCGTAGTTCGATCGACTGGATTTGCAAGATTTTTAGAGTCGTTCCTCCGTCGAATCATTATGCCTATCTGACCGAAAGTTGTCAGCTTGCTTGACAGCGTCTGTCAAGTTGCCAGAACCGTAAATATTGACGAGAAAAGGGCTTGACCTTAATTTTGATAACTGGTACAAATCGGGCAATTGCCTGCCGGTCCCCGCATTAAGATTCCGGTATTCCTCATCCAAAACAACGTTCGGTAGTGTCAGGAATCGACTTGACTGGGAGAGACTTATGGCTACCTATGCGCCTCGACTTGTTTCACGGACTCGGATGATCTTCACGGTGTCCGCAATCTTGATGGCTACGCTTTTCTCGTATGCGATGTATTTCGCAATTTCGGTGAAGGCTACTTCCACAACGATTCTTATCAGCGAGTTTCGTACCAGAGGTCCAGCCGGCGGTAACGATGAGTTCGTTGAACTCTATAACGCCAGCTCATCATCCATTAATATCGGCGGATGGAAGATCAATGCCTCGAACTCTGTTGGAACAGTCGGAACACGCTTGACGATTACTGCGGGCACGATCATTCCTTCTCACGGTCACTTCCTCGCAACTAACAATGCAGCCGCCGGATACAGCGGAGCAGTAACAGCAAATCAAAGTTATACCACCGGCATCACTGATGACGGCGGTATCGCAATTCTAGATGGTTCAAACGTAATAATCGATCAGGTCGGATTGTCAGCAGGCTCAGCTTATAAAGAAGGGACCATCCTGGCTCAGCTGACGACGAACGTTAATCGCGGGTACGAACGAAAGCCCGGCGGAAGTAACGGCAGCACCACAGACACTGATAACAATTCAGCCGACTTCGCCGTTTTGGCGCCCAGCGATCCACAGAATCTTGCGAGTGCTCCAACGCCGAGCACCAATCAGCCGATCAATACTTCCTGCCCGACTCCGTTGAATACAACCGAAGGCGCTCCAGGATTTGTCGGAGTTAGCGCAACAGATCCCGACGGCGTCGTTACGAGCGCGGTTATAACGAGTCCGGCAGTTACCGGCATCACACTCAATAGCTTTGTCGCAGCGCCTGGAATAGGCGGGACAGCGAGTGCAACACTTAACGTTGCCGGTACCACGTCTCCAGGAACGTATAACGTCGTAATTCAATATTCGAATAACGATTCACCGACACCGCAAACTGCTACCTGCACGATTGTCGTGACTGTGAATCCAGCGGCAACACCCACACCCACTCCGACGCCGAGCCCGAGTCCGACGCCAACTCCTACTCCTGCCGGCAGTGTAGTCATCAGTCAGGTTTACGGCGGCGGCGGAAATAGTGGCGCGACGCTAAAGAATGACTTTATCGAATTGATCAATCACACCGATCAACCGATCAATTTGAGTGGCTGGTCCGTTCAATATGCTTCGGCAGCCCTGGCAAACTGGACGGTCACACCTCTCAATGGCTTCACGCTACAACCTGGCCAGTATTACTTGATCAAGGAAGCCGCCGGTGCCGGTGGTTCTGTAGACCTGCCAACTGCTGACACAGAAGGGTCCATAGCAATGGGTGCTACCAGTGGCAAGGTCGCGCTGGTCAGCAACACGACACCGCTAGTGGGCACATGCCCGGTAGGTAGTGGAATCATCGACTTCGTTGGATACGATGGCGCGAACTGTTTTGAAGGAGCAGGCGCGGCACCCACACTTACGAACACCACCGCTGCACTCCGTGGAAATGCGGGCTGTCTCGACACAGACAATAACTCGACTGACTTTAGTGCCGGAACTCCAAACCCGCGTAACAGCTCTACTCCAACACATGACTGCACGATCCTGAGTGCGACCGGTTTTGCTAACCCGAGCACAGCCCAACCCGGCGACAGCACGCTGCTGACCGTTGAGGTTTCACCAGCGCCGAATCCTCCGAGTACTGGCATCAACGTGGTTGCTGATTTGTCGTCGATTGGCGGCCCGCCTGCTCAGGCGTTTAGCGGCGCAGGTAACACCTTTACATTCAACGCTACTGTATCAATCGCCACCGTAGCTGGAATGAAGTCAATCCCGGTGACGGTGAACGACGCTCAAGCAAGAGTTGCCAACACAAGTATCCAGTTAAGCGTTCAGCCACTTCTGCCGGCGAATCACATCACCATCAGTCAGGTCTATGGTGGTGGCGGCAACACCAATGCAACTTACGCCAACGATTACGTTGAGCTTTACAACCCAACCGCATCGACGGTGACGATCACCGGATGGTCGCTCCAATATGCGGCCGCCACCGGTAATAGTTGGACCAACAAACAGCCACTCGGCGGCATAATTGGACCAGGCGAGTACTACCTCGTCAGTCTTGCCTCAGGCGGGTCGGTTGGTGCGCCGCTGCCCTTGCCCAATATTTCCGGCGACATAAACATGGCCCAGGGTGCCGGCAAGATCGCTCTCGTGAGTAACTCAGATAACCTGATCGGTATCTGCCCGCTGGGCACCGATCCCGACATCGTTGATTTTGTCGGATACGGCGCCACCGCAAACTGTCGCGAAGGTAGCGCGAATGCTCCGGCTCCGAGCGCCACTAACGCCATCTTCCGCAAAGCCAATGGACTGACCGACACAGATCAAAATGGTGCGGACTTCTCAGCAGCAGCGGCTAATCCGCGCCGGACAGCTCCCATTGTTGAACTCGGTCCATGGGTAGCGGGAACTGATCCATTAACCAACGATACGACCATCCCGCACGATGCAAGTATCACCATAAACTTCAGCGAACCGGTGAGTGTGGTAGGCCAGTGGTACGACATCACCTGCGCCGGGTCTGGTTCCCATAACGATGCCACCGTGGCCTCGTCAGCAGGCGGCAAGACGTATGTCATTACTCCGAACGTCAACTTCCAGTTTTCGGAGCAATGCACTGTAACGATCGACAAGAATGCGGTTCACGATCAGGATCTCGATGATAGTGATCCTGATACCGATACGCTTTTCTCGAACTACGGCTGGTCGTTCCTCGTTGTCGCGCAAGGTACTAACCCGTATCCATCGAGCGTTCACCTGACGATGGGTAATCCCTCCAACGCGATTCCTGATGTTTTGCAATTTGATAACTACCTGATGGAGAAGCCGAGCTTTACACTTTCGTATAACCGCGACAAGGGTGCACCGAACTGGGTTAGCTGGCATCTCGACGATCAGTGGATTGGGAACTTAACTCGAGTGGATACATTCAGACCTGATCCGGCAGTTCCAGCGGATTGGTATCGCGTCCAGGCGAGTGACTTCTTTGCTACCGGCTTCGATCGTGGTCACATGACTCCGAATGCTGATCGTGATAATCCAGCCTCGATCCCGCTGAATCAGGAAACATTCTTGATGTCGAACATGGTTGCTCAGGCCCCCGGAAACAACCAGGGACCATGGGCCGATATGGAAAACTACCTTCGTACTCTCTTGCCGGCAAACGAACTCTACATCGTCGCGGGTCCAGCAGGGGTTGGGGGTATTGGAAGTAATACCCCTACCTCAGTAACTACTACCGTGGCAAACGGGCATGTCACCGTACCAGAGTTCACCTGGAAGGTCGCACTGGTAATTCCGAAGGGTGAGAATGATGTTTCTCGAGTTACGGCGGCAAGTCGAACAATCGCGGTGATCATGCCGAACCAGGACAGTATTCGGGGCCATAATTGGCAGGAATATCTGACTACGGTCGATGCGGTCGAAGCTCTGTCGGGTTACGACTTCTTCACCAACGTTCCTGATGCAATTGAAAATGCAATTGAGGCCGGAACCGATGGCACGAACCCACCAGGAACTGAAAATCAATCGGTAAGCACGACAGAAGATTCGTCGTTGTCGATCAATTTGACGGCGGTGAGCCCAAATCCGTCTGCGACATTCACGTTCACCATAGTCACTCCACCAGCGCACGGTGTGTTGAGTGGACCAAACAACAATCCAAGCTATCAACCCGATCCTGACTTTAACGGATCAGACAGTTTTGCCTTCAAAGCGAACGACGGCAGCAACTTCTCGAATACTTCAACCGTTTCGATAAGCGTAACTGAAGTAAATGATGCTCCTGTCGCGTCCAATGATCCACTAAACACTAACGAAGATACGCCGGCGAACTTCTCGGCTGCTGATTTCACTGCAAACGATTCAGCTGGACCAGCAGACGAAAGCTCGCAGGTTCTGACTGTAACTTCAGTATCAGCCACCGCGAATACACATGGTACCGTGTCTCTGAATAGTGGAATTGTTACCTACACACCGGCTGGAAACTACAACGGACCTGCAAGCTTTGAGTATCAGGTGTGCGATAACGGCAACACCAACGGCGCACTCGATTCCAAGTGTGCAACCGGAACAGTGGATGTGACCGTTAATCCGGTTAACGATACGCCAACTGCGAATAGCCAGTCAGTTAGTACGAATGGCAATACTCCTTTGTCGATCACTTTAACCGGAAGTGATCTGGAAACACCGGCTGCGAACCTGATTTTCCAGGTTACGTCGGGACCATCACATGGTTCTCTGTCAGGCAGCGGTGCATCTCTGACGTACACACCGGCGCTGAATTACAGTGGGCCGGACAGCTTCCAATTCACAGTGAAAGATTCCGGCGACGGATCCTCGGCAGCACTAACAAGCACCGCAGCCGTTGTCTCGATAACGGTGAATGACACAATCAATCCAATAATTACGGCTCCATCCGATATCAGTATGGGAACGGGTGCGGGCGCAACTTCCTGCGGGTTAGTGATCAGCGATGCCGTTCTCGGCTCTGCGACGGCCACTGACAACTCCGGGAGCGTGAGCATCTCTCGCACGGGTGTTCCCGCAGGAAACTTCTTCCCGGTTGGGACGACAATTATCACCTATACCGCGACTGACGGCTCCGGTAACCAGTCTTCTGACACGCAAACGGTGACCGTCACAGACACCACAGCCCCGACGCTGACGCTGAACGGCAATCAGATTTCGCTCTGGCCACCGAACCACAACTACCAAACGGTCAGCGTAACTGATCTGGTCGCAGGCGCTTCTGACAACTGCGATCCGACAGTTAACTTGAGCAAGGTTGTGATTGCCAAAGTAACGAGTGACGAGGCTGACAATGGACCAGGCTCCGGCAATACCACGAACGATATAGTGATCGGGGCTGACTGCAAGACCGTTCAGTTAAGAGCTGAGCGAGAAAGCGGCGGCGATGGTCGAGTCTATACGGTCTGGTTCAAGGTATCTGATTCGGCAGGCAACACGACCATGAAGAGCGCTACTGTGGCTGTACCGCTCAACGGCAATCATGCACCGGCAGGAGATTCGGGCGTGAAGTACACCGTGAATGGCAGTTGTCCGTAGTCCGAGGGCAAGCGAGTTAAAGCAAAGGCACCGGTGCTAATTGCCGGTGCCTTTTCACTTTGCATTCATACCAGACAATCTACCGAGTACGCGATCTTTTCCTGGAATATTTCAGTGCCGTGCCTTTCCAGAAAGAAGTCTGTGTTATCGGCATAATCTGTGGATTTGTATTTGCGGGTTACTCAGTAGTGACTTGAGCTTCTTTGTTTAAAGCTGCGTGCAGAGTATGCCAGGCGAGCGTTGCACATTTAACCCGGACCGGAAAATCACGAACGCCGGCGAAGATCTTTAGATTCCCAAGGTGATTTTCTTCAATCTCTTCATCGAGTCCACCCGTAACCATCGAATGAAACTCCTGAAACAACTCTTCAGCCTGCGCTTTAGTCTTTTGCTTTACCGCCTGCGTCATCATGCTTGCAGCTGCCTTCGAAATTGCGCACCCTGATCCTTCGAAACTAATATCGCTGACGATTCCTTCATTGAGGTTCAGGTATACAGTCAACTGATCACCACACAGCGGGTTAAAGCCCTCGGCGCTGAATTCAGCGTTCTCAAGTTTCTTGAAGTTTCGAGGCTTCTTATTGTGATCCAGGATAACTTGTTGGTAGAGCTCACTGAGTTCGGACATAGTTCATTAAAGCCATTCTTAACTAAATATTTCAATTACGCGTTCTATTGTCTGCGCGAGAGTATCCACTTCTTCCCTGGTATTGTAGAAGGCAAACGATGCGCGCGCGGTCGCAGGAATCTTAAATCGCTGCATCACCGGTTGCGCACAATGATGACCGGCTCGCACCGCAATCCCTTCCTGGTCCAAAATTGTTCCAATGTCGTGCGGATGAATATCATCTATCACAAACGAGAGGACAGTCGCCTTGTCCCTGGCCGTACCTATGATTCGCACCCCTTCGATGGCCGAAAGTTTCTCAGTCGCGTATTGCAGCAAGTCGGCTTCGTGCCGTGCCGCCCTCTCTCGATCGATACTGTTTAGATAGTCGATTGCTGCTCCGAGTCCAATTTGGGAAGCAATTGCCGGCGTTCCTGCCTCCAACTTATTCGGCAACTCGGCATATGTGGTCTTCTCAAAAGTGACGGTTTTAATCATATCGCCACCACCCTGGAACGGGTTCATCTTTTCGAGTAACTCGGCCTTTCCGTAGGCAATTCCGCTTCCGGTCGGCGCATACATCTTGTGACCAGAAAAGACAAAAAAGTCGCAGTCCAAATCTTGTACGTCGATCTGCATATGCGGAGCACTCTGAGCGCCATCGATCAATACCGGTACACCGTATTTGTGCGCCTGGGCGATCATCTTTTTGATCGGGTTCACTGTTCCCAGCGCATTTGAAACATGGGTCACACCGACTAACTTTGTTCGCTCATTGAGCAACCCTTCGTACTCATCAATCAGTAATTCCCCGGCGTCATTCATCGGAATTACGCGAAGTCGAGCTCCCTTCTCTTCACACAACATCTGCCAGGGTACAATGTTCGCGTGATGCTCCATTGCAGAAATTATGATCTCATCACCACTGTTTACAAACTTTCGACCATACCCGTACATGATGAGATTGACGCCTTCGGTCGCACCTCTGACAAAGATGCATTCTCTCGACTCCCGAGCGTTTATGAAGCGTTTAACTTTCTCCCGCGCGCCTTCGTAGGCAGTCGTAGCTCGTTGGCTGAGATAATGAACGCCGCGATGAATGTTTGAGTGTTCCTGTTCGAGATACTTACTGCCGCGGTCGATAACAACTTGTGGAACCTGGGACGAGGCGCCGTTGTCGAGATAAACCAGGGGCTTGCCGTTGACAGTTTGGTGAAGCACAGGAAAATCGGCGCGAATGCGTTCGACGTCCCAAGTAGCTTCTCTTTCGGTAAGTAAATCTACACTTGAACTCATTTAAATATCACCCTGAAGCGGATCACTTTAATTAACTAAGACTGTCTTGAGTTGTCTTAGCACAGCCTCGTCAACGGCCATCCTGATTGAATCCACCTTTATCTTCCCGATAACCTCTTCTGCGAATCCATAAGTGAGCAGGTTACGACCGACGGTTGGATTAATACCGCGCGTTAGGAGATAAAAGAGTTCGTCCTCGTTGATTTGACCGACTGCGGCCCCGTGGGCGCACTTAACATCGTCGGCGTAAATCTCGAGCTGCGGTTTGGTATCAATCCTGGCTCGATCGGACAGCAGCAAGTTCTTGTTTGTCTGCATCGCATCGGTCTTTTGGGCGCCCTCGCGAACAAAGATCTTGCCGTTGAACACAGCGCGGCCATTGCCGTCGAGTATTCCCTTGTATAGCTGATGACTGGTGCAATGCGCCCGCTTGTGGTCGATAACGGAATGAGTGTCAGCATGCTGCTCAGAGCCAACTACATAGAGCCCGTCGACCCAGCATTCCGCGCCTTCGTGGTCCAACACTACCGAGACATCATGCCGCGATAACTTTCCCCCTAACGTTATAGCAGTGGAGTCATAACTGCTGTTACGCCCGAGTTCCGCAGCCGTATTTCCGATGTGCAATGAGTTGGGACTTTCCTGCTGAATTCGAACATGCTCGAGTCTTGCTCCATCACCCAACACAATTTCTGCGACTGCGTTATTGAAATACGGCGAAGCTGAGAACGAAGAAAAGCTCTCAATCAAGCTCGCTGAACTGTTCTCTTCGGCTACCACCAAGAGACGCGGAAAGCTGACCGCGTCGTCACCAGGTTCGTCGGAAACATAGGTGACGTGGATCGGTTGATTCACATGCACGTTTTTTGGAACGAAGATGAAGAGTCCAGAACGAAGAAAAGCCGTGTTGAGCGACACCAGGCCACTGTCCAGGTAGTTTGCATTTCTTGCGAGGTACTCGCGAACAACCTTGCTATAACGCGCATCACCGATCGCACTGAAAAGATCAACGGCCACTATTTCATCCAGGGCGCTCTTCGATGAAAGATCTTCACGCAAGAAACCGTTAACCAGCACTAGATGACTGTTAGCAGTCTCGTGCGACCGTAGACTCTGAACAGCATCTCGGGTGATGTGCGACTGATTTGAAGCGGGCGTAAAACTACCTTTGGCCCAAGGTGCGAGATTCGTGTACTTCCATTCTTCGTCAGCGACTGAGGGAAATCCCAAGGATTCAAAGCGATCCATCGCAGTTTCGCGTACGAGTTGGAACCACGCTGCTGCTGGATCGGTCTCACGTAACGATTGGAAGGCAGCTTGAAAGTTTCTATCTGGCTTAACGATTTGACTCACCATATCTACTTCGCGATCGCGCTTACCCCACTTCCGTTTTGTTCCGCCCTAATCCAGTCGTAACCCTTCTCTTCCAACTCGAGCGCGAGTTCCTTTCCTCCTTCGCGCGCGATCCGACCGCTCGCCAGAACGTGAACAAAGTCAGGAACGATGTAATTCAGCAGTCGCTGGTAGTGAGTAACGACGATGATAGCGTTGTCTGGTGTTCGCAATTGATTTACGCCACCGGCAACGACGCGCAACGCGTCAATGTCCAGACCGGAATCCGTTTCATCAAGCACTGCTAACATCGGCTCTAAAACCGCCATCTGCAATATCTCATTGCGCTTCTTTTCCCCGCCTGAGAATCCTTCATTTACTGATCGCGTCATAAAACTCGCATCCATCTCGACAACCCTGGCGCGCTCTTTCAGCAAGTCTTTAAACTCGAGCGGATCCAGTTCTTCTTCGCCGAGATGTTTACGCTTCTCGTTATAGGCGAGTCGCAGAAATTGAGCATTCGAAACTCCTGGAACCTCTATTGGATACTGAAAAGCCATGAACACCCCTTCAAGAGCGCGTTCATGTGGAGCTAGTTCGAGCAGGTTCTTGCCGTTATAGAGCACCTCACCAGCGGTTACCTGGTACTGTGGATGTCCGGCCAGCACTTTTGCGAGGGTTGATTTACCAGAACCGTTCGGCCCCATGATCGCGTGAACTTCGCCTTTATTGATGGTCAGATCGATCCCTTTCAGAATCTCCGTTCCCTCAATTCCGGCGTGTAAATTTCGAATTTCCAGCATCACTAATCTCTTCTCCTAAACCTGTTCACAGCTATCGGGTGTCAGACGCGAAATCAAAACAATTGCGTAACTGACACCCGATTCATTGCTGCCT
This sequence comes from Pyrinomonadaceae bacterium, assembly GCA_035646955.1. Taxonomy (GTDB): domain Bacteria; phylum Acidobacteriota; class Blastocatellia; order Pyrinomonadales; family Pyrinomonadaceae; genus PSRF01. The sequence goes on from DASROI010000447.1 coordinate 31,032, forward strand.
TCTCTTATCCAACACTTCCTTCGAGTTTCAGACCAAGTAACCGTTGCGCTTCAACCGCGAACTCCATCGGCAACTGAAGGAAGACATCTTTACAGAACCCGTTAATAATCAGCGAAACCGCATCTTCCTGCGAGATTCCTCTCTGCTGCAGGTAAAACAACTGCTCTTCGCTGATCTTGGAAGTCGACGCTTCATGCTCAACACTCGAACTACTATTCATCACTTCAATGTAGGGAAAAGTGTTTGCCCCACAAGTTGAGCCAATCAACATCGAATCGCACTGAGTGTAGTTCCGGGCGTCTTCAGCCTTGGGCATGACTTTCACCAGGCCTCGATAGCTGTTATTTGATCTACCGGCTGCAATACCCTTCGAGATTATTGTTGAACGAGTGTTCTTGCCGAGATGAATCATCTTTGTCCCGGTGTCCGCCTGTTGCGCGTGATTCGTCAACGCCACCGAGTAGAACTCGCCAACCGAGTTATCTCCCGCCAGAATGCACGAGGGGTACTTCCACGTGATAGCGGAACCCGTTTCTACTTGCGTCCAGGAAATTTTTGAGTTCCTGCCGGCGCACTTTCCTCTTTTGGTAACGAAGTTATAGATCCCTCCACGCCCCTGCTCGTCTCCTGCGTACCAGTTCTGCACTGTCGAGTATTTAATCTGTGCGTCATCGAGGGCGACCAGTTCAACAACGGCAGCATGAAGTTGATTCTTATCAAACTTTGGAGCGGTACAACCCTCAAGATATGAGACGTACGAACCTTCCTCGGCAACAATTAACGTTCGTTCAAACTGTCCGGAATCTGCGTTGTTGATACGGAAGTAGGTTGATAACTCCATCGGGCAGCGCACGCCTTTAGGTATGAAACAGAAACTCCCATCAGAGAATACCGCACTGTTTAGAGCAGCAAAAAAGTTATCGTTTGTCGGAACAACTGAACCCAGGTACTGCTTAACAAGGTCCGGATGATCCTTGATAGCTTCGGTGAACGAGCAAAAGATCACACCATGCTTTTTGAGTTTTTCTTTGTAGGTTGTCGCAACTGAGACCGAATCGAAAACGGCATCAACCGCTACACCTGCGAGTTGCTTCTGCTCCTGGAGCGGGATCCCAAGTTTCTCGAACGTCTTAAGTAACTCTGGATCGACCTCGTCCAAACTCTTCTTGGTTATTTTTTGCTTAGGCGCACTGTAGTAAATGATGTCCTGATAATCGATGTCGGGGTAACTGATGTTGGGCCAATGTTTCGGCTCCGTCATAGTTAACCAATGGCGATAAGCCTTTAGACGGAACTCCAACATCCATTCGGGCTCGTTTTTCTTTTCTGAAATGAGTCGAATGGTGTCTTCCGTCAGTCCACGAGGAATCACATCAGATTCGATATCGGTGACGAAACCGTATTTATATTCCTGGTTGCCTATTAGCTCAGCAGTGCTCATGTCTTAATCAGCCTGTATCTGTTCCAAAATTCGCTAAGCGCCTATCGGTGAAGGCTCAGTTCGAGGCTTTGCTCCTTGAATTTGATGGAGTGCCTGATCAACCTTCTCTTCGCTTCCCAATAATTGCGACAAGGTAATTTCAGCTAGCGCGTTATCTACGATTTGATGTAACTCAACGATAACGGGTCTAATCCCACAATCACCCGTGTGGACGCATGCATCCAACACGCCCGCATAGCTCTTGCAATGCGATTCGGCAGGTTCGCCCTCAAGTACTCGAATAACCTGATTGAGCTGGATCTCAGAAGCCGGTCGGGCGAGCGTATAACCGCCCTTCGTGCCCCGCGTCGAGCTGACGAGTCCTGCCTTGCTTAAAATCCACATCAGCTTTCCGGCATTGGCGGCCGAGATACCTTCACGCCTGGAAATCTGCGACAGCGTCAGGGTCTCGCCCTTCGCCTCTGCGTAAGCCAACTGAAGCAGGCAACGCAGTCCATACTCTTCTTGTGCAGAAATCTTCATCTCTAAACCAATGCTTCGAACTACCGTCGGGTCCGTAAATTATTAACTGGCCGAATCTTAAGCTAAACCTTACTTTTAAGTCAAGATTAGGCGCAAGTACCGGCAAACAACTGGAACTGTTAGCAAAAATTCGATAATTCGAGGGTGATCTACGTGCCGTAGAGCCCGGCACTAAGCTAGAGTTTGAAGTCGAAGTCCAGGTAACCAGCGAGCCGGGCCGGCCGGCCTCCAACTACTGTAGGGGGAAAGCTCCAACCCCTTGCCGCATCTTCGGCTGCCTTCCTTAGCAGGGTAGGTCCTTCGGAGTTTGTGACCCAAACTTTGCCGTTCTCGTCGACAATCGCGAAGACCCTAACGGTCCCGGAGATCTTGCTCGACTTTGCAATTGCTGGATAGCCCGGAGTCACTCGCTTTGTTTCTCGACCGCTCAACGATCCCGTGCTGACCAACTTTGGCTCGGAATTATCAGTGCTGGAACTGGGTGTCGGACTGCTCGTCGGGACTGCCGCCGACGGTGCTGCGCCCGAGACTGGTAAAACTGTACTTCCCTTGTCGTTGGGGCTTCCGTCTGGTTTGGCCGTTTGAAACGGATTTGGAATTCTGGACGTCAACGCATCAAGGGCCGCGGATCTACCGAGCGAAGAGGCGCGCTGTAGCGAAGCCAATCTTTCTCGCGCGTCAACATACTCTGACTGCCATTTATCGCGATCTGAGTTGTCCCTTGCCAGCGATAACCTTATTCCGAGTACATCCTCCTGCAATGCCAGCGCGTCGTATCCACGCCCCTGTTCCTGGGATATCTCTTTTGCTTGAGCAATGATTCGCTCGGTCAGGTTTCGCATGCGATCGAGGTCCGTGTTTGCCTCAACCGGCAAGTCGACATCTGATGGGTTCAAGCCGAAGCTACGATAGCGGGCGAGTCGTGCGCGAATTCCGATTACAGTTTGGCCCGCGGCGGCGAAATAGGTTCGGATCGACTCATCCTTTTGCGAACCACGAGCCTGAAAAGCCTCTTCGAGCAAGGATTGAGCACGTCCGTAGGTGCCGTCTTCAAGATAAATTCCGAGCAACATTAGCGTTGCTACGTTTCGTATCGTGACATCGCCAACTGACGCACGAATATTCTCGAGTTCGCTGGCCGCTGAGGGTAGCTGGTGCGCCGCTGCAAGGGCTCTGGCTCGGTCAATTCGACGCAAAACTGGGGTTGAGGAGGAAGCGTCTTCCGCTGAGCCAGTGGACTGCCCAGCTGCGAAGATTGCAGTGATGGTAATTACGAGTGTCGGGAGGATCGCATAAGTTGTTAAAGAAGAATGAGATAAAGATTTCAATAGGCTGACTCCCAAAATAAGAAAAGCGAGCATGAGGCTCGCTTTAGTAACTTGACGCCCTATTATGGCCGCTCAACTCAAATGAGGCAAGCATCCTTTGGAGTGCGGCGGCCCGGCGACGCTTTTCCCATTTCAGCAAAAGCGGTCTTTAATGTGAAATCCGCACAAGCGAAAAGATTGCTCGGTTCATGGCCGCTCTGTCTTAACAGAACCGGCAAGAAGCTCGGATGTTGACCCCGGCATCTTTTCGCAAGGCAGTAGAAGAGGTCGTGAGAGAAATCGACTAATCCTTAAGTTTTCTATTGTCCGGCAGGCGGGGTCAGACTTTTGATAATTCGTTCCCTAAAGACGCTCGCGTCCTTTTTGATCGTTGGCTCGTCGAGGGTCAGTAGTTTGCAATCTCGCATTACGATCCGGCCGTTGATAATCACTGTCTCTACATCATTTGCCTTCGTTGCATAAACCAAGTCCGAATATAAGTTATACATCGGAGTCTGATTCAACGAATCACGTTCGATGAGCAGAAGATCGGCCCGCTTTCCCGTCTCTAATGAACCTATCTCCTTGTCGAGATGAAGCGCCTGGGCGCCTCGAATGGTCGCCAGCTCGAACGCCTGTAGGGCAGAAATTATCTTAGGGTCACCGCTGAATACCTTATGAAGTTTGGCAACGGTATCCATCTCCTCCCAAATATTCAGGTCGTTGTTCGAAGCTGCACCATCAGTCCCGAGCCCGACCAGCAACCCCTCGGCCAACATTTTGGGTACTGGCGCCACTCCTGAAGCCAACTTCATGTTCGACTGTGGGTTGTGAATGACACCTACTCCGCGGCGTTTAAGCGTTTCCAGATCATCACCCTGGGGCCAGACCATGTGAGCGGCTATCACCTTATCGTTCAGGAATCCGATTCTTTCGAGATATTGGACGGGACTGCCATTCTTCGCCTTAAGACTGTCTTCAAGTTCCTTCTTTGTTTCGGAGACGTGAGTAACGATTGGCGCGCCCGTGCGATCAGAGAATGCGCGTGCGGCCTTAAGATGTTCCTCCGAAACTGTGTAGGGCGCATGAGGCGCAATAGCAGGAACAATCAAATCGTTACCCTGCCATCTCTTTACGAACTTCTCGACGTACGCCATCGCGTCGGCATTCGTCTTATTATCGGCAACCGGAAAGTCGATGACCGTTTCGCCCAACACACCCCGAACGCCAGCCTTACTAGTTTCGTCGGCGATAGCATCTTCAAAGTAGTACATGTCGCAGTATGTAGTCGTGCCACCGCGAATCATCTCTGCCAAACCTAGACGAGTGCCAACGCGAACAAACTCTTCACTCACATTCTTGGCTTCAGCAGGGAAGATGTACTTTGTCAGCCAGTCTTGGAGATCCAGGTCATCGGCCAGCCCCCGAAACAAGACCATTGGAATGTGAGTGTGGCCATTTATCAGTCCTGGTGTGATCAGTTTTCCTTTGGCGTCAATTGTAGTTTGTGATTGATAACCTCGCTCGATTTCAACTCGTGGTCCAATAGCAACAATTCGTCCGGCACTGATTGCGATGCCACCATCCTCCAGGACACGACGGTTTGCATCCATCGTAACTACAGTTCCACCTAAAATAAGTAGATCGACCGACCGCCTGGTTTGTGCAGCATCGATGGGAACGGAACTTACAAGCATGGTTGCGAGGATCACTAAATTAAGGATTCGATCAAGCATAGGTTTAGAAATAAATTATCGAACATTTCCATTCTTAAGAAATCTGGCATCAAAGGCTCGCGGCAACAAGTCTTTAATCTCAAACGTTTCAGTCGTTCCTTCGAGATTTGCGAAGACAATTTTTGCGCCGCGTGCAAATTCCCAGATGATCTGCCGGCACGTTCCGCATGGCGGGGTCAACGATTCTGTATCCGCGACAACTGCCAGTTCGGAGAATTTGCGCTCGCCTTCTGACAATGCCTTCCAGATAGCAACCCGTTCGGCGCAAACGGTTAGGCCGTAGCTTGCGCTTTCCACATTGCAGCCGGTGTAGACTTTTCCATCTTCAGTTCTGATTGCAGCACCAACCAAAAAATTAGAAAATGGGGCCACGGATTGTAGACGCGCCTTTTTGGCGGCCTCGATTAGAGATTCTGAATTCTTTTCGCTCAAGCTCGACCTCCGATACTAGATAAAGCACTGGCCAGCCTTTCGCGAATCTTTCCGCTCAGCAAATCAATGCTCACAAGATTATGACCGCCTTCAGGAATAATGACGTCAGCGTGACGCTTTGATGGTTCCACAAACTGCATATGCATCGGCCTTACGGTCCCCAGGTACTGCTCAATAACTGATTCAACGGTCCGGCCACGTTCGGCGACGTCGCGTCTGAGACGCCTGATAAAACGGATATCGTCCGGAGTATCCACAAAGACCTTGATATCCATTTGTTCCAGTAACCTGGGTTCGGCGAATATCAGAATTCCTTCGACAATAACAATTGGCTTTGGCTCAACGGCTCTGACTTCGCTCATCCGATTGTTGGTTCGAAAATCATAGAGCGGCAGGTCAATTGGTTCGCCAGCCTTCAGTTTTCGGACATGATTGACCAGTAAATCGTTATCAAGTGCGTCTGGATGATCAAAGTTTGCGAGTTGCCGATAATCAAGAGGCAGGTCTTTTAGATTGCGGTAATAGGAGTCCTGCTGGATGAAAACTACCTGATCAGCGCTGACGGATTCAAGAATTCTATTAGCAACCGTTGTTTTTCCAGAACCGGTGCCGCCGCAAATACCAATTATCATGCGTCAGTTTCCAATCTGCCTACTTCAAACCCTCGCGTGCACCCGACTGACCACGCCCCGCAACAACTGCGTAAATGTCGATCTAACGCGATCTCCAGTGGCCATTACTTCATCGTGATTAATTGGTTGATCACTGATTCCAGCAGCCATGTTCGTGATACATGATATGCCTAAGACTTCCATCTCCATCTGACGCGCCACAATTGCTTCAGGGACAGTGCTCATACCCACTGCATCAGCTCCAAGATTCCGCAGCAGATGAATTTCTGCAGGCGTTTCATAACTTGGTCCACCCAGGGCGGCGTAGATTCCACGCCGGATTTCGACGCCAAGTTCACGTGCTTCTTCGACAACTATCTCCTGCAGTGCAGGCGAATAAACAGCTGTCATGTCGGGGAACCGTGGTCCAAATCGATCATCATTTGGTCCACGCAGCGGATTGTCTCCCATCAAGTTGAGGTGATCACTCAAGACCATCAATGCGCCCTGGGTTAGTTGAACGTTGACTCCTCCGGAAGCGTTGGTGAGAATCAATGTCTTGATACCGAGCAACTTGAACGCTCTAACCGGGAACGTGACCTCCTCCAGCGAATAACCTTCGTAGTAGTGAACCCGTCCTTGCATTGCAACAACCGGAACCTTATCAACAGTACCCACCACCAGGCGTCCGGCGTGGCCCTGTGCAGTTGATCGGACGAAACCTGGTATCTCATTGTAAGGAACGGCCACCGAATCCTCGAAGTCGTCAGCAAATCCACCTAAACCACTGCCAAGCACAATTGCAATTCGTGGTTCAATGCTAATTCGAGATCGAATTAGTCGGGCGGCATGCTCTGCGCGCTCATACAAACTGGCGCTTGCGACTCTTTCAGCCATCACTTCGCTATTTTTCCTTCCTGTACGGAATGCCAAGGGCAAGGGGCGGTCGCGACGATCCTATAAAGCCAGCCAAAACGATTATGGTCAAGACGTACGGAACAATCGCAATAAACTGAACCGGAATATCTTCTCCTGATGGCAACTTTATCAGGCCTTGTATTTGATTTGAAAACGCTTCGGTAAAACCAAAAAGTAAACATGCCATTAACGTTTGCACCGGGCGCCACTTTCCGAATATTAAAGCGGCCAGCGCGATAAACCCTCGACCTGCGCTCATGTTTCTGGTGAATAATGAAGACTGTCCGATTGAAAGATAGGCACCGCCCATACCAGCAAGAGCTCCAGCCAGTAACACGCCTGAGTAGCGCAATTTCTCGACACTAACACCCGCGGCGTCGGCAGCTTCGGGCTTTTCTCCTACCGAACGCAGTCTTAGACCAAACGGTGTTCGGTAAAGAACGTACCAGGTTGCAGCGACTATGAGCGCCAGCGCGAGACCAATGATTTTTGGATCCTGGGGCAGTAAATGATCTTTTGGCAATTGCGGCGTTGAACCCGAAGAAAGGAATAACGCACCACTGAGAAATCCCGGGATGCCCAGCATCAGAATGTTCAACGCTGCACCACTAACGACCTGGTCTGCCCGGAAACGGATGCAGACAATTCCATAAATGGCCGCTAGAAATACACCGGCGGCGATTGCAGAAATCAGGCCGAGCCAGGGACTGCCGGCGCCTAGTCCGAGTTTCACATCAGCTGCATAAGTAACAGCAGCGGCGGTAAAAGCTCCGGCGAGCATCTTTCCTTCTAGAGCGATGTTGATAACGCCGGACCGCTCGGAGAACAAACCGCCCAAGGCGGCAAGTATGAGTGGCGCGGCAAGCCTGATGGTGGACCACAATAATTCCAGCGTGAAGATATCTTTCATCGTTTTAGACCTTCGACTGTTTCAACAAGCCAAATTTGCTGAATGGACCACGGAAAAATCCCTCGGCTGCTACAAACAGTATGATTATGCCTTGCAACACTTGCACGATATCTTTGGTCACATGTTCAGAAAATCCGTCGACATAAATTCCACCATGTTGCAGTACAGCAAAGAGCAGCGCCGATAGGATCACACCGACGGGATGATTGCGACCTAGTAGGGCGACTGCAATTCCGGTGTAGCCGTAATTATCAGAGAAGCCATCGTAATAACGATAATGGTAGCCCAGCACTTCATTGATACCCACCATTCCGGCCAACGCGCCTGAGACTGTCATTGCGATAACAATCTGCTTCTTGACTGAAATGCCGCCGTATTCTGCGGCCGAAGGATTACTACCTGTGGCGCGGATCTCGTAACCCCATTTTGTTCGCCAGAGAAAAAGATAGACCAGCAGGCAACACAGTAAGGCGAGGAGAAACGACAGATTTAGGGGAATTCTTTCGGGAAAAGTCGGGATGAACTTACCCAAACGAGCAATATGAGCACCATATCCGATAACTGTCGTTTGCAGAATCGGATCTCCGGGGGCGCGATAATGATATTGGGTTAGATAACTGACCAGCGCTACAGCGATAAAGTTCAACATGATGGTGTTGATAACTTCATGTGACCCAAACTTTGCTTTCAGGATGCCTGGGATTGCGGCCCACAGACCTCCAACCAGAATTGCTGCAATACAGCACATCGGAAGCAGGAGCCAGGCAGATAGATTGAAGAATGTAATACCGACCCAGGCAGTGGCAAAAGCGGCGACGTAGAGTTGACCTTCCGCTCCAATATTAAAAAGACCGCAACGAAAACCGACCAACACCGCAAGTCCGGTGAAGATCAATGGAGTCGCAAGAAACAACGTATATCCGATGCCATCGGGCCATGAGAATGCGCTACCGAGTAAGAGGCTATAAGCGGTGATGGGATTGTCGCCGACCAATAAAATAAGAATGCCGCCAACTATGAAAGCGGCGACAACGGCGATAAACGGGAAGAGCAGTTCGCGAAGGAGTTTGGTCATTTAGGGTTTTGGGTCTTTGTATTTTGGGCTTAGGCCTTTGGTCTTTGGTCTTCGATCTTTGATGTCGCTTGGTGGTAGCCAGGACCGATGGTCAAAGGCCTAAGACCGAAGTCCAAAGACTAGAGGCGCTCAGTGTCCCCTGGTCATCAGCAACCCAATCTCTTCCACCGACGCGACCTTTGGATCCACTTCACCTACGATCCGACCTTCATGAATTATCAACAATCGATCAGAAAGACTCGTGACTTCTTCGAGTTCGGCGGACACCAGCAAAATCGCGCATCCCGCGTCTCGAAGTTCCACCAGCTTCCGGTGAATGAACTCAATTGCGCCAATGTCCACACCGCGAGTCGGCTGCGATACAAGGAGCAGTTTTGGATCAACTCTGAACTCTCTGCCAATTATCAACTTCTGCTGATTCCCTCCTGATAAAGAACGGGCGAACAGCAAAGAGTTAGGAGGACGCACGTCAAACTTCTTAATGATTTCGTTACAGCGCTGGTCTATTGCATGTTCATCAAGAAATACGCCACCCGGAGCAGAGGTAATTGGGGGTCTGTAATGAACACCGAGAATAGAATTTTCAGCTAGATTAAAATCTAACAGCAGGCCTCGCCGGTGACGATCTTCGGGAATATGGGCGATGCCCAACTCTCGTCGCGAACGAGCACCTAACAGCCCAAGGTCTTTCCCCTCAAAAAGCATCTTGCCCGAAAGCTGGCCCGACGCGAGACCGGCCAACGCTTCTATCAACTCGGTCTGACCATTTCCTTCCACGCCGGCAATGCCAACTATCTCTCCGCTTCGCACATTGAATGAAACATCATTAACCCTTTTGGTTCCGTCCGGGGTTGTCACAGAAAGCTTTTCGACTACCAGTTCCGGTGCTCCTGGCCGCGCATCAGGCTTGTCGACACGAAGCAAAACCTCCCTGCCCACCATCATTCGTGCGAGGTCGGCCGCGTTGGTATCTTTGGTTTGTACTTCACCAACCACTTTGCCATCACGCATCACTGTTACTTCATCAGAAATCGCCAGCACTTCGCTCAGCTTATGTGTAATGATGATGACCGTCTTACCCTGCTCGCGCATCCGCCGAAGAATGACAAAAAATTCTTCAACCTCCAGCGGCGTGAGCACGGCGGTCGGCTCATCGAGAATCAAGAGCCTGGCGTGCCGGTAGAGAGCCTTGAGCAACTCAACGCGTTGCTGTTGACCCACTGAAAGGTGTTCGACAATTGCATTTGGATTAACGGCAAGCTTGAATTCCTCGGAAAGCTGCCTGATCTGCGTCGCGGCGCTCTTAAGGTCCATAGCAAACGCGGACCCCGGCTCCGCTCCGAGAATGATATTCTCAGCGACGGTCATTGGTTCAACAAGCATGAAGTGCTGATGGACCATTCCGATTCCCAACGCGATAGCATCGTGAGGTGAGCGAATATTTCTTGGTTGTCCATCGACAATGATCTCGCCACTATCAGGGGTGTAAAAACCATAAGCGATACGCATTGCCGTCGACTTACCCGCCCCATTCTCCCCGACTATCGCGTGAATCGTCCCCTCCTTAACGACAATGTTCACCTTGTCGTTAGCCACCACCTCACCAAAGGATTTTGTAATCTCGCGGAGTTGAAGCATGTTGTACGTCTTGGGCCTTTGACCTTGGGCCTTGGACAGATTTAGATTGTATCGTTGCTATCTCGTAAACTAATTGCCAAAGCGTTCCTCAATGAGCCGATAGAGCCTAGATAAGCGTTCAGTTTCGGCGTCAACTCTCGCAATATCGGCACCAACTCATCGACTTGTTTCTGCGTCAAAAGATTTCTCTTGTAGGCTCGGCGTAACCAATGTTGAGTCTCATATAACGAGCCTCGGGCGACCCTGAGGAAACGTCTTAGTTCCGCTTCTGTGCCGCGGCCGCTTCCTTCGGCGATGTTTGCTCCCACACTGTCCGCCGCCTTAACAATTTGAATACCTACTGTGTTTTTAGCGAAGTATTCCCAACCCAACACGATCCGCCAAATCTGCTCCGCAAGTCTCTCTGACAGTCTGTAAATGTGAAGATTCTCAAAATTAGTCTTTTCCATCTCGGTTCTCCTGAGGAAAGATTGATAAGACCAAAAATATTTAAAAGCACAAAGATCAAAGACCGAAGATCAAAGACCACAGACCAACTATTGCCCCATCGCGTCGGTTACCTTTATTTGGCCGGCGATGATTTTTTGCTTGGCGGCCTCGGCTTCCTGAATGGCTTCGGGCGACACAATATCCTTGTTGTTCTCGTCCATCGCATAACCAACGCCGTCTTTATCCAAGCCAAAAACGTGTAGACCAGGCGAAAACTTCCCGTTCACAACTTCTTCCACGATGTTGTAGACGGCGTTGTCGACCCTTTTCACCATGCTGGTAAGAACAAAACCAGGCTTTACCATGTTCTGGTTCGAATCCACGCCGATGACGAAGTGAGTAGCTCGTCCATTCTGTTTACCTTGTTGCTCAACCGCATCGAATGCTCCAAGACCAGAATTGCCGGCTGCGGTGAAGATAACGTCAGCTCCTTTACTGATCTGGGCCAGCGACAGTTCCTTGCCCTTACCCGGATTGTTCCAGGCTGCGTCGGTAACTCCGACGTAGTTTTGTATCACTCGGATATTGGGATTTACCGATTTGGCTCCCTCTTCATATCCCTTTTCAAAGCGATGGATCAGACCAATATCCATTCCTCCCAAAAATCCAATTGTTCCAGTACGTGAGGCTTTCGCAGCTAAGATACCGACAAGATAAGAACCCTCGTGTTCTTTAAAAATGAGCGATGCCACATTCGGTAACTGGCTGACGCCATCGATAATTGCAAAGTGAATGTTTGGATAATCTTTCGCGACGAGTTCCATGATCGGCGCCTGCGCAAACCCAACTCCGATTATCAAGTCGAAATTACGCTCAGCGAATGCTCGCATCGCCGGCTCGATTGCGTTTGGAGTGCCCGGCTCGATATCTCGTAAAACTATCGGCAGATCTTTCGCCGCTCGTTGAACTCCTTGCCAGGCTGCTGCGTTGAATGACCGATCATCCTTTCCGCCAATATCAAAGACGATACCAACGTGGACCTTATTTCGGTCCTCGGCTGCTGAGGTCTGCTTATTGCAAGAGACGGCCAGCGACAACAAACAGATCAAAACGGCCAGCATCCCTAGTTTGTATTTCATTCGTTAATTATTTCCTTTACCAACTGCAACTGATCAGGAGCGCTATCTTCAATCTCGTAAGCGGCACGAATACGTGTAGCTGCTTCCTGGGCCCGGGAGCTATCGCTCCCGTAAACCAGCCCGATCACGTCACCAGCTTTGACTTGATCACCTAACTTAACCTCGGCTACAAAACCCACTGACGGATCGATCACATCTTCGATGCGCACTCGACCGCCACCGATTGCTGCTACTGCGTGCCCGATTTCTGTCGTCTCGATTCGACTGATGTAACCGGAACGCGCACATTCAATCCTGGTGTATTCACCGACCAACGGCAGTACAGATTTTGGCGAGTCGCAAACTCTGGGATCTCCTCCCTGAGCTTCAATGTTGCGCCGGAGACATTCCATCACTTCTCCCGACGCCACCACTTTCTGCAGCCGTTTAAGCGAGTTCTCCAGCGAACTTTCGACCTTTGCAAGAATCAGCATGTGCGCCGAAAGCTGAAACGAAAGATCCAGGACGGGTTTTGCGCCTTCAGGAGCTTCGCCTCGGAGAAGGTCTATACACTCTTCTACCTCGAGCGAATTTCCAACTGCGCGACCGAGTGGTTGGTTCATATCAGTCAACAACGCCCTGGTTTTGATGCCGCACGAGTTCCCTGTGCCAACCAGAGCATGGGCCAGATCTTTGGCTCGAGACTCCTCCCGCATGAACGCGCCATTTCCTACTTTGACGTCGATCACCATCGCATCCAGACCGGCGGCGCCTTTCTTCGAAATAATCGAGGCAACGATCAGCGGAATGGCTTCGACGGTCGCGGTTGCGTCGCGCAAGGCGTACATCTTCTTATCGGCCGGCGCTAGTTCGGCGGTCTGTCCCGCCATGGCGTAACCAACTGTTTCCAGGACGTTCTTAAATTCGCCCGCGGCAAGATTCACTCGATAACCTGGAATGGACTCAAGTTTATCGAGGGTGCCACCTGTATGGCCCAGACCACGACCCGATATCATCGGGACCGCGACACCGCAGGCAGCCACCATCGGGGCGATCAGTAATGACGTTTTATCGCCCACACCACCGGTGGAATGTTTATCAGCTTTTGGTTTGGAAATGTCTGAAAAATCGAGGATGTTTCCGGAGTTGAGCATTGCCTCGGTTAAGGCCTGTTGCTCGTCATGCGTCATGCCCTTGAGGAAGATCGCCATCAAGAGTGCGCTGGTTTGATAGTCAGCGATGCGACCATTCGTGACGCCATCGATAAAAAATCCGATCTCCTCGCGCGACAATTCCTCGCCGTCTCTTTTTTTTCTAATGACGTCCTGAGGTCTCAAATCGATTTTCCTTCAGCAGTCTCCATCAACACAGCCGCTTGTGCAGTTACGGCCAAACCCTGTCCAACTGAATCAACTCCTTCGCCCGTTTTGGCTTTTACGCTGACACAACTTTGATCAATTCCGAGTACACGAGCGATATTCTCGCGCATCGAGTCGATATAAGTTCTGAGTTTTGGCTGCTCGAGCAAGATGTTCGAATCGACGTTGACAACGCGCAAGTTTCTCTCGCGAACAAGCCACATCACCCTGGAAAGTAAATCTAAACTATCGGCTCCCTTCCATTGAGGGTCACCCGCTGGAAAATGAACGCCGATGTCGCCTTCACAAATGGCACCCAGGATGGCGTCCGCAATGGCATGCGATAGAGCATCTGCGTCGGAATGTCCTTCGGCTCCCTTGTCTGAAACTATTCGTACGCCTCCCAGCACCAGTTGCCGTCCCTCAACGAGGCGGTGAGTATCGGTGCCGATGCCAATGCGGAACATAGGGGTTGGTCTTTGGTTGTGCTTGGGCCTTTGATCTTTGGTCTTTGATCTTTGATATTTGGTCTTTGATATTTGGTCTTTGATATTTGTGCTTGGTGCTCCAGTTTTTAAGCCGAGTAGATCATGAGCCACAAGATCAAAGTACAAAGTCAAAGACCGAAGGCCAAAGATCAAAGGCCAAGATCAAAGACCTTCTTCCGCCGCCAAATACGCCTCGGCGACTAATAAGTCGTGAGGCGTCGTAATCTTGATGTTCAACGGACTGCCTTCAACAAATGAAACTGGATGACCCAGCCGCTCAACAAGCGAACTCTCATCAGTAAGTGCGACGTCCGTGGCGTCCGCCTCGTCGAAGGCACGGCGCAGGAGTCCATAACGAAAGCACTGCGGAGTGACAGCGCGCCGCAACGTGTCACGATCGATCGTTTCAACTACTGAGTTACCGGCAACTCGCTTGATGGTATCCGTAACTCGATTAGTCAGTATTGCCGCGCCAATTAGATCTGCAGCAGCGATCGTCTTTTCAATCTCTTCGACCGTAACAAGTGGTCTCACGGCATCATGAACGGCAACAATATGAGCAGTCGCTGGTCTAATGGACATGAATCCACGTTTGACGGACTCGGTTCGAGTGTTACCGCCCGGCACAACCCGAGCAAGCTTTCTCAACCCGTATTTCCCTGCCAGAGATAGGAAACCCGCAGACTCTTCTGCGGGTAAAACTACAACGAGTTCGTCAATACTGTCACACTGCTCAAAACGTTTGAGCGTATGAAAGATAATCGGAATTCCTAAAACTTCTAGAAATTGCTTTGGTCGATCAGTCGCCATCCGGTTACCTTTACCGGCGGCGGCAATAATCGCTGTATTCATGAAGAGAGACGGATGGATTTAGAAACTGTGGGAATCAAGCTTCGGTGATGGGTTCACTATCGGTGATCCGAACTGAACCGGCCGCTGCTCTCGTATCGCGGGGCGGACGGCGCGCACCGCCATTCGTTCGATGAATTTCGTTGTGCCCACAGTTCTCAGCTTCTTCCCACAACCGGCCAAATATCATCTTCCCGGCCGTAGTCTGCAACACGCTGGTAACGGCTATATCGGCGTTCTTTCCGATCAACTTCCTGGCATTATCCACGACGACCATTGTGCCGTCATCGAGATAAGCAACTCCCTGGTTGTATTCCTTCCCTTCCTTCAAGATGAAGACTTTCATTGCTTCACCAGGAAGGACCACCGGCTTGAGTGCATTTGCGAGTTCGTTGATGTTGAGAACGCTTACACCACGGAGCTGCGAGACCTTATTCAGATTAAAGTCATTCGTCACGATCACCGCATCGAGCTGCTTGCCGAGTTCAATCAGCTTAAGATCCACTTCGCGAACCGACGGGAAATCAGTCTCGACAATTTGAATATCCAATGAGCTGTTATTCTGCAACCGGTTCAGCATGTCGAGCCCGCGTCGCCCCCTCTGTCGTTTCGAGGAGTCTGGCGAGTCGGCAACCTGCTGCAGTTCGCGAAGAATGAATTGCGGGATAATCAAAGCGCCGGTCAGAAAACCTGTCTCCGCTACATCGGCAATACGACCATCGATGATCACCGAGGTGTCGAGAATCTTCATGTCGCGACGAGCCACCTTGTCGCTGAAGATCCCTCCCAACGCAGAAAGATCCAGATAGTCGCCTTTTGCCGCGCCTACCATTAAACCGACATAGGCCATAAAAAAGGCAAGGGACAAAGTTAAGAAGGTCTTGACCTCAGGCAAAACGGCTATTGATTCTTGTCTGCTTATGAGGGACCCGATTAAATACGCCCCAATGATTCCCAAGATTGAGCCAACTGCTGCGCCTATTAGAGTTTTGAGCGTGGCCCGGCGAATCCGAAGTTCGAACAAAATAATGCAAACAGCGATGAGAGCTCCTACGCCAGCAGAAATCCATGAATCGCCTGCTACTGGTTTAAGAATGTAACCCGCTGCTACAAGGATCGCCGTAAATATAAGCCGTATAAGGACGACATCCGCATGCATAGCAAGGGCATACTATCACGCCATTAGGGCAGCGTCACGAAGATACTGGGCAAATTCAAGCCTTTTTAGAGCTAAGGATTGTGCTTTTTCCTTGTTCGCTAGCAGACGGTTGCGACGGTGAGAGTGTTGCGCTTAAATGACCGCTATGTGGAAACCAATTCTAGGGATAATCATGCTTGGTTTTATTCTCGCAGCCTGCGCGAGTCACGGTGTAGCAACCTCCCAGACGTCCAGCACTCAGAGCTCGAATGGAAGTTTGAAATTCTCAGCACCGGCCGAATGGATTTCTGAGAAGCCAACGTCGAACATGAGGATCGCTCAATACAAGCTGCCTAAAGTTGCTGGTGACCAGGAGGACGCAACCCTGGTTGTTTATTATTTTGGACAAGGCCAGGGCGGAACTTCAGCGGCCAACATTGAGCGCTGGGTCAATCAGATGCAGCAGCCTGATGGAGGACAATCAAAAGATCGGGCCAGGGAAAGTAGTCAAACCATTAATGGCCTGAAGGTCGATACCGTCGACATTTCTGGAACGTACACGGCTGAGATGGCGCCAGGAAGTGGCACCTTCGATAATAAACCGAACTTCAGAATGAAAGCTGCGGTAGTCGAAACTCCGAAGGGCTCCTACTTCATCAAGCTGGTTGGCCCCGAAAAAACCATTATCAGTCAGGACCAGCCCTTCGCAAATTTCATAAAGTCGCTCGAGTTCAAATAAGAACTGAGTGTGACTGCTGCTGGCTATTTGTACCGGTAGGTTATACGACCGCGAGTAAGATCGTATGGCGACATCTCGACGCTGACTCGATCTCCCACCAGAATTCTGATGCGATTCTGTCTCATCTTGCCGGATATCGCAGCGAGCACAACGTGATCACTGTTATTTAGCTTTACCTTGAAAAAGGCATTGGGCTGTTTGTCGATAATTACACCCTCTGCCGGAATGAGGTCTTCTGCTGCCAATTGATATTCTCCTTAATTTGTCTGTTGTGATGATTGTTAATTAGCTTCGTACTTGGCCCTTGTTTTAATCGAAACGCGAACCGCATTTCGTCAATGACAAGAACCAAGTACGAACCAATTTTAACTTACCAGCGTGGCTCGCGATTACCGCCGCCACCGCCGCCGAAGTTACCACTGCCGCCGCGGCCTGGTCCACGACCACCGCCACCACCACCGCGTCCGCCACGGAAACCATTACGGCCACCGCCGCCACCGCCACCAGAGCGTGGCTCACGGGGCTTGGCTTCATTTACCTTCAAAGCGCGTCCGCCAACTTCTTTACCGTCGAACTGACTGATCGCAGCTTCGCCTTCTTCCTTGCTCGCCATTTCGACGAAACCAAAACCGCGTGAGCGTCCGGTCTCACGGTCTTCGACAACGCTCGCTGACTCGACAGTGCCGGCCTGAGCAAACAGCTGTTCCAGGTCCTGGCTGGAAGTCGAAAACGACAGATTCCCTACATACAGTTTCATAGACATTTACTTACCTCTTCCCCTTTTCAGGAAACTAAAGAAGCTACGAATCGGATTTGCTTCGGAGAAACGGTAGTCAGACGAAGGACCCGGTGGTCGGATGCTCTAAACGAGCGGCTTCTGATTTTTAAATTGTCCAGCTCTCGAACCATCCCAACGTCCGCGGTCG
>DASROI010000448.1:0-4553 GCA_035646955.1 Pyrinomonadaceae bacterium
GGCGCTCGCTGCATTTGAAAAGAGCTCTGCTGCACGAGGCGGACTAAGCCGATTTTTCATAACGTTTGGCAGGGTTCCGCTCTTCTTCTATTTACTGCAATGGTTCACTGCCCATTCAATTTCGGTCATACTTCACTTAGCTTTTGGAAAGCCTGTGGGCTGGTTGTTCCAAAACGCGGGCATCGCCGCGGCGCCTCCGGGCGTGGGATTTAACCTGGTGGTTGTGTACTTGTCATGGTTTGCCGGCATTGCGATTCTTTATCCTCTGTGCAAGTGGTTTGCAGGAGTAAAGGCACGGCGCCGCGACTGTGGTTGTCGTTCCTCTGAGAGCCGGTTTCTGCGTGTTCTGCGGTTCCCTGCGTCACTCTGCGCTGCTCCAGGACCTGCTTTTTGCTCAACGAAGAGGGACGCAGGGAAACGCAGAGAAGTCTTGAGTAATCACGTTGACATATCTTTAAAAGGAAATGGACACCAAGCAGATGATGAACAAAGAAATTCGTTTTGCGAGTAGACCAACTGGTCTACCAACATCTGGGAACTTCGAGTTCGCTGATACCAGCATCCCAAAACCTGCGGATGGACAAGTGCTGATCAAGACACTCTACATCTCAGTGGATCCTTACCTGCGCGGAAGAATGCGTGAAGGAAAGTCATACGTCGCGCCATTTGTCGTAGGCCAGGTGATAGAGAGTGGAGTTGTAGGTGAAGTGGTTGAGTCAAAATCTCCCGACTTTAAAACAGGAGATATAGTGACAGGGATGCTCGGCTGGAAACTTTACGACGTTGCCGTCGCCTCGCAACTGCGGAAAGTAATTCCTGGAGTGCCACCGAGTGCTGCGCTTGGAGTGCTGGGGATCACTGGGCTGACTGCGTATTTCGGATTGCTGGATATCGGTCAACCAAAACAAGGCGAGACAGTGGTTATTTCGGGGGCTGCGGGTGCTGTCGGCATGACTGCTTGTCAGATTGCGAAAATCAAAGGTTGCCGGGTGGTTGGTATAGCAGGAAGTGACGAGAAGAATGAGTATCTGCGCGACGAATTAGGTGTCGATGCGACTGTTAATTACAAGTCCGAAGATGTCTACGAATCATTGATCAGAGGATGTCCTGAAGGTATCGACATCTACTTTGACAATGTTGGTGGTCCAGTTTCGGATGCAGCGCTGCGCCATCTTAACAACGGTGCGCGGATTCCTTTATGCGGTCAGATCTCAATGTACTGTTCAGACAAGCCAGACATTGGATTGCGCCCACAACCGTTCCTTTTGGTTAGCAGCGCCCTGATGAAAGGGTTCATCATCACCTCGTATATGCCGAGATTTACTGAAGGCATCACCCAGCTTGCGCAGTGGTTCATGACCGGGCAGTTGAAGCATCGAGAGACCATTGTGGACGGTTTTGAAAATACCCCGCGTGCATTTATAGGACTATTCGCCGGCGAGAATATCGGAAAGCAAGTTGTGAGAGTGTGAACCTTCGTCGGAGATTCTTTCATCCATTCCTCCGCGTCACTTTGCGGCTCTCTGCGTTGCTTTGCGTATTTTCTGATCCTATTAAAACTTATCTCGGTTCTTATTAAAGCATCGCAGAGAGACGCAGAGGACCGCAGAGAGACACAGATGAGTAAAGAAGCTATCCAACAAATTCTCTCAGCGCGCGAAACATCCGTGCCAGATCCGGTGCCTGGTAGTTGGCGTTTAGTCCACTAGGATTTGGTAAAACCCAAAGGAGCGTCTCCCCAATCTTCTCCTCCTGGAGTCCGACAACAGCCCTGGGCCGATCAAAGGCAATCCGATATGCGCCAACACCAAGGATGGCGAGTACTCGAGGCTGATACCGCCTAACCTTTGCCGCAAGCCGCTTTCCGCCGCGAACGATTTCATCCTTCGTCAACATGTCCGCGCTGGCCGTCGTCCTCCGTACCACATTGGTGATCCCGTATCCGCTCTTTAGCAACTCCAGTTCGTCAAACGGTGATAGCAGCTTGTTCGTGAAACCGCCGGCGTGGAGCGCAGGCCAGAAACGATTTCCCGGCCGCGCAAAATGATGACCGACTGCTGCCGTGTATAGACCGGGATTGATACCGCAAAACAGGACCTTAAGATCAGGAGCGATCACGTCGCGAACAGTTTTTTGCGTTGCAGCAAGGAGCTGTTCCTTCGTAGGTTTCCAGGGCTTGCCCAAACACAACGCTCCTTAAGTTTTCAGGATGGAAAACCGGAAGTGCGAAAGCGAAACAATACCTAATAAATCTCAAACTGTGTTTCCCTGGAAATACTGCGCTTTGCCATCCGGTCGATGACGGTGACATGGAGTACGTACTTGCCGGATTGTAAGTCGCCCAGGCGGAGCTCGGCAGCGTAAGGCAGTCTCGTTAAGTCCGGGATGCCTTCCGGTTCGATTTTTCTAAGCGCCGTCGTGATCACGGGTTGATCTTCTCGCACGACCTGAATCTGTACGGCGACGTCAGGTTTCTGATCGGCCGCGAGGGCCGCGTTGTATACGAACACAACAAAACGAAGATTGGCATCGCGCCTGAAACGATGATTGGCGCTGAGTGCAATTGGTCCAATAGTAGGCGGGCTTGAAACATTGGCGATTGGTTCGGCCGCACGCTCCCCAAGTAGAATGCTACTGGCTTCCAACTGTTTCTTGCTGAGATCCGGGATCGTGATCCAGCCATGAGCGCTTCCGGTTCTGCCACTCCCTTCATCGCGTGCGGCGACTCTAACTTGATAGAGTCCGGCTGACAGAACAGCCGGGTAGGTGTAGGTAACGTCGTCTCGGTACTGCTTGCTAGCCTCGAGAGTTGGGGCGGTCGTGACCAGTCGTTGGGCAAATGATTCGCGAGGCTGGCCTTTCTCGTCGAAATAGACTCCGACGACATCCAGGATAGCTTGGATCTTTCCGTCAGGTTGTGGTCCAAAGGTAAGAAACTCGCCAGGCAGCTGAACCGCAGTCGAAAGAATCAATCCCTTACTGGCAATATCGAGATAGTTCATTGCGAGCAAGACAGGCAGATCTCGAATAGGGTAGGGCGCTTTTATTGACTCACGCAGTTTGGCAGCGACGGTTTTGTTGTCCTCAGGTGTGGGAGCCGAATCACTAGCGGTAATAGTTGGGTCGACGTCGAAAAATCCTTTGCGCACTCTGACGGTAAGTTCGGGACGGCCGACAACAGCTACTTCGATGTTTCTAAACCGTTTCTGTTTTTGCAACTCGGCATCGGGTTTCCAGGCGAGCAGATAATAGGTTGAAGTTTCGACGAGTGCAGGCTTGAGGCCTTTCTTAAGATCGTTGGTGTTGAAGATTGGTCTACCGCCGGTGTCGCGCGCCAGTGCATTGAGACCATCCTGACTCGCCGTCAGTTCACCCAGGCTGGCATGGCTGAGTCGCCCGGTCGGATCAAATATTGAGGCTTCGCTCGCATCGTGTAGGGTGGCGACAAGGCCGCGCGTATCCATTGTGTAGATAACCACGCCGCTTTTTGCCGCCGCGGATGTTATATCGCGCAGCTTTGACATCGTGTCGGAACGTCTATTCTGGAGATAAAAACCATTCGATAGGAAGAAAATAACTTTGCGTCCGGGAAGCTCTTTAGCGGATCGAATTAGTCGCTCCAATCCGAAGAGCATATTCATGTTGTAAGTACCCGCCTGGGTCAGAATTGTCTGGGCCCGCGTTCGCACAATTTCAGCAGCCATATCCCTTGTCATTCCCGGGTTGAGTTTAATGGTCTCGGTGACAAAGAAGTCAAAAACGTCTCGATCGAGCCGGTCGATCAGGACGGCGTAGTACTCCGACATCAGTGGCCTATCGTTTTCAACTACGTTGTAGTTTTTAACGTTCAGGCGTTTGAGTGCAGCATGGAGGACTTCACGGTTCCCAGTCAGTTGTTGTAGGAAGCCGATCTGACCAGTCGCTGATGAGATTGCCGCTTCGTCGTTCTGGCCCATGTCTTTATCGATGAAGCTGGAAATCACATCTCGTGTCGCAACGAGGCCGCTGAGATCCATGTGAAAGTCATCGACGTAAAAAAAGACTGTTCGTCCTCGATCCAGAGGTACGACGGTCTTTCCACTAACGATGTTCCCGCCGCGCGCAGCAGCGAGTTGCGTTTCTTCATCACTCCCGGCCTTCACCAGATCAAATGCCTGTATTTCTTTTGCCTTACCGTCGATCTTCAGTTGGAAGTTGTCTTTGGTGAGTCCATTTACGAATCGACCTTGCTTGTCGAACACCATCACATCGGTCTGGACCAAATCGGTAAAGACTCGAACCACCTCATCCTGCGGTTTTGGGGTTTGAGGAGTTTGCGCACAGAGCACGGAGACAGACGTCAATAGACAGCCAAAGAGCCTTAAAAACGAAAGCCCGGGTGGGTTAAATTTTACGGACATAGTCCGAGTTCCAGTTGCGCGGCGCCAGGAAATAGAGGTTCCCATTCGGATTCTAAAATTTGTGGGGTGACGTGTGCTAACTATGTATCAGGTGAGGGGATTGTGGCAAGGCTTTGCACAAAAAGTAACATGCCAACAGTACAGTACCGCGAG
>DASROI010000449.1:0-11846 GCA_035646955.1 Pyrinomonadaceae bacterium
CGGCTACGTGCGGTAAGTGCCATAGTTCTGAAACCGCAGAGTTCTTACAGAGTGTTCATGGTCAGGCCGTGGTGCGCGGCGTTTCGCGATCGCCTGTCTGTACGGATTGTCACGGGATTCACGAAATCCGGGCCCCTATGCAGCAATCAAGCCCTACGGTTGCCATAGCTACAGAGACTTGCGCACGTTGCCATGAAGGAGTGACTCTTACTCAGGAATTCGGAGTTGCTGCGGAACGTGTAAGGAGCTACAAAGACAGTTACCACGGTTTGGCGTCGCAGATGGGCTCCCGGGTTATTGCTAATTGCTCGAGTTGCCATGGCGTTCACAACATACTGCCATCAACAGATCCCAGATCAATGATCAATGCCGGCAATTTGGCGCAAACGTGCGGACAATGCCATGTCGGTGCTGGCGCGAACTTTGCTAAGGGCAAAATTCACCTTACATCCGGATTAATGTCTTCTGAGGCCGGCACGACCGACATCGGGAACCTGGGAACCAGGCTGGTACGTTGGATCTATCTTCCGTTGATTGTTTTCGTGATTGGCGGTATGGCGATTCACAATGGTCTGGTCTGGGGTCGAAAAGTGCTGGCCAGAAAGCGTCAGAACCGCGAGATCGTTCGCCTGACGCTAAATCAAAGAGTGCAACATTGGCTTCTGTTGACTAGCTTTCTTGTGTTGGTGGCTAGTGGTTTTGCCCTTCAGTATCCAGACTCGTGGTTTGCGTGGTTGCTCATTGGAGGCGAGTACTGGCGTCGACTCATTCACCGCATCGCCGCTGTGATAATGCTCACAGTAGGCCTCTACCATCTGGTCTATCTCTTTCGTGCGAAGGAAGGCCGTTCATGGTTCAAGGACATGCTTCCGAAGTGGAAAGATGTGAGAGACCTGATTGGTAATTTTGGTTATTATGTCGGAGCGTCAAAGGTGAAACCGAAGATTGCGCGTTTTGGTTACGCCGAAAAGGCCGAATACTGGGCCGTCTTATGGGGCACGATGATCATGGGCCTGACTGGCCTGATGATCTGGTTTAAGTTGGGAGTCTTCCGCTTCTTGCCCCGCTGGGCCGTCGACATTGCCTTGGCTATCCATTTTTACGAGGCCGTGCTCGCAACGCTGGCAATTGTCGTCTGGCATTTCTATCACGTGATTTTTGACCCGGACGTTTACCCGGTGAATTTTGCGTTTCTGGATGGGCGCGTTTCTGAGCATCTCTATAAAGAAGATCACGAACTCGCATACCAAGAGCTTGTAAATCCGGCAGTTGACGATTCAGTTTCTAAGGAACCTAAACAAGACGAGAACAACTAATCTCATGGCTGACAGCTCGATAAACGAAACCGAACAAGCGAACGTAAAACCACCAGGTCTTTTCCGAAACTACATTAGTTTTGTTGGCGCTGCCATCACAGCAGCAGCATTCGTTAGTGTTGGTCTGCTATTTCTTGTTGAGATTACTTCAAAACAGGAAAACCCTTATCTGGGAATCCTGACCTACATCATCCTTCCTTCAGTCCTAATCTTTGGATTGCTTGTGGTTGCTGTGGGAATGATTTTGGAACGACAACGGCGTCGCAAAGGAAAACCGTCTGAAATTGCTGCTTATCCTCGACTAGACCTAAACGATGCGCACTCTCGCAACGCGTTTTTTGTTTTCTTAACGATTACTTTCTTGTTTGTTTGCGCCAGCGCTTTCGGTAGTTACAAGGCTTATGAATATACGGAGTCAGTCGCTTTTTGCGGTGAGACCTGTCACTCAGTGATGAAACCTGAACATGTGGCCTATATGGCTGGTTCGCATGCGCGTGTCGGTTGTGTTGGCTGCCATGTTGGACCAGGTGCCGGCTGGTACGTTCGTTCGAAACTCTCTGGCGCCTACCAACTCTACTCGGTTGCATTCAACAAGTACCCGCGGCCGATTACTACTCCGGTCCACAATCTGCGTCCGGCTCAGGAAACATGCGAACAGTGTCACTGGCCCGAGAAGTTTTTTGGCGCACAACTGAAAACTTTCAATCACTACGCCTATGATGAACAGAACTCGCTGCGGCAAACCCGAATGCTGATCAATGTTGGGGGTGGGAGTCCAACCACTGGTGCCGTGGCGGGTATCCACTGGCACATGAACATCGCTAATAAGGTCGACTACATCTCTACCGACGACCACAGGCAGCAAATCCCCTGGGTGCGAATCAAGAACAGCAAGGGAAACGTGACCGAGTACTACGATCGAACTCGCCCACCGACCGCCGAGCAGATTGCTACGGCGCCAAGACGCAGCATGGACTGCGTTGATTGCCACAATCGTCCTGCGCACACGTATCTGCCTCCCGACTCGGCGGTTGATCAATCCTTCGCGGCGGGCCGACTGGATCCTGCTCTTCCTTTTCTCAAACGCGAATCGATAGCGCTTCTGACAAAACCCTATAAGACTGAAGATGAGGCTTTGCGTTCGATCACCGCAGGGCTCGATCTGTTTTATTCGAACAACTATCCGGCTCTGTTAAGGAGCAAGTCCGATGAGATCAAAGCGGCGACGAACGAGGTTGGGCGGATCTTTAAGACTTACTTTTTCCCGGAAATGAAGACTAACTGGGAAACACATCCAAATAACATCGGTCACTTGTACTTTTCAGGCTGCTTTCGATGTCACGACGGAGACCACGTAAGCAAGGAAGGAAAAGTGATCCGCAACGATTGCGACGTCTGTCACACAGTCATCTACGATTCCGCACTTCCGCCGGAGAAAAATGCGCGGCTTGGGTCGTTCAAACATCCGGTAGATCTCGGTGGATTGGCAGATCGCAAATGTGATTCATGTCATAAAGCCGACCAGCCTTTCAAGCATCCAGTTAATCTGGGCGACATATCGATGTTTCAATGCGTTGAGTGCCACCCAAAGAAATGACGTGTTGGCCCGCTTTCGTATTCAGGCCTTCCGGACCTTGAAGCGATACACCGTAGTCGAACGATAGGTGGCGCCTTTCTTGAGCGTTGTTGTGGGAAACGCTGGATGGTTGGGCGAATCAGGATAATGCTGGGTCTCGAGGCAGAATCCGAATCTCTTCTGGTAAACCTTGCCACTTTTCCCCGTCAACGTTCCATCAAGAAAATTGCCGGTATAGAACTGCACTCCCGGTTCGGTGGTCCATACTTCCAAAACGCGTCCGCTGGTTGGTTCGTAAACAGTCGCGGCTGAACGCAACGAACCAAACTTACCGTTAACTACGAAGTTGTGGTCGTACCCGCTGCCATATTGAAGTTGCTGATCCTGATCATTGATGCGTTTGCCGATTACGGTTGGCTTTAAAAAGTCAAACGGAGTGCCGGCAACCGCCTTAAGTTCGCCGGTTGGAATTGAGCCTGCGTCTGTCGGTGTAAATCGCGAGCCATTCAACGTTAGGATGTGACTCAGAATGTCTCCATTACCCTCACCGGCAAGATTGAAATACGAGTGATGGGTCAAGTTACTAACTGTGTCCTTGTCTGTGGTAACTGTGTAGTCGAGCTTCAGTTCGTTATTATTCGTCAACGTATAGACCACGGTTGCAGTCAGTGTCCCCGGATAACCTTCCTCGCCATCCTTGCTGATATAGGTCAACGACAACGCTGGTCCCATCTTGGTGCGCATTTCCTTAGCCGTCCAAACCACTTTGTCAAAGCCTTTGATGCCTCCGTGCAGGTGGTTCTCGCCGTTATTTACGGCCAGCTTGTATTCGACACCGTTGAGAGTGAAGCGGCCCTTAGCTATGCGGTTGCCGTAACGCCCGACGATGGCTCCGAAGTAAGGATGACCTTTCAAGTAACTGTCGAGATCGTTGAAACCTAAAACAACATCATCCATTTTTCCGTTACGGTCCGGCACCTTTAGCGATACGACAATGCCACCGTAATTCATGATCTTCGCCTGCATGCCAAGATTGTTAGTCAGCGTGTAGAGGTCGACGTTTTCACCGTCTCCTGTTTTACCAAACGATTCTTTTGTGATGTTGGCTTGTCCTTTAATCACTGAAAAGCTAAGCAGCAGGAGCAGGCAACACATTAACCCCGACAATTCTCCGGTTGGTTTCATCGTATGTATCCTCATTGTTAATATAGCGATCGTGAACCTTCAGGCACTGGTGACTCTTCGCAAGCGCAAATGATCAAAGCCGCTGGCGCCTGTCGAAGACCCGCTCAGCACGATCGGACGATAGTCCGTCGACTCTTCAAACTTTCCGACGAGGTGATCCAGGGAACGTCTGGCCGCTTTCTTTCCAAGAATTGCTACCGTTCCACCACTTCCACCACCAGTTATTCGCCCTCCAAACAGGGAAGTCCTGTCGCCTTTCAATAGCTCAACAATTAAGTCGGTGCGTTCGGAACCTAGACCACAATCTGAATAGCTCTGATGTGATTCGAGCATGAGGTCCCCCAACTCTCGCGCCTGGTCCAAGCCTTTCCATTGTTTGAGTATGTTGGCGAATCTATTGACCCTCTGATTTTCGTAAATCGGATGAGCAGTCGCAGCGTTGATTGGATAGTTCACTGCTTCGTTTACTGTCGTTACGTCGTCTGAAGTTCCTTGATACCGTTCCAGAAATTCTGCGCCGCTTAACGTGGCCGGTAGCAGTCCGATGTACTTTTCTTCAAACTCTGCAGGCGTAATGTTGGCGAGATATCCGTTCCAATTGGGATCCATTATTTTAACCCTGCGGTCACCGGTTGGCGTCACAGTGAGACCAGCGATTTCAGCAATCATTCGGTATCCCATAAACGCCGCGGTCCTCACTGTTGTGTAATCTGAGCCGCCAACCGAATGGCGTACACCGGAGTCAACTCCCCAAACTTCGAGTTCCGATGGCAAGGCTAGAGTTCCGATGAATTGCGAGGGTTGACACAGCAGCTCGAGCAGCCGGTCTTGTTCGCCGCAACTCGAAGTCATCTGGTCCATAATGCCGCATGGAGCTCCGGCAATCCGGTTTTCCAATTTCTGACAAAGCAGCGCAACTTCGATTTGCGATAACTCTAAGTCAAACGACTTCACGATTGCGGTCATAACCGCCACCTCGAGTGCCGCTGAAGAACTTACGCCTTTACCTTCGGGAACATTGGAGGTGATTAGGATCCGAGCGCCTCGATCGAATCGCTCATTCCTTTCCCGCATCAAGGTGATAAATGCTCCGATTATGTAGGATGCCCAATGAGCATTTCGCGCGAGAAAGAGTTCTTTGGCATCAGAATACTCGATTGGTTGACCGCTTGGATTCAACAACTCGGCTAACGCTATGCTGAACGTCCGAGCTCCAGTTGTTGTCGAACCGGAAATACTCTGAACCTCGACAACAGGAGTGTCTGTTTGTTGCAGCAGGACATGGGTAGCGTCGGCAATTGGCAACTGTAGAACGAGTGAGCCAGAGTAGTCCGCAATTCCACCCATGACGTCGAGCCGGCCCGGTGCGCGTGTCAGTATCAGTTCTTCGTCGCCGCTAAAATATGAGTTCGCAATATTAGCAAGGTTAGCAATCAGAGCTTTCGTATCTTCGGGATAATCATGTGGTCCATAGACAATTGAATAGGCGCTCAACTTCGTTAACCCTCTGTTAACCCACGATTACGAAGCGCTGCGCCAAGAAGAGGTTCAATCTGTTTCTGAATCGCAGCATTGGCATATCCAGCCCAACTGATGTTCGGTTCGACAGAAAGGATTGCGTTCAATTGTCTGCCCAGCCCATCAGTGATGATTACTCCGAGTTCGCGGGCGATCAGTTCAGTGCAAATGTCATAAGGATGACAACAAATACCCAGTTTGGTCCCACGCGCGGCAAACAAAGGTTCCATAAAAGGCCGCAGGTCGGCGGTGAAGCGGTCGTGACCACTCATGAGTTCGTATAGCTGCCCGCCGGTAGAAGCGTACTGATCTTCGAAACAATGGGCCTTGCCTTCTTGAACCGGGCCGAGTGCACCCATGACCACCTCTTCATCGATGGCCGCCAACTCCTCTCGTGCGCCAGGGAAAAACCGGGCAATTTGAGCGTACCCGTGAGCGATCGTCTTCGAACTCGATGGTTGTAATTTTAGAGGCGTGACTTCTCCAGTGAGCCGATTGAACCGCTCTGCCGATACGCCTTCGCCACGGAAGCTCCATGCACAATCGGACAGATGTTGTTTTACAGTAGGTATCTCAGTCTGGATTGCGAACTGAATATCGAGCAGGGAAGTGGTTGGTCCAAGATTAGGAGCGACGCCTGTCAAAATCCATGCGCCACGCTTTTGATACATCAGTGGTCGCGTCCCATCGATTGGATCGACGATGATTCGCCATTTAGCGTCATCCTCGCTGGCGCTTTCAGGGATTACAACCTGACCGCCATGCAATCCCTCGGCGATCAGAACAATTGGGCCAAGCTCCGTGTGCTGATTGAAAAATTCAATGAGCAACTCTTCACTGACGCGATCGACGGCGTAGATAGTGTCGCCCTCTTCTTCCCGCGCGACGGTTGCCATCGCTTCGACGGCTGAGCGCTCACAAACATCTACGACTGATTTGCGGATGGTGCTATGAAGAAGCTTGAGCGGCTCAAGCCACACTTTTGGATCATGCAGCAAGTCTTTGTTCATTGCTCGGAAGTCTTATTGCAGCGTTACGCTGGCTCTAAGAGCAACGGCCAATCAGGCTGCCGGCGTGGCGTCACGTGCAGCGGATTCTCTGACCAGCGCTAACTGCCGGCGATTTCTTCTCTCAGTAAAAATTTGATCAGCCATTACACCAATCAAAATCACCGCGCCCATCACGGCGAAATCGAGCGAGCTCGGAATGCCGAGCAGATTTACGAGATTCCTTAGGACCTGCAACAGAGCAGTCCCGATCAAGATTCCTATTACCGATCCTTCGCCACCACGCAGAGAACAGCCCCCCAGGACGGCCGCTGCTATGCCATAGAGTTCATACGCGTTTCCGTGATTGGCCGGCGAAACGGAGTTTGTATAGAAAGCAAAAATGATTCCGGAAACTGCGGTGAGTGCTCCGGCGATTACATACGAAAGTGTGATGATGCGATTGGTGTTAATACCCGCATACCGGGCAGCCTCTGCATTTCGTCCCGTTGCAAACAGGTACCGGCCGTAAACCGACCGGTGTAATACGACAAAAGTAATAGCGGCGATGACAATTAGCAGGACGAATGGCATCGGAATACCTAGCAGATTGCCATTCGCCGTGAAACGTAAAAAATCGAGACCTGCGACCGTGCCAAATCCCTTGGTCTCATCTTTTGTGATGAAGCGTGCGAGTCCTCTGTAAAACAGCAAGCCGCAGAGGGTAACTATGAACGGTTGCATGTTCATTCGAGTAATCAACAGGCCATGGCCCAAAGATAAAACCATCGAAAGGCCAATGCAGGCAATTATCCCGAGGAAGACCGGAAACCCCCACTCGGTTAGCATCATCGACAGTAATACACCGAGCAATGCCATCATCGAGCCGACCGATAGTTCGATCCCTCCGGTTATAATCACCAGGCCCAAACCAATACTGAAAATTCCAAAGGCCCCGATCTGCCGCGCGAGGTTCTGCAGGTTTATCGCCGCCAGAAAGTTGGGATTGATCACAGAGACGATGACGCACAGAATGATAAGCAGTACAAAAATGCCGAGCTCTTTTTTCATAAGCCGATTATCCTTCGACTCCCGTTGCCAGTCGCATAACAGCTTCTTCACTGAACTGAGGTCGATTCAGAATTCCAGTAAGTTTTCCTTCATGCATCACAGCAATGCGATCGCTGATACCAAGCACTTCTTCCATTTCACTACTTATGACGACTACTGAGACGCCTTCAGCTGCTAACTTTCGAATGAGCGCGTAGATCTCCGACTTAGCTCCTACGTCAATACCCCGAGTTGGCTCGTCAAAAATTAGGACCTTTGGAGAAAAAGTAAGCCAACGTGCGAGAACCACCTTCTGCTGATTTCCGCCGCTCAGATTTGCTGCTCTCATTTCTGGCGATGGCGTCTTGATGTTGATCGATTTACAAGCGTCGATCGCGAGCTTAGTTTCTCTACCTCGATCAATAATCTTGGCAGAGGAAAAATTCTCGAGATTCGGCAGAGAAATATTCTCCCGAACGTTGAAATCGACAATTAGACCGTTCTGACGACGATCCTCGGGAATAAGGTAAACCCCGCGAGTGATCGCGTCATGCGCATTTTTGATATGGAGATCGACGCCATTGACGGACATGTCAGCCTCTAACGCCGGTTCAACTCCAAAAATCGCGCGGGCGACCTCCGAACGGCCGGCGCCGACGAGTCCAGCCAATCCGAGAACTTCACCGGGTGCGACAGTAAACGAGATGGTGTGGTTCGGATATCGTTGGGTTCTTAACTTGCGAACTTCGAAACCTGCGCCTTGTTGCACATGTCCGTTACCTGGCCGCTCTCCTTTGAAGAAATCTTTCAGATCCCGGCCCACCATCATCCGCACCATTCGTTCGTGAGTTATCTCGTTACGTTGCTGAATCTCACCCGCGTTGCGGCCGTCGCGCAGGACCACGGCGCGATCTGCAATCTCTTCAACCTCGTGCATGCGGTGCGATATGTAAATGATGCTGACCTGTTCTGCTTTTAGATCTTTCACAATTTCCAGGAGCCGGCGTGTTTCAGTAAGCGTCAAGCTGGAAGTTGGCTCGTCCATGATGATGATTCGAGCCCCGGCTGAGAGTGCCCGTGCGATCTCAACGAGCTGTTGTTGTGCGATTGAGAGTTGTTCAAGGGAAGTGCGACTCGAAATGTTCAGGCCAAGCTTTTTCAGGAGTACGTCAGAGTCGCGGTAAATGCGATTACGATCGATCAGTTTTAAGAATCCACCGGTGGTTGGTTCACGATGCAGAAAGATATTTGCCGCAACGTCGAGATTATCCAGAACGCTAAGTTCCTGATGAATGAACTCAATTCCGAGACTGCTCGCGTTGGCTGGCGAGCGAATTTCAACGGGAGTTCCATCGATATTGATACTGCCATCGTCTCGCGAGATCGCACCGCCGAGAATCTTCATCAGCGTGGATTTGCCGGCGCCGTTTTCCCCAATCAGGGCGACAATCTCGCCCTGATGCACGTTGAGACTTACATTATCGAGTGCGACGACGCCAGGGAATCGTTTGCTGATTCCCACCATCTCAAGTAGAGGTGTATTGGTCTCCATCACTCGTGTCAAAAAAAGGTATAGGACCTATTGGACCTATATTTCCAAGCCCCCAGATTAACTGCGCCCACGAAGCTGATTGATCTGCTTTGTGAAGGCTTCGACGTCGGCTCTCTTAATCGCCTTGGTCGGCACGAAAATCTGCTTACTCGCGGGAATGACCGATTTGTCGCCATTGAGATACTTGGCCATTAACTGCATTGACTGGTAGCCAAACTCAAAGGGCTGTTGCACGACTGTGGCATAGATCGCGCCATCCTTGATGCCGCTTAACGTTTCATCCTCTTCGTCGAACGCAATGATCTTCACCTTGTCCAGTTTGTTTGCCTCTCTAACGGCACTCACGATGGCTGGTCCATTGTAGGACCAAAGTCCCACCATACCCGCCAGATCAGGATTGTTGACGAGGGTGTCGGCGGCATTTGACTTTGCGCGAACCCGATCTGTGTTGTCTGTTCGAACATCGATGATCGAAACGTTTGAGCCAGCCAGCGCTTCCTTCAATCCCTGATATCGCTGTTGCGCGTTAGCGGCATCGAGCACGCCGACGAATACCATTATCTTGCCACCTTGTGGCAGGGCCTCTTTTACCAGCTGACCAGCTTGACGTCCTGCTTCAACGTTGTCGGTTCCGATGTAGCATGCTCGATTACTGGTCGGTGCGTCGCTGTCTTGTGTTACGACCAGGGCCTGAGATGCGGCCCTATTTAACATTGGGGTTTGATTCGCCGGATCGACAGGACTGATGGCGATGCCATTGATGCCCTTTGCCAGCAAGTCGTCAACAACGCTCTGTTGTTGAGCAGCGGTACCGTCAGATGTAATGCGAAATTCTACTTCAATTCCCGGAATATCAGCTGCTGCCTTTTCTGTACCCTTGCGAGCGATGGTCCAGAAGTCTGAAGCATTATTTGTTACGAATGCTAGTTTGTGTTTACCGCCGGTTCCAGGGCCGCCGGTTGTGGTGTTGGACGGATTCGTACATGACGTCAAAGCGAGAATACAGATCAGTACTGCAGTGCAAGTCGAGATAAGGCGCAGGTTATGGAGTTGCATTTTATGTCCTCGAATTAAATTTGTTGAGAGTGAAACTTGTCCCGTTCAATCAAAATCCCGGGGGAAATCTTGAGGGAACCTCGAGCAATTGCCGATCTATAGCAAACTGACGGATACGGATCGTAGTGCTGGATAGAGTGCCTGAAACGCCTTGTATTGTCGATCCATGAGCTCCGCCGATTTTATATCAGGCGCAATCCGAGCTTTTGTCTTTACGACCGACAAACACGCTTCGTCAACCGATGACCAGGCTTTGGTTCCAACGCCTGCAAGTAAGGCGACTCCGTAAGCGGCTCCCTCTTCAGCCTCGACTATTTCTACCGGCTGCCCATAAATGTCGGCCTGTATTTGTCGCCATAAAGCAGAGCGAGCTCCGCCGCCTGCCAATCGAACATTTTGTGCGGGCACGCCCATCTCTTTCAATATCTCGAACGAGTCGCGCAAGCTAAAGGCAACGCCTTCCAAAATTGCGCGAACAACGTGAGCTCGAGTATGACTAGCCGTAATCCCAACCAGTGCGGCTCGCGCGTTTGGGTCTAAGTGCGGTGTCCGTTCGCCCATCAGATAAGGCGCCCAAAGAAGACCATTTGCGCCCGGAGGAACGGCAGCGGCTTCACTAATTAGATATTCGTAGGGATCGCCATCACCGTCTATAACACCAAATTGATCTTTGAACCAGCGGAGCGACAAGCCCGCACCCTGGGTTACGCCCATCACATGCCAGCGGGCAGGAATAGCATGACAAAATGTGTGAACCCGACCTTTCGGATCAAGGGCAGGCTGGTTGGTTGCAGCAAAGACAACGCCCGAGGTTCCGATGGTGGCACTTACACTTCCTGGCTGCACAATTCCAACGCCCACCGCACCAGCCGCTTGATCACCCGCGCCGGCTACGACTGGGATCCCTGAACGCAAGCCTACCTCTGCGGCAGCAGTGTCAGATAGCACTCCAGTAATCTCTTGTGACTCATAAACTCTTGGAAGAATCTTCTCATCGATTGCAGCGGCTGCCATCATCTCGGTGGACCATCTCCGCTGCGAAACGTCCAGTAAAAGCGTGCCTGATGCGTCGGCGACGTCCGTTGCCGTCTCGCCAGTCAGTCGGAAACGTACGTAGTCTTTTGGAAGGAGAACTGAGCGAACCCGCGACCAGATTTCAGGTTCGTTGTCACGTACCCAAAGTAATTTAGGCAGCGTGAATCCAGTGAGAGCCGGATTACAGGTTAGCTCGATTAGTCTCGAAGCGCCGATTTCATTTGTTAGTCTCTGGCACTGGAGTTCGGTTCGTTGATCACACCAGATTAGAGCTGGCCGCAGGACTTCGTCGCGTTCATCCAGCAAAACGGAACCGTGCATTTGACCGGAGAGTCCAATACCGGCGATTTCATCGACGTTGACCTTATCGTCTTCAACGATGCCTCGAATTGCAATTGCGGAGGCTCGCCACCAGTCGCGAGGATCCTGTTCGGCCCACCCAGTCTGCGGCGACGCGAAGGCCTCATGCTCTACTGTTTTCGCCGCGATGATTTGGCCGTGATGATCAATTAGAACAGCGCGTGAACCGCCTGTCCCAACGTCAATTCCGAGAAAGCTCATTTGCTGGTGGC
>DASROI010000450.1:0-12795 GCA_035646955.1 Pyrinomonadaceae bacterium
GGAGAGATTAGTCCTCTTCTTTATGGTCAATTTCTAGAGCACATGTTCGAGGGAATAAAGTTTGGTGTTCATGCGGAACTTTTGCGTGACCGTAGCTTCGAAGAACCTCCAAATGCCATTGGTCTGTCACGTTACTGGGAACGTTATCCCGACGATCGTAATGATGATTACGCACTAAAGTTCGAGTGGAACCCTAATGTCAGCTACCCTGAGCGACGTTCACCCGGTTTAACGCCAGAACATTCGTTGCGGGTCGAAGCGGGCACAGGGGTAATTCCCAGGCATGGAATCCTTCAGTCTCGAATCCCACTCAGAAAAGATACGGAATACGTCGGGTACTTTTGGGCAAAGACTACGGATTACGAAGGTCCGGTATCCGTAGCTTTGGAACAGGACACTTCAACAGGCGCCGTCTATTCGGAATTTGAGATCACTCCAACCAGAGGAGAATGGAAGAAATATGAGTTTCGCCTGCGCGCGGCCGTCACCGACCCACTCGCGCGAATAGCACTCCTCTTTGGCGGCCATGGTCATATCTGGATAGACCAGATGTCGCTGATGGCCGCCGATTCAACTGGTGGCGTCCGGCGCGACGTACTTGAGAGAGTTAAAGAACTGAAACCAGCGTTTCTCCGTTGGCCCGGAGGAAATGTAGCGCAAGACTATCACTGGCAGTGGGCCGTCGGTCCACGCGATCAACGACAAGTATGGACTAACCTTTCATGGAAGAATGAAGCTGAACCTTCTGACTTTGGTACGGCGGAATATATTCAATTCAGCCGGAATGTCGGCGCCGAACCAACCATCACAGTGAATGTCGAAGGGCGCGGGGCAACGGCTGCCGAGGCCGCGGCATGGGTTGAATACTGTAACGGTCCAACGTCTTCGAAATATGGCGCGCTTCGAGCGGCACATGGTTATCCAGATCCATTCAACGTAAAGCTATGGGAAGTGGGTAATGAAATATGGGGTTCGTGGGTCCGCGGTCACAGCGATGCCGAAACTTATGCGAGAAACTTTAATCGTTATGCAGCTGCAATGCGTAAAGTCGACAAGGACATAAAACTAATTGCTGTAGGCGATAACAATATGCAGTGGAATCGCACTGTTGTAAGCCTCGCTGGATCCCAAATTGATTATCTCGCGGTGCATCATTATTACGGCCGTTCTGAAATGGCGGGCGACATTGGAAACCTGATGGCGCGCCCTCTTTACTACGGTCGTTTCTATCAGCAACTAGCATTACTTCTCACACAACTCAGTCCGCGGCATCCGATCAAGCTCGCGATAAACGAATGGGGTCTCGACCTCAAGCAAGATCAACAATACTCCATGCTATCGGCGCTTTATGGTGCACGATTGATGAACGTCTTTGAGAAAACAAATGGCCTTGTTGGAATGAGCGCCGTGTCAGACCTCGTCAACGGCTGGCCAGGTGGAATTATCCAGGCGAGTCGCGATGGTTTGTTTGTGTCCCCAATCTATTTGGTGAACACCTTGTATGCGCCCACAGCAGGCGGGACTTTGGTTGCAAGCGAAGTGCGTGGCCCAACTTTCAATAGTGCTAAAGAGGGAACCGCTATACCATTTCTTGACGTAGTCACCAGTCGTTCAAGCGATGGAAAGCACCTCTTTGTGAAAGCGGTTAATACAAACCTTTCAAACTCCCTCCAAACCAGGATTTTGGTGAAGGGCGTGACGGTTGAGCCGCGCGCATCCTTGTCGATTGTTAATGCTGCCTCTTTGAACGTCTCCAATAGTTTTGCGACGCCAGATGCGGTAAAGATAACTAAAGTTACTGTGTCTGCCTCTTCTGACTTTCAGGTGACACTCCCCCCGCATTCCGTTTCTGTGCTTACTCTGTCACTGAAGTAGCTTTGGAGTGCGCCGGCCCGGCGTGGCTTTGTTATCGTGGTGAGTATTTAACAAAGCGGTGCCGGGCCACCGCACTCCAGGGTTTATGGATGTTGTTGGGGTTCTCCGTAGATAAAGTCATCCATCATGACAACATCTCGATTCTGATCATCGGTTGGACCAGGCGCGACGTTCCCGGCGGTTATGCGCACCCGCGCAATCCTGGCTGCCGCAAACTTAATCCCAAAAAAAGTTAAGCCACCATCGCCGGGCGAGGCGGGAACGAAACTGCTGAACAAGAGCTCTCCGTTTACGCCGAAGAATTCAACAAGCGTACTCGAGCCACGGTTTCCTTGTTTTGCACCGGGTCCACTTCCGTCTGGTTGGTCAACATCCGTGAAGACTGCACCAAAGCCAGTGACCGTGGCTGGTAGGTTGCCGTTCGATCCAGGCACAAAAAACAACGCATTAGTGATGTTGCTTCCAACTGGTGTAAATAAACGCAACCTACTAAACGCCGTGAACGTTGTCGCATATGTTGGATTATTGAATAGGGTTGCAAGACCTCCCTGGGGACCGCCTGAGACGGGCGCTTGAGATAGTCCAACGCCTGGCGTAGTGAACTGTGCACCACGGCTATTGAGAAATACATTGAATGGCGTGACCGGAGGCGTTGTTGCGTCGCTTCCACCTCCATCCCAATTGATTTCGCGATGACCACTGGTGAGTGGTCCGATCGCATTTCCGTTGTCCTGAATTCCCAGCGCCGCGCGAAAAGCATCAACCGAACTTTGGATTGCGGCTGCATTTGGTCCGGCCGCCTGAAACACTTTTGGGGCTACGAAGAGTTTTGTTGTGTTCTGAGCTTGCGCATTCTCTCCATCCATTCCTGACACTAAGATAAGCAGACCTAAAATCATCGACCCTAACATGCTGTACTTCCTCATTTGAAATCCTTCCTAAATCCGAAAAAAGTCTTTATTCGTTTCGAACCCCCAGGAGACCTTAGCCCCCGGGACACACTTCTAGAGGGTTACGCCACAGGTTCAAAAGGCAAGCTTTTGGGTACAGCTGGGCAGTGATCTCTCCGATGTGTCTGGGGGAACGCGCATCTTAGGATAGATTTCTTAACGCGTCTTTAAGGAATAATGAAAAATTTGTGAGAGAGTAATGAAGGTGAAACTTGGGTGCGCGGGCCCGGCGTCGCTTTTCACACAATTTGACCAAAGACTCAATTGACTTCAAAAGACTTATATAACAAAACGGTACCTTGCCACCGCACTCCAGGGAATCAATGCTCGGTAGCGTCCACGGCAAATAAGTCACCAAATTTGTAGGTGGCTCGGAAGGTGAAACCAATCCCAGAACCGGCCACCAGGTCCTTTACAGTACGAGTCACCAATATTTCGCCCTCCTCGGCAACTGCCGCAATATTTCGACCGGTCTCGACAGTGACGCCACCTACGGTGTTGGCCCGTAAGTCGCACTCTCCTGTATGCAGGCCCGCGTGTACTCGCAAACCCAATCTCGCAGCATCTCCGACAATTGCTCGAGCACAACGAATAGCGCGCGCTGGTCCATCGAATGTTGCAAATAGCTTGCTCGGCGAAATCTCTATTTCTCTACCCCGATAGACAGAGAGTTCGCGTCTCGCATAGGCCTGGTTGAGCGTTCTCAACTCAGCTTCATCAACCGACTTCGCGCTTTTAGTCTCGTCGCACAGCACAAACAGGATCGTAGTCAGCACTCGATCAATCTCGGGCAGTACCCGTTCTCCAGTGAGAAATTCTTCAATCTCTTCGAGGATTGAATCCTGGTCACCCACAAATGGCAGGTGGTCGAAACCAGGTAACTCAACATACTTGGCCCCAGGAATTTTCGACGCTACATACCTTCCACCTTCAACAGGCAGACAGGCATCGTTTTCCCTGTGGATAATGAGGGCTGGCACTCTCACTGATGGCAGCACCGCCCGGACATCGATTTGGGCGTTCATTCTAGTAAGCGCCAAGGCAGCAGCCGGACTCGCACCCATGCGCAAATATTCGGCCCACCACTCGCGAAATGCCGGATCGTTCGCGACAGATGGCGCACGTTCTTCAATGCCGACTGGTTCTCCCCAATGCCGACGAATCTCTTCAAGAAAGTGTTCGCGGTCAGACTCAGTTGGGGCCCACGGATAATCTTCACTCTTAATTCTCTTGGCGTAGGTCCCGATCATAACCAGGGCATCAGTTCGCGCCGGATAAGTCGCAGCGAAGAGACTGCACATTGGTCCACCTTCGGAAATGCCAAGCAATGCAGCACGTTCACTGCCAACTGCATTCATTACGGCCTCAACATCCGTCATTCGTTGTTCGAGTGTTGGTAGTTGTGACAACTCAACCCGATCGGACAAGCCAGTTCCCCGCTTGTCCAACAGAATAAGTCTTGAGAACGAGGCGAGTCGGGTCAGGAAGCGAGCAAATGAAGGCTCTCTCCAAAAGTACTCGAGATGAGATACCCAGCCCATCACAAATACAAGGTCAATCGGATGGTCCCCTACGACCTGATAGGCGATGTTCACGTCGCCTGTGCTAACCACGTATTGAGTCTTTGGATTTAATATTGATGGGGCAATCGCTCGCTGAACCGCCACTCCGGTTTCTTTCGAGGCCTCCAGCTCCACGATTGGCTGTCTGGAGCCGGCTTCTTCAGCATTGAGGTCTGTTTGCCGGTCTCGAACTGTTGAGACTTCGATCTGTCCAGCGAAGCGATAGCCTCGTTTCGGGATCGTCTCAACATATTTCGCTTTACCACTCCCCTCACCTAGAGCGCGTCGAATGGCATGAATGTTCTGTGCAAGATTGTTCTCCTCCAGAAATTGATTTGGCCAGACTATCTGCATTAGCTCTTCTTTGCTGAGCACGTCTCCTAAACCCTCAACCAAAGCCAGAAGAGTGTCGAATGCTTTAGGAGTAAGGCTCACGATTTGGTCATCTTCAAAGAGTAAGCGCTTGCCTGAATCAATGCGGAAACAATCAAACCTGTAAATCTCTTTGCCAAGAGTACTCATGATTTTCGTCGAGCACTGATCAGGCTCTGCAGTGTGTCTGGTGTTGTTATCGCCGGTTCGTAGTGAGACGGCGAGTCGATGGGGGATTTCCTGGCGGGTGAATTGTACCTCAATAACCGGGATCAGAACATTTGCCTCGAACACCAATTCTCGTCGGGGCCGACTAGTTATCAGCCGCCCCCGGATCGAAGCGATAGCCAATCCACGGTTCGGTCAGGATGTATTGAGGATTCGCGGGATCGCGCTCGATCTTTTTGCGCAAGTTGCCCACGAAAACTCGAAGATATTCGTTTTGTTCGACATAATTTCGGCCCCACACTGCAGCCAATAACGTCCGGTGCGTCAAGACCTTTGCCGGATGCCTCGTGAAGTAAACCAGTAAGTCGAACTCCTTTGGAGTCAGGCGAATCTCCTTTCCGCTAACTCTTACTGAATGACTTTCAAGATCTACCTGAAAGTCCCCAGCCTCAATTGCCGAGTCATCATTAGCGGTGGACGTTTGAACGCTCGATCTTCGTAAGGCTGCCCGCACTCGCGCGAGCAGTTCATCGATACCGAACGGCTTGGTTATAAAATCGTCCGCGCCAAGGTCTAACGCCTCGACCTTTATCTTCTCTTCGCCCTTCGCCGATAAAACTATGATTGGCAACTGAGAGACGGAGCGCAGTTTTCGACAGAGTTCGAGGCCGTCCATATTCGGCATCGCCAGGTCAGTGATAATTAAGTCCGGTCGCCAATCGCTGAATTGACGGAAACCTTCCACTCCGTCGGAGGCTGTGCGCACCTCATAACCGTGCGCATTCAAGCCGGTACGCAATACGCGAGTAAGTTGCGACTCGTCATCGACCACTAAAATGCGAGGCTTGTCGTTCATGATTCTCGAACAGCTTCTACATTTGCGGGCAATCCAACGTCAGCCGGGTCATCATCACCTATTGGCAAGGTGAAGACCACCCGAGTCCCAGTTCCATTCGAGCCTGTTTCGATCCAGATCCTGCCACTATGAGCCTCGACAATACCTTTCGCGATAGCTAATCCCATACCAGTACCGGAAGGCTTATGGGTTGAAATGTCTCCATCTCTCGTAGCTCTGAAGAACTTGTCGAAAACTCGCTCGCGCAAAGCGAGTGGAATCGTTTCACCTTCGTTCTCGATCTCCATTCTGATCTGATCAGGTTGTGATCGCCTGGCACTTATTCCGATACGAGACTGCGCTGGAGAATACTTCGCAGCGTTATCGATTAATGTGTAAACGACTTCGCTCACTGCACGTTCATCAACTCGTACAACCGGCAACTCTTTTTCAATCTTCAACTCAATGGGGTGCTGGGCAGTGATCGAATCTGCGCGCGACAAGGCAGTGGTAATAATTTCGTCGACTGCTCCCCATCTCCTTCGCAGTTGTAGTTGCCCTGCCTCGATTCGAGCTAGCTCGATCAAGCCACTTATGAAACGATTTAGTCGATCAGTCTCCTGATCGATGACCTCCATCATTTCGAGTTTTGCATCAGAGTCGATGGCGAATCCAGGTTCCCGACCCGCTCTCACCTTCCGGTCATCCAGCAGTGTCGTTATCGAGGCTTTTATAGATGTCAATGGAGTTCTGAGGTCATGCGTGACAGCATCAAGCAAAGCCGACTTCAATTTCTCACTCCGTCGTAGAGCTTCGGCTTCGCTCGCTCGTTCAAAGGCATCACGCAACTGAGCGTAAAGCTTCTCGATTTGACCTCTTCCTGTTTCAGCTTCTTCGGCTCGCTTTTTCGCGCGTGCAGACAGTTGACCCGCAGTAAGGGCGGTTAACAAAAACGCTGCAAAGGCAACCCAGTTATCCGCGGACGCAATATTAAAAGTGCCAAATGGCGGCAAAAAGAAATAGTTAAAACACAGTACGCCAATGATTGAAGTCACCAGAGCCGGCACGCTTCCGCGCCAACTTGCAATACATAGAACGTCCAGCAGGAACACGAGAGCGACAGTCGTAGAATTAACATGCGCTCCGATCAATTTCAGCGCGACAGTCAAAACAGCCACGCTGACTATCGCAACCAGGTAGACGGTCCATTTCTGCTCGAAAAGCTCTCGTCGCATTTTTCGTATTGTATGTCACATGGCCTCCCATTCTCACTCCCAGGTAAAGGTAGATTCTCAAATCGAACCATGGAAATGGATCGCGCCGGCGCAGTTGACACACGGAACAAGTTGCAACACTCTCTATCATGTCAGAATCCGCAAGACCGATGCGAAGTTGCACTCCCAACACATACGCCGTTCAGTCCTCTCTAAGCCCGTTATCTAAGTAATCATGGGAATTGCCGCAGGTGCAAAAATCGGGCGTTACGAGGTTCGGAACCTGATTGGGTCAGGCGGAATGGGCGAAGTTTACATGGCAAGGGATATCAAATTGGGCCGTACGGTTGCCCTCAAGATTCTCCCCATGGAGATAGCGTCTGAACCACAAAGGATTCTTCGCTTTGTGCAGGAGGCGAGAGCCGCCTCAGCTCTGAATCATCCAAACATCCTTGTGATTTATGAGATCGAGCAAACCGATGGCGCTCATTACATCGCCACCGAATTCATCGACGGTGTAACTCTCCGCGAGCATATGGCTCGAACCAACTTATCCATACCCGAGGCCCTGGACATAGCAGCCCAAATTGCATCCGCACTGGCCGCCGCACATGAAGCTGGCATTGTTCACCGAGACATCAAGCCCGAAAATATAATGTTGCGACCTGATGGACTGGTGAAGATCCTCGACTTCGGGATCGCAAAACTTTCAACGACAGAATCAAACGTTGACGTCGACGCTGATGCAGACACTCTGGCAATGATGAACACGCAACCCGGTTTGTTGATGGGGACGGTTCGTTATATGTCGCCCGAACAAGCAAGAGGAACAGGGATCGATTCGCGATCAGACATCTGGAGTCTCGCAGTCGTAATCTACGAAATGATTGCGGCTGAATTGCCATTCAATGGACCAACAAACGCCGACATCATCGCTGGAATTCTTAAAGCGTCTGCGCCGACCATCAGTACCTATCGCACGGAAACACCTTCCGAAGTACAGCAGATCATTTCGAAGGCTTTAGAAAAGAGTCCCAATGATCGCTACCAGACCGCGAAGGATCTGGCCATCGATCTCCGTCGAGTGCAAAAACAAATAGAATTTGAGCGATTTGAAGAGGGGCACTCCAGCAGCTCGGGCTCGAAATCCCCACTCGGCAGATCTCAACCCAATGAACCAAGCCTCCCTCCAAACAACCTGGTCGGTCCACGTTCGTCAGTTATCGGTCGTGCTCGGGAGATTGAGGAAGTTTGTGGCAGATTAAGAGAAGGTACTCGCCTCGTGACTCTAACCGGCGTAGGCGGCACCGGTAAAACAACTCTTGCTCAGGCAGTCGCTCATAAAATGTTGCCGGAATTCCCCGAGGGCGTCTTCTTTATTAAGCTTGGGGCAATCAGTCAACCAGAACTTGTAGCTGCGCTGATCGCCCAACCTCTGGGTGTGAAAGAGTCGGACCGCTGCATTCTCATTGAGAGTCTCAAAGACTATCTGAGACCGCGAAAGATCTTGTTGGTTGCGGATAACTTTGAACAAGTTATTAGCGCGCGTTCACTCATTACCGAGCTACTAGACTCGGCGCCTGAGTTGCAGTTCCTTCTCACCAGTCGGGAACTATTACACCTGAGCTCTGAATATGAGTACATGGTGCCCCCGCTCGCATTGCCCGAATCTTCAACTCGTATAACCGCAGCGAAGGCAAAGAGCTACGAAGCAGTTATGTTATTTGTCGAGAGGGCCCGCGCGCTCAAACCAAACTTTACAGTGACTGATGAAAATGCTTCGAGCGTTCTCGATATCTGCAGGAAGCTCGACGGATTACCGCTCGCGATTGAACTGGCCGCAGCTCGAATTAAGATCCTTTCTCCGCAAGCAATCCTGACAAAACTGGGTAGCAGGCACCAGTTTCTGACGGGTGGCGCTCATGACCTGCCAACGCGACAACGAACAATGCGAGGCGCAGTCGATTGGAGTTACGAATTACTTAGCGACGAAGAGAAAAGGCTTTTCCGCAGGCTCGCGGTATTTGCTGGTGGGTTCACGATCGACGCGGCCACTGCGGTGATGCAATCAGACTCACAAGACTCAGGCATCGACGTAATCGATGGTGTCTCGTCGCTTGTCGACAAGAGTTTGCTTGTCACAAGGGAACAGGCGGATGGTGAGACTCGCTTCCGAATGTTGGGTGTTGTTCGTGAGTACGCACTCGAACATCTCGATCACACCGCTGAAGCTGACCCAACTCGTCGATCTCATGCCGCTTATTTTCTGTCGCTCGCAGAAAATGCAGAACCACATTTGCAAGGATGGCAACCAGCGAGGTGGCTCAATCGCCTCGAGGAAGAACACGACAACCTGCGAGCGGCACTGCGCTGGTCCATCGTCCACTGCGCCGAGACTGCGGGGCGCATTGCGGCAGCAATACGTTACTTTTGGAACTTTCAAGGGTATCTGACCGAAGGCTTGCGCTGGTCAGAGGCAGTGTTAAATCTCGGGCAAGAGATACCAAAGGAAGCACGATGGAAGATATTGAGTATGGCGGGAAATCTCGCGCGATTTTTGGGTAACCACCAAACGGCACGCGACATGTACGAAGAGGGGTTAGCCGAGGGTCGAGCAATAAATAATCTCTCCCAGATATCACTGTCGTGCAGAGGGCTTTCCGGTTTAGCAATGGAGCAGGGAGAATACGATGCCGCGCGAAGATTTCTGGAAGAAGCTCTAACTTCAGCTCGTCAGGCTAGCGATCAATTTGGTGTGGCCCGCTCGCTCAGCATGATGGGGGATCTCGCTCGAACTCGTGGAGATGACCTCCAGGCTCGACCGTTGTATGAGGAAGCGCTAGCGATCTGCCGCAGAATTGGTAATCAATATGCGATCGGTAACATCCTGAATAACCTCGCCGCCGCAGAGTATGTTTTGCAAGATTATGAAGCCTCGGCACTCCATTTTTCGGAAGCGCTCAAGATGGCCCAGGCTTCAGGTGGAAAGATCGCCGGCGATAAGATCGCTATCTCGTATGCGCTCGACGGGTTCGGAGCTCTCGCGGTGGCGCGTAATAAGCTTGAGGTAGCGGCGAAACTCGCGGCAGCGGCGGATCGTCTACGCGAGTCAATCAACTACAACATTGAACCGGCTGAGCGGCGTTTTAGAGATGCATACGTTTCAGCCGCCCAGTCAATACTCACTGAAACAGATTTTTCCAAATACTACGCTGACGGGCGCCTTCTCAAGTTGG
Source organism: Pyrinomonadaceae bacterium (assembly GCA_035646955.1). Lineage (GTDB taxonomy): Bacteria > Acidobacteriota > Blastocatellia > Pyrinomonadales > Pyrinomonadaceae > PSRF01. Next base: position 10,213 of record DASROI010000450.1, read on the forward strand.
GCCAGGCGTTGTCGCTTGCACTTTTCGAGTGCGGCGGTTGGTCCCATCAATCGTAAAACTTCCATCTTTGTGGCTTCCCGTTAATTTCTGACTTGTTCAATACCGGTGCTTTTATATATAAAGCCTCCGCAACTAGTTGTCTCAAATCCGACTTTGGAAAACAATCATGAGAAACCTAACGCTCATACTTCTCCTTGTTGCCACCTCAGCATTAACGCTTGCGGACCAGTCAGGAAGAAAAATTAGTACAACGCGTGCGGCACCAACGGCTCCGATCCAGGCCCCTCTTACACCGGAGCCAGAACCAACCGGCTCAGCCGCACCTGTAACTTTGATGTCAATTCCTGAGAGCTACCGGGAGCGCGAGATCAAATCCCTCAACAAAGGCACCTTTAAGCTTTCTGACTTTCATGGAAAGGTAGTCGTGATAAATCTCTGGGCCTCCTGGTGTGGGCCATGCCGTCAAGAGGTGCCGGAATATGAGAAGGTTCGAAAGTCCTACACTGGGCAGAATGTCGAGTTCATCGGTCTAACCACTGAAGATCCGCGTTCATCATCAGACCGCGTCAACAGATTTCTACGTGAAGTAAACTTTGGATTTCGCCTCGGATGGGCTGACCGCGACCTGGCGAGGATGTTGATGAACGGTCGGGGCGCCATTCCCCAAACCATAGTGATGGACGGTCATGCGCGCATTGTCAGGCAATGGTCCGGTTATTCAACCGGGCACAGTGGTGATCGCTTAACCGCCTCTATCGAAGAAGCACTCAAGGACGACGGAATTTAATTTGCCTGGGAATTCCTTGGTATCTATCGTGAGATGCGCGTGGATCGCTTTATACTCTTCGCCCCCATCTGGCCATTTACCATGCTATAAAAAATTTTTTGCCGGCGGCTCGCATTCCCGTCTTCCCTCACTCTGCCTGATCATCTATATTCTCTATTTGCAATAAGTTCGCCGGGCACCAGACAGTCTGGAGTTCTTTCAGATCTGATTCTGCTGTTTTTTTATAGGACCGTGAAAATCTCGATTACCAGACCCATCCTGCTACTTCTCTGCCCGGCGCTGTTCGTCTCTGCGCTAGCGCTAACTCATTACGTAACAACTGTCGAATCGAAACCGCAGGATCCTTCAAAAGAGGATCCAGCCTTTCAAACTATTGTTAAGCCCTTTTTCGCGAAAAACTGTTTCGCCTGTCACGACGAGGACCTGCAAACAGCGAACCTTAATCTCGGTGCCTTCACAACTACTTCATCACTTACGCAACAACGCGCCACGATGAAGCTGATCCTGGAAAAAGTTAAGAACGGCCAAATGCCGCCGGCAAAGATGCCACAACCTAAGCCTGAGGACGTGGCTGCACTCACCTCATGGCTGACGCACCAGCTCGCCCAAATGCCAGACAAGATTACGGACAGCGCTGCGAGTAACTCAGCCAGTTCAAGTGCAGGACGAGTGACGCTAAGACGTCTTAATCGCGTCGAGTACAACAACACTGTCCGCGATCTGGTTGGAGTCGATCGTCACCTGGCAGACGAATTTCCCCAGGACGACTCGGGATACGGTTTTGACAATATCGGCGACGTCCTTTCCTTGTCGCCAGTATTGATGGAGAAATATCTCGCTGCGGCAGAAAAGATTTCTCGTACTGCGATTTTTGGCGTGGAACCCATCAAGCCCACCCTCGTTCGGTTACGAAGTGGTGAGCGAACCTATACTCCGCAACTAACGCCGCTTACCGATTACGATTTGTCGGGTTTGAGTTTAACGAATGCGGTCCATACGACATATCGGTTTCCAGTTGATGGAGAGTATGTAATCAGAGCAAACCTTGGCGGCGATCGGCCCGCTGGTTCTGAAGCGTTCCAGCTGTCGCTTTGGATCGATGGCGAGCTGAAACAAACTATTCGCGTCGATCCCGGAAACCTCGCCTCGTTTGGACAGCTAGGAGAGCCGCAACAGCTCTGGGGTATACGACCGGAATTCAGAGTCACAGTGCCCGAAGGTGAACACTGGATTGGAGTGGCAATACCACGCTTGTACGAAGGTCTGCCACCCAGGTATAACGGCCCAAACCCATCAAAATTACCTATTCCGCCATGGCCGAAGTACAAACCCCCACCGGATCTCACCCCTAAAGAGATCGAAGAACGACGGCTGGAGCACGAGAAAAAAGGGCTGGAAACAATCCCGGCCAATAGTGCCCGGGTGTCATTCCTCGAACTGGGTGGTCCATATGCTTCAAATAAGGGCCCAGCGACAGAGAGCCAGCAGAAGATCTATGTCTGTAAACATCTGAATGGTCATCACAGCGCCAGTTGCGCCCGAAAGATCGTTGAACGCCTGGCCCATCGAGCTTATCGCAGACCCGTCAGCTCAAGCGAAGTGGTCCAGTTGACAAGTTTGGTCACCAGCGTTCAGAAAGAAACCGGATCTTTTGAGGAAGGATTGGCTGTCGCTATTCAAGCAATCCTGATGTCGCCGAATTTTCTTTTCCGTGTTGAGAAGTTACCGGCTTCAACCACCGCATCTTCGCGACAGCTTTCGCAGCATGAACTCGCCTCGCGCCTTTCGTATTTTCT
>DASROI010000451.1:0-5553 GCA_035646955.1 Pyrinomonadaceae bacterium
TGCGAGAGATGCTGTTATCCACGGGCTTCAGGATGCCAATGGTCAGGCGGTCGCTGGATTCGCCGCGTACGAGAATTTTCACCGGCAGTTTCGCGGCGCGTTTCCCAACATCGCGGTATCAATTGACGATATGGTGGCTGAAGGAGATAAAGTCGCTGCCCGTTGTAGTGTAGCGGCAAAACATACTGGCGGAACACTTGGATTTGATGCGACTGATAGCGATGTAGAGTTCGATGGGATGACTATTGTTGTCATTAAAGACGGTAAAATTGCCGAGGCCTGGAACAACTTTGACTTTATGAAAATGAATAAACAACTCGGCATAATTTAGTTCCGGCACTATCTCAGCGTCACTCTGCGCTCGTCTGCGTTACTCTGCGATCCGTCTAGTTGCACAACCATCAGTTCTGCGCGTGGTATATAGAAGCCGCAGAGAGACGCAGAGTGACGCTGAGACATACAAGAGAGACGCAAAGAACCAGGTCACGTTCCGAGATAAATCTCATCAAGCACGGCTAATTCTGACCTGCGTCTATCTGCCAACTGCGGCTCAGCAGGTAAGTTGCTAGTTAAAACAAAGAACGTTCTCGAAACCGGATGCGCGAAGTTGCGCCAACGGGACAGTCTTCGTTGTTGAACCACATCAAAACCGGCGACAGCAAATATCTTTCTCCAATCATTCTCACCGTGAAATGAGCAGCTACCGGTTCTGCTTTGCCATTGAAGATTGTGAACCCAACAGACGACCCGATCCCACCTTAGTCTGGGAGTATCTTCATAAATCACAACCTTTCCGCCAATTCTCAACACTCGTCGTATCTCATTTAATACAAGACTTAGATCTTGAGCATGATGCAACACATAACAAAGCAGTATTGCGTCAACACTATTATCCTTGAGTGGAAAGTGGCGACCGTCGTAAGGAATGTACTGGATGCTGGCGGTGGTGGTTTGCAGAACGTCGATACCAGTTACTCGGCAATCCAGCAACGACTTGAGGTGATGAGCAATGAAACCGTTGCCACAACCTACATCCAGCACATTCGCGAACGAAGGAATCAAGGGCGCGATTTCGAGAGCCATGTCGTAAGCGCGCCCAATCTTCCTTCGTCGTCGCATGCGTCGATACCGGCGCCTGACTACTGAGGTGAAGACATTCATGCAAGCGCAAAGTGCAAACGCGATGCCTCAAGTGGCTGTCGACAAAATGATACCTAAAACTTAGATTTACGAACGATCTTGAACAACTGGAGCAAAAGCGTTGCGTAAGCAAAATCCGACGCGTGACATTGACCTCCGCAAATTTCTGACTGTTTACGAGCTTGATAAGTTATGAGGCGCTGGACGAAATGATGTTCATATAGTCAAATTGTTGAAAACTTCGGTTGAGGAACATACATGATTCGAGTTGTGATAGTAGGAACCCTATTGATGGTTATTGGTGCAAGTTTGGATCGAACTAACACTATGACGGCAACTAAAGCACTGCCTAACGGATATTGGCCCGTTGAGAAGAGTCAGCCAATTATCGATAAGACTCAAACTATCCGCCTCGCGCCTGATCTCGCCAGACTTACTCCAGGTGAACGGAAAGCAGTTGAATCGCTTTTGAAGGTGGGCCAGATATTTCAAGGCATTTACGAACAGCAACGGCATCCACAGGCGACGAAGGCTTATGTGGATCTACTAAAGCTCGACGAGACGGAGAGCTCACCTGCAACCAAAAACCTGCTTAGTCTTTACCGGTTATTCCAGGGGCCAATTGCCACTACGCTCGACAACAAGCGTGAGCCATTCCTGCCGGTCAGTCCTATTACTCCGGGAAAGAACATGTATCCGGCTGAATTAACCAAAGAACAGATCGAACAGGCAATGGCTGGCGGCACGGGAATCTCGAGTCGTGAAAGCATCCTGGACCTTAGATCAGCGGTCAGACAGGCAACGGCCGCTAACCTGCGAGTTGACATCGCCACGCTCAAACAGTACCCGACGCTGCAAACCTTACACCCAAAACTCTTGACTCAACTTACGCAGTTAGAGCGTGAGGCCGCAAAGGATAATGCGGGTGTCAAAATATATGCCGTTCCATATTCTGTAGCTTACGCTGATCAGCTCGTAAATGCTTTCGGTTTACTTAACGATGCCGCTGATGCGGTACAACAAGATGATGAGGAATTTGCCCGATACCTGAGGAATCGCGCGCGTGATCTTCTATCAGATGATTACGAATCGGGAGATGCAAGCTGGGTAACCGGACGGTTTAAGAATCTCAATGCCCAGATTGGCTCCTACGAAACATACGATGACGAACTCTTCGGAGTGAAGACCTTCTTTGCCTTTTGCCTGTTCCTTACTCGCCAGGAAGAAACCACGGCATTGCGTCAGGCCATGAAGGGCATGCAGGCGCTTGAAGATTCGCTACCGTATCAAAATCATAAGAAGATTCGTGAAGACATTCCCGTGGGTGTCTACGACGTAGTAGCGGACTTTGCTCAATCTCGCGGAGGCAATACTGCGACCATCCTGCCCAACGAAAGTTACCTTGCCCGAAGATATGGTCGAACCATCTTGCTGCGGGCTAACATCATGCGCGATCCAAATATCTTTCAGGGTACTGAGGGAACGTTGACCGCAGCCCTCGGTGAACAGCAGGCAAAGGAACTGACACCCGACGGAAACTTTTATCGCACGCTATGGCACGAAGTAGGACACTACCTCGGCGTCGATCGTACAAAAGATGGCCGCGATCTTGATGAAGCATTGCAGGACGACGCGAATACCCTGGAAGAAATGAAAGCAGATCTCGTTTCTCTGTTTGTTGCTGAAGCGTTACATAAACAGGGTTATTACACTGATGCTCAACTGAGAAGCGTGTACGCCGGTGGAATATTACGGGTGTTGCAAAACAATAAGCCGAGACGCGATCAGCCTTACAACACGATGCAGCTAATGCAGTGGAATTTCTATTTACAGAATGGTTTACTTTCGTTCGACCCGGCGTCGAAGACGCTCCTGGTTCACTACGATAAATACCACGATGTCGTTGGAAAAATGCTGGAAAAGACACTGGAGGTGCAATACCTGGGTGATAAAGCGAACGCTGATAAGTTCATCGATCAATACGCGACCTGGGACGATAACCTTCACGGAGTAATCGCCGGAAACATTCGGGCACAACAGAAATATCGATTCCGAATCTTCAAGTACGCAGCTCTAGGTGAGTAAATCAATTGGGCGCTACGGCTGGAACAGTTTGTCTCACCATCTCAATGTAACTTGATAGGCGGACATCAACGGGATTGACGCGATCTGCCAACGATCTTGCGAGATCGAAGTTTGTTGCTGCAAGTTCTCCAAGTACATCGGGTATTACCAACACCATGCCATTTCCAGTGTCGTCAGCCGCCAGGAATAAGCCATCATTCGCTTCAAGTTCGGCAAAAGTTCGAAGAGTCCTCGCGGCGGATGCCAGCTCATTGAACTGATCGATAAGGGGTTGGATAATCTCCGTCGCCCGATTCGAATCATATTTTAGAAACGCTTTTCCCAGCGCCATTAAGGCGGCCATTTCCTCAGCATCTCGTGCCCGCATTGAAGGGCTAAGAATACTGTGGGCCTGGTCCAACAACGACAAAGCGGCTGACTTGGTTAGGTTATCGCCCAGCTGAGCAACAATCTGAGCAACCATGGATGAGCGCATTTTGGCCGACGGCATAGAACGAATAACTCGTAAGGCTTCTTCTACATTCCCTTTCGACATTGACTGATAGGCCACCTGTTGGTCGAGACCCCGAAGGAGTTGCTTTCGCTGGAAGTTATCACCGAAGTGGGTCGTTAAAATCTCCCTCGCTTTGTTTAGCTCGCCCTTAGCGGCCGCGTTGTTCGCAACTTGCTGGTAAAGCTGATCACGCATTTCCTGAGGCGCCTTATTGATTGCTTCCAGGGATTGCTCAATAGAGTCACCATTAATATTTGTTTGAAGGTCTCGCATCATTCGAAACTGCGGATAGAATGAATCAGACACTTCTGCAAATTTCTTCTCCACGGCCGTGACACTCTCTCGCTTATTCATAGCAGGACCGACGCTTTTCAACGTCTCCAGCATGGTCCATACGAGGCTGCCAACTTGATTGTCGTTGATCTCCTTTCTTGGAGAGTAAGCCAGACATTCAGCTAGTAGTTTGTCAAATAACTTGACTCGGGCATCAGCTTTAACGAGACCCGTTGTTGTGCCTTGTACGCCCTGATTCGAACTGCTTCGTAATAAAATATTGGTCAACTGAACAGCGTCTGGATTTTTGATGATGGTTTCGTTGGTTAACTTGTCGATAATCTGATTTTCCAGCTGCTCAGAAAGATCTGGAGCTGTCTCTTTCAAGGCCTGAAGAGTGTTGGTCAAAACTGCAGAGTAACCCTTCTTCAACGCATCCTGGGCCATCTGGTATGTGCGTTTCGGATCAGACTTTGCAATCTGATTGGCGATGTTGAGAGTGTAGACGCTCTCCTGTTTATCCTCGACTTCACTAACTTCCTTGTCTAAGTGCAGCAACATCTTGCTGCTTCTCATGAACGCCAGTGCTTTGTCTGGGTCGCGAGCTGTCAGGGCCTGGATGAGTTGGTCTCGAAGTTGTACAGCGATCGAATATTGTGGGAAGTAATTATCTTCGTCGTCTTCATTAAGCGCGGAAACAAAATCGACGAATGCTTCAACTGCCGCATACATCATTTCCTTAGCCACTTTTGTGTCTATAGTTTCAAGCAGTGATGCAATCCGTAATTGGAATCCGACCTTAGTTGGCGAGGCTTTGAGCTGCGCCACGTTTTCGATCAATTCTTTGAGGAGTGCTTTCCCTTTGGCGGCATTTGCTTCGATATTCTTACTTAAGTTCACTTCGTCGGACGTTGCGGCTCGACAATCAAGCACCTTAAGTTCATAACGTCCACTGAAGGATTCCGTTCCTGAGTGTACTAGCGGGCTCACGCTGACTGTGTATTGACCGGCCGATGTTGCTATGAAACTTACGTTCTCAACGCCCTGATCGCCAGTAGGTGAGTCGAAATCACGAGTTCGCCCCTCGGGTGAGCTTATGCGAATTACGACGTCAATCCCTGTCTGCTGCACGGCGAGTTGCAGGATCCAGTTTTCCTGGAGTGAGACTGTGAAGTTATGGGACTCACCAGATTTGAGGGTGCGTTCGATTGTCTGACCTGTTCGTAATTCGACAACCTGGGTCTGGCTCTTAATGTCTGGTTGCAAGGATAACGTGATGGAAAATGTTAGGAACAATGCGGTAATAAGGCGCATCTGAGCCTCCAAATGTTTATGACCGGCTTTTAACTTACACGTTTACTGCGGAATGAGAGGAAACGGTAACTTAGACGCTACAAAGAGTCGTTAAGTTCCCTGAATGAAGGATTTACTTTCCGAATGCGTTGCTGCCGAGGAAATTCTCGCGCAGGTAGGAGACAGTATCGTGCAGGGTCTCGCTCGGATCTCGAGGCTTGAAGGCCAACTCTCGCGCCGCTTTCGAGCAGTTCAGGTACCAGTAGTAT
>DASROI010000452.1:0-12118 GCA_035646955.1 Pyrinomonadaceae bacterium
GGAAAATACCAGGGGCTTTTGCCTTTTTACTTTTGGCTTGATTATGATGCTCTGTCCAATTAGAACGCCAATCCCAAGCAGGTCATTATGAGTCAAACCCACACAGCTTTAGATCAGGCGGCGCATGGCCCCTTAACCTCGCTCTCAGAAGACGAACAGATGTTCCGCGCAAGCGTTCGCGAGTTTGCCGAAGGAGAAATTCGGCCACGCGTGGAACATATGGACGAGACCGCAAAACTTGATCCGGCAGTGATACAGCAGTGCTTTCAACTAGGATTGATGGGAATTGAAACACCGGAAGAGTTCGGGGGCGCCGGCGCAAACTTCTTTACCGCCATTCTCGCCGTTGAAGAACTCTCGCGAGTTGATGCATCAGTTGGCGTCCTGGTCGATGTACAAAACACCCTGGTCAATAACGCTTTTATTCGTTGGGGTACCAAAGAGCAAAAACAGAAGTACCTCACCAAACTCGCTTCCGAGAGTGTTGGCGCCTACGCATTGAGTGAACCTGGCTCTGGCTCGGATGCGTTTGCCATGCAAACGCGCGCTGTGGACAAAGGTGATCACTATCTGTTGAATGGACGAAAACTGTGGATCACAAACGGTATCGAAGCCAACATCTTTGTCTTGTTTGCTAATGCAAATCCCGAAGCAGGTTATCGAGGTATCACGGCCTTCGTCATTGAAAAAGGCTTTTCGGGCTTCTCCATTGGAAAAAAAGAGAACAAGCTTGGGATTCGCGCTTCATCGACCGTTGAATTGATTCTCGAAGACTGCAAAGTGCCGAAAGAAAACCTCCTGGGCGAAGCTGGAAAGGGCTACAAGATCTCAATTGAGACTTTGAACGAGGGTCGCATTGGCATCGGAGCCCAAATGATTGGTATTGCGACCGGCGCTCTTGAATGCGCAATCGCTTACACTGCTGAGCGACAACAATTCGGCAAATCTATCAACCAGTTCCAGGGAGTCCAATTTCAACTTGCGGAGATGGCGACCGAACTCGAGGCTGCGAAGTTAATGGTCTATAACGCGGCTCGTATGAAGGACGCAGGGGTGAATTTCGTCAAGGAGGCAGCAATGGCTAAACTTTACTCGTCTCGCGTAGCCGAACGGGTAAGCTCAAAGGCAATCGAACTCTACGGCGGATATGGCTACGTGAAAGATTATCCAGTTGAGAAGTACTGGCGCGACTCGAAGATTGGCGCAATCTATGAGGGCACTTCGAATATGCAGCTTCAGACTATTGCAAAACTCATAATCGGAAAGTGAGCTCATGGGGACTTCAAGAATAGAACTCTTTCGACAAATGCTGGCTAGCGATCCGTCGAACACCAGCGTACTTTTCGGACTCGCCAAGGAATTCGAAAAAGCCGGACAGTATGACGACCTCGTCGAGACGCTGCTGCGATACCTGGAACTTACGGATGACGAAGGTAACGCTTACGGCATGTTGGCAACCGCCTATGAACGCCTGGGCAAACCCGACGACGCTAAGGCGGCGTACGAACGCGGCATCGAGACTGCTCAACGTCACGGACACCCCGGCATGGCTGAAGAATACCGAGCTGCATTGGCTGGCACCTTATGAACACTGACACAAAAGTATTGAAGCTGGTTCGTAAATCTTCGTCCGGAGAAGATGAGGATCAGAAAGAGACCAAAACAACAGCGATAACGCCTATCCAACTCGCTGCTGTGCCAACTTCGGAGGCGATTGCTGTCGAAAGCCCGCGTAAAGACGCCCGCAAGGAATTGACCTTTGCGCCCAAAAATCTGCGGACGGAGGGCGATGCTCTTATCGGCATGTACCGAACGATGTACATGTCTCGTCGCCTGGACGATAAAGAAATTCAACTAAAAGGACAGAATAAGATCTATTTTCAGATCAGTGGAGCGGGTCACGAAGCAATCCTGGTAGCAGCGGGAGTAGCAATGAAACCCGGCTACGACTGGTTCTATCCTTACTATCGTGACCGCGCACTCTGCTTGCAACTCGGCATGACACCGCTCGAACAGCTTCTTTCGGCGGTGGGGGCTGAAGCAGATCCAAACTCGCATGGACGCCAAATGCCTTCGCACTGGGGCCACAAGAAGCTCAACATAGTTTCACAGTCGTCGCCGACGGGAACGCAGTTGCTCCAGGCTGTTGGCTGCGCTGAGGCAAGTTATCGTGTTGAACTGATCCCGGAATTAAAACGAGTCATGAAGGACTTTCATGACGACGAAGTTGCCTATGTCTCCCTGGGTGATGGAACAAGCAGCGAAGGCGAGTTTTGGGAAGCACTGAACACGGCCTGCAACTTAAAGCTGCCAGTAGTTTTTCTTCTCGAAGACAATGGTTACGCGATCAGCGTACCGGTTGAGGTGCAAACGGCCGGCGGCGACGTTTCGAAATTGATTGAAGGTTTTCCTTCCCTCTACATGCAGAAATGCGATGGCACAGACATGCTCGAATCGCTCGCAACGATGAGACGTGCTGTCGAGTATTGCCGCCAGCGCCAGGGACCCGCGTTTGTTCATGCGAAAGTAATTCGTCCTTACTCTCATTCGCTATCCGATGATGAAAGGTTGTATCGAGCAGATGAGGAAAGAGCGCTCGAAGCTGAACGCGATCCAGTCAAGAGGTTTGGCGCACTCTTAATCAACGAGCAGTTGATCGATCAGGATGGTCTACAGAGAATTAAAGACGAGGTCGACCAGCTTGTTAACGACGCTGCGGATAAAGCGCTGGTCAGTCCGCAACCTGCGGTCGATACTGCGACGAAATTTGTTTTCTCACCTGACGTCGATCCAACCACGGAGGCTTTTGACACCGAAGACGGTGCCGAGCTTTCGGGCAATCCTGGGACGATGGTCGATCTTATCAATCGCTGTCTGCACACCGAAATGGCGCGCGATCCGCGAATATTTGTTTTTGGTGAAGACGTCGCGGACTGTTCGCGTGAGCAGTATTTGAATAACGTCAAAGGTAAGGGTGGAGTATTTAAAGTCACCGCGAACCTTCAGAGGAAATTTGGCAGTGCGCGCGTGTTTAATTCTCCGCTCGCCGAAGCAAATATCGTCGGACGCGGGATTGGTATGGCTACGCGCGGATTGAAACCAGTGGTCGAGATACAGTTCTTCGATTACATCTGGCCCGCGATGCACCAGATCAGAAACGAGCTCGCGCTGATGCGTTGGCGCTCCGGTAATGAATGGAAAGCTCCAATGGTCATTCGGGTGCCGGTTGGAGGCTACTTGAAAGGTGGTGCTGTCTACCACTCTCAATCGGGGGTCTCAACTTTCACGCAAATTCCGGGCTTGAGAGTCGTCTATCCATCGAATGCACTCGACGCAAATGGACTATTACGCACCGCCATTCGCTGCGATGATCCTGTTTTATTCCTCGAGCACAAACACCTGTATCGCCAGGCCTACAACAAATCTCAGTACCCACCGGATGAGTTCATGATTCCGTTTGGTAAAGCCAAACGAGTTAAAGAGGGTTCCAATCTATCGATAATTACTTATGGGGCGCTGGTGCAACGATCTTTGGTGGCTGCGAAACAAGCAGAGCAAGACGGAATAAGCGTTGAGATTATTGATCTGCGTAGTCTTGTTCCGTATGACTGGAACGCGATCGTAGCGACCGTCAAGAAAACCAACCGGGTGATCGTCGCTCATGAAGACTCTCTGTCATTCGGTTACGGTGCTGAAATTGCCGCCCGCATTTCCAGTGAGCTCTTCGAGCACCTTGATGCGCCAGTTAAACGCGTCTGCGCCCTTGATACTTTTGTGGCGTATGCGCCGCAGCTCGAAGACGCAATTCTTCCCCAAGTCTCGGACGTGGCTAAGGCCATCGCTGAACTAAACGCGTACTAAACACCAAAAATCATAATTTTTTGTGCAACGACCGTCCCTAGTTGTGAGCGGTTTTATTTTGGATACTAATACACAGGTGTATTGATCCACGTCTCAAAATCTTGCGATTTTGTTACCAACCACGATATTTCCGGCCCGTTTTTCACTTAACACAACTTCATCACATGGCATAACGGTTGCGGATTAGCCTGATGAATTGGCCTGTGAAAGCTGACACCCCCGACGAGCTAGAGCAAGGGCGTTTAAAGACATTAACGGGAGGTACGACTGATGAGCAAAAATTTATTGGGCGTGGCGGCGGCGGCGATTTTGGGTCTCGCGTCGGCCGGGCTCGCGGTAGGGCAAACAACCACCACAACCGTAACAAAGACAGTTCAAAATCCTGACGGCACCTATACCGTCATCGAGTATCCAGCAAAAAAAGAAGTAATGATTAACTTGAACCCGGTTGGCATTACCGGCGCGAAAGGTGTAGCAACTATCTTGCGCGACGATGATGGGACCCGGGTCAAAGTGAATCTTACGGAGGTTCCGGCCGACATTTCCGCACTGACACTTTATGCGGTCGACGACTCCGGTAAAGTCACGGCGCTTGGACCAGTAGCAATTAGCGATGGCGTAGGTACGTTGTCGGCCACTACTCCATTATCTAAATTCATGTTGGTTGCAGCTCCTGAACCAGCCTTAACGACTTATGATCCGAACACGATCGTCCTCTTCCGGAGCGCGGTGCCCGAGGGTTATGCGGTCGTACCACTGAATAGTCCGGCTGGCGAAAAAGTAGCAGCAGTTTCTACGGGCGGAGCAACACCTGCAACTGCTTACCATGTGCCGATGCTAAACATTCCAGCTTACAAGAAAGGCGACGACACAAAAATCAAAATTGATTTTGCCGGCGCGTTAACTGGAGCTCGTGCAAACATTTTCATCGAGCCGACTAAAGGTGGGCCAACTAAGATCAAGATGAGATTCCATGATTTGAAGGAAGCGCCTGCGGGACAGTCTTTTATCCTCTGGGCAGTCTCTCCGGATAATCAGTACGTAAAACTTGGCCAGGTAACTAATGCTCCGGGCCGAAACGAAGCTGAGATTCAGTCAGAAACAACTTTGCCGGATTTCGGTTTACTGGTGACGATGGAAGGTTCGGCGGTTGAGTCGCCTCTTGGACCAACTGTAGGAACTATTCATATCGTTCCATAACAGTTCGCTCATCCAGTTAAGAAGGTCGCTCTGCGAAGGGCGGCCTTTTTTGTTGTCAGTGGTCCGTTGTTAGTGGTCCGGTCTTGGTACGAATCGGGACCACCACGGACAACGGTCCACGGACAATCCTATACCGTAATTAATTTCACAAATGATCTATTCCAAACTGAATTATTGCGGTAATATTGTCGCCAATTAGGGCTGCGTCCGCACCTTAAGCCCCGACAGGCTCAAATCAGCCTTAATCTTTTGAACAAGCTTCCGTGATCCCCCGGACTGCAAGATGTTTTCAGCAGCCAACGAACTGTTTTTTGACCCTAGAGCTTTAACGACATGAAAAGACTACACCCCCACTTGTTCTTCCTATCTCTCCTATTTGTCTTTCCCCTTCTGACTCAAGCCCAGGAAACTCTGCCGGAGCTTGTCAAACGCGTAAAACCTGTCGTCGTGGCGATCGCCACCTACGATGCCAGCGGCGAAGCGCTAATGACCGGCAGTGGCTTCTTCGTCGAGCAAGGCCAGGTCATCACGAATCTCCATGTGATTCGGGCTGCAACCCGCGCCGAGATAAAGACTCTCGACGGAAAAGGTAAGGTCTATCCCGTGGCTGGGGCACTCGCCCTGGATGAGGATGGCGACCTCGCATTACTAAAGATTGATATGCCATTGGAGCGGGCTAAAAAGAGTGAGCTAGCCGCGACACTACCAGATGAAGGTGAAGAGATCTTTGTAATAGGGAACCCCCTGAAATTAGAGGGATCAGTAAGTGATGGAATTGTCTCAGCCGTACGCGAAGTGCCAAATGTTGGCCGGATCCTTCAGATAACCGCACCCATTTCCCACGGAAATAGCGGTAGTCCCGTTTTCAATCTTCGAGGCGAAGTTTTGGGCGTCGTCACCATCAAGGTGACCAATGGTCAGAACATTAATCTGGCAATCTCGTCTGCGCGGATCGCCCAGTTACATCAGGGTCGATTGCGTCCCCTTTCTGAATTGGCGAAGGGCAAAGGGGATTTGGCCGAATCCCTCTATCGCACCGGGCTCGAATCACTCTGGCTGGGAAACTACGACAACGCCGTTGGCTACTTCGAGAATGCTGTTAACAAGAATCCGAATCGGGCTGACGCATGGGTACAGGTTGGATATTGCAAGGTGAAGCAGGGTAAGAACCTGGAAGCGATTAAAGCTTATCACCAGGCGCTTCAACTGAAGCCAGAAGACGCCCAGATCCACAACAAGCTTGGTGATGCCTATTACTATGCCGGACGTCTCCGCGAAGCGATAGAGAGCTATACCGAGGCGGCACGACTCCAGCCAGATTGTGCGGAGACTTTTTACAACCTGGCCGTGGCTTATCTCGAAAGCGGCAATCCAAGCATGGCCGCAACTGAAGCTAAAACACTCCAGCGACTCGATCAAAAGCTGTACGAGCGCTATCTGCGGGAAACCATGTGAGCCGGGGTCAGGGCTCAGGACTCAGAGGCCGGCAGCTTATTGATCAGAGAATTGACACTATTTATTTGTTCAAAAAGAGCTTCGACACGCTCGCGAGGATAGCCGACTCTCGTTTCGAATTGTGGAATGTCGACCCGTTACAGATTTCATTTAAGGCATTACTCAAAATAACTAACTCATCGTTGGAGAAACTAATAACGGCCTTTCCTTTTGAGCGTTCAAGAATTTCCATAAATCCTCGCCACAATTCTCGGAAATTAGAATAGCAGTGTAAGGTTTAAGAATTCGTGCTCTGACCCAAACCCACAAAGCCCAATACCAATTCTCTAACCATCAACATCCAAAATTCAGACCCCAACGCTACCGACCTCTGAGCCCTGACCTCCGACCCCTATCTTCCCACTCCGGCGGCGGCAGCTTGTCCGGTGAATATCTCAGAATTTACGCTGCGCGGATTTCCCAGTACCACGAAGCGAATATTCTTCATGTATTTTTGCGACACCCTCTGAACATCTGCCGGCATTACCGCCGTTAGTTTCTCAAGGAAATCGACCGAGTTTCGCCAGCCTCCACCAATCAATTCATACTGCGCCAGTTCGGCAGCCTGCGCGGCATTCGTTTCCTGGCCCAGGTAATAAGTAGTGAGGTACTGCGCCACCACAGATTGAATGTCATCGGTGCTAACGGGTTCATGCTGCAGACGCGCAATTTCGTTCAGCATCAGCCTGATCGATTGATTCGCATCAACCGCCGTTACGTACAAGCCACCCACATTAGCAGCCTGCGTTCTCAAAAACGCGTCGGGCGCATATGACAAGTTGCGTTTGACTCGAACCTCTTCGAAGACACGGTCGCGCAGCAATGAGCTGGCGACACGCATTGGATAAATGTCCGGGGAAGTCAGAGCAGGTGCGGTGAATAGACCTTGAATATAGTTGGTCGGCAAGTCGCGTGGAGTGACACTGACCGACGATCGATCAAACGTTAGCGATGGAATTGGATCCGGCTTGTAAGTTCCCCGGGGTAGTTTCCCGAGGGTGTTCGAGACCAGATCGCGAACCTCCGCGACATTTAAATCTCCTACTAAGACCAGCAGGAGTCGCGAGGTCTCCATCATCTTGTCATGATAACGACGCAGGTCGTCCGGTGTGAGCTTGGCTATAACCTCCGGCGTACCGTTGCTATTTAAGTAAGGATGCCCTGCGTACGCAACGTTGTCTTGGAGACGTTGCAGGTAAACATCGGGACTATCGACGTCATCGCTAAGCGAAACGACCATTCGATCACGATCGAGCGTTACATCTTCATTTGTAAACGAAGGCCTCATGATTACGTCGGCAAAGATCTGCCACGACCTATCAAAATGAAACCGCGTGCTGGCAAGTGCCAATACTGAGTAATCGTAATTTGAGCCGGTCCCAATAGTTGTTCCCATGCGTGAGAGTTCGCTCCGCATCTTTTCGCGAGGGAACCCGGTTGACGCTTCAGTTGAAGCATTAAGCATCAACTGTTCGATACCAGCATTTTGAGCCGAAGTGTTTGCAGCTCCACCCCGTAGGAACAATCCGGCGGCGACTGTCAAACTGCCCTCTCGTCGCTTCAAGAGAACTTTAAGACCGTTTACTTCAAACTCGCTGACCAGGGCAGCTTGCTTCGCTACCACGCTTTGAACGGTTTGCTGCTCGGGCTTTGTATTTAAGCGGCCTTGCTGACCACGTGCGAGTGTTGACTCTCCACCCAGGACTAATACCGACACCGCAAGTACGGTGATTAACAGATTACGAGCTGCCATCAGGCTCTTGGTTATTTCATTCATCATCATGATTTCTCTTTACTGACCGATCAATTCTTCCGGTTGCACCTTAATTTTCGCCTGCGCGTCACTGGACATAAGCGCCAGTCCAACATGCGGCTTGCCTTGTATATACGTGGTGACATAACGACTAATGTCAGCGCGTGACGTTGCTCGCAAACGCGGTAAATAACCTCGGAAGTATTCGAGCCCGGTAGATGCCCACCAAAAACTGAGCGTGTGTGTATAGTCACTGGTTTTTTCGCGCGAGTATAAATCGTCCGCTTCAAGAAGCGCCTTAGCACTCTCTAGTTGCTCGTCCGTGTAGTAATCCTTGTCATTGAAGTGGGCAATCTCGTCGTAGATTGCTTTGATTGCAGCGTGAGCCTTGTCCGGCGTAGTTTGCGCAAGGAGTTGAATAGGGCCAACGTTACGTTGAGTGTAGTAGCTGAGATCAACTCCGGTGACCAGGCCCGAGTCGACCAGATTTCTTTGAAAGCGCGAATTCGGCTGGCGCAAGATAAACGAGAACACGTCGGCTGCGTAGGTCGCCGGATTGTCTTTGCCAATTGATGGCCCATGCCAGCCGATATTTATGACCACGTTTTGCACCGGCGAGGTGACGACAGCGCCTTCACTTTTTGGGAGTGGTGGATGTTCGACCAGCGGAAACTCGACAAAAGGATCCTTTTCACGACGCGCCCAGTCGCCATAAAACTCCTGGGCCATCTTCACTACATCCTGGGGATCCACATCACCCGTTACAACTAACGCGGAGTTGTTAGGGACATAGTAGCGCTGTTGGATTAACCGCATCATTGCGGTAGTAGCTCCGGAAACGGTTTGCCTGTTCCCGAGCGGATTTTTGCGACTTGTATACCGGTAAAACAGCCGGTTATTCATCTCCTGTTGTAGCGGAAAGAACGGATTCGACTCGTTGCGATCGATCTCTCCGATTACGACTTGCTGCTCGCGTGCAAATTCACGATCATCGAACAAAGGATAGCGCGCGGCGTCCTTCATGAACTGCATGGCAGTGCGAATGTTCGGACTGGTGGTCGTGAAATAGTATTCTACGACTTCTTCACGCGTCGTTCCGTTGTAAGCGATTCCCATGGAACCAATTGCTCGAAGGTATTCCTCCGCATTCGCTATCGCCCGATTTTGTTTGAAGAACATGTGCTCATACAGGTGAGAGAGCCCGTTCAACTCGGGGGGTTCCGTATAAGAACCGTTTTTGACAGCCAGTTCGATAGTAACCAAAGGGATGGAGTGGTCTTCCATTATTATTACGTCTAATCCATTTGGTAGTACCTGCGAAATAATCTTCGCTTCAGGAATCCTTGACTGGCTTGTAGCGGCAGGTATTTGGCGAGCCGGCGCCGTCTTTGGAGCTGTTTGTTGAGTTGTTGCACCGGCTGCAAAATTCGCGGGCAGCACGAGGCAGAAGAGGAGAGAGATAAGGAAAAGCCTTCGTTTCACAGAGAATCTCCGATACGTCGAACCATCAGTCTTTAAGTGGGGAAATCCGTAAGCCTTTTCGATTCCGTTTCAGCCCAAAGAGATGTCAGATGTGACAACGATTCCGGCCTATTAGTTTGGCACGCCCCCCGATTGCGAGGTTAGCCTGCCCGAGGAAAATAGACAACAGGAAGCGACTTATCCAAGAGTACAGGCGAATGCATCTGGGGTGGGTCAGGGCGTTTCAGACTTCCAGCTTTACGTCATACTCTCCGCGTCACGCTGCGATCCTTTCCTGTGTTTTTGACGCGGAGTTTCAAATCGAAGGAGATAACTTGATTCAAAATCCTCGACCCGAGATCTGATATGCTCCAGTCAAAAATGGATTCGTCAAGCGCTCTTCACCAATCGTCGTAATTGGGCCATGTCCCGAATAAACCTCAACATCATCATCCAACGTAAGCAGTTTCGTCTTTATCGAATGCATAAGCTCTTCGGTTGAGCCTCCCGGCAAGTCCGTCCGTCCAACCGATCCGGCAAAGAGCACATCCCCAACAAAGACCTTTCGCTCTTTCCGCTCGTACAACACAACATGTCCCGGCGTATGGCCCGGGCAATGAAGGATTTCGAATTCCAAAGTTCCGACTTGATACTTCTGACCGTCAGTCCAGTATTCATCTACCGGTGGCGGTGTCTCGAAGGCAAAGCCAAGCGCGGCCCACCGACTGCGTGGAATACCGAGCCACGCTGGCTGTTCCGGTAAAGCTTGAAACATCGGCTCATCACCTTTGTGCAAACAGATCTTTGCCTCCGGTCTTAACGCTTTGAGAGCAGTCACGCCACCGACGTGATCGAGGTGCGCATGAGTGAGTGCAATCGCCTGTAGAGAAAGACCGCGGCGCTCCAGCGTCTCAACAATAACGTCCGCTTCGTCGCCAGGATCTATACAAATCGCTTGCTTTGTCGTTTCACAGCCAAGTATGCGAGTGTGTTGCTGAAATGCAGTGACAGTAAGTTGTTCAATAATCATAACAATTACCTTCTATGGCCCGAACATCGACCCTAACCCTTTGAATTTTTGCAACCCAAAGAATCATACTGACACCAAAGAGAAAAGCACAAAGATTGGTAATCGACTTTATGCCTATAAGTAGTTCTTCAGCACCACTCGCAGCCGTACTCGATGACCTCACGATTGAAGGAGCGATAGAGTTGACCGAGCGCCTCGAAAACGGTGCGCTCAAGTGCTTTGCCTGCGGTCATCGCTGCCTGATTCACGAGGGAAAGCGCGGCATCTGTAAGGTTCGATTCAACGAGGGTGGTCAGCTGCGAGTGCCAGCGAACTATGTGGCGGCACTCGCCTGTGATCCGACGGAGAAGAAGCCCTTCTTTCATGTTTTGCCGGGTTCTGACACCTTAACTTTTGGTATGCTCGGTTGTGATCTCCATTGTGCCTATTGTCAAAACTGGCTGACTTCACAAGCTCTACGCGATGACTCTGCAGGTACAAAACCCTCTCTGATTTCAGCAGAACGGTTGGTCGCCATGGCTCACGCTTACGGAGCCTCAATAGTAGGCAGCAGTTACAACGAACCGTTGATTACTGCCGAATGGGCAATCGATGTTTTTAAGAAAGCCCGACCTGATGGGTTCAGGACCGCTTTTATTTCCAATGGCAATGCGACACCGCAAGTACTTGATTATCTTCGACCGTGGACCGATTGTTACAAGATCGATCTTAAGTCGATGAATGACAAGAACTACCGCAAGCTTGGTGGGGTGGTCGACAACATCTTAGATACCGTCAAGATGGTTCATGAACGCGAATTTTGGGAAGAGATTGTTACTCTGATAATTCCCGGTTTCAATAACTCAGTTGATGAAATTAAGCGAGCTGCAGATTTCATTGCGAGCGTTTCGCCGGACATCCCGTGGCACGTCACAGCGTTCCACCAGGATTACCATATGACTGAAAACTCGAATACGACAGCCGAACAGCTGATCGAGGCTTGCGAGATCGGTCGAGAAGCTGGACTGAACTACATTTACGCAGGCAACTTACCTGGCAGAGTTGGAAGGTGGGAGAACACCTATTGTCCGGCGTGTGACGAGGTATTAGTAGAGCGATATGGCTACATCATTCGCAAGGTAAGCGTAACTGATAATGGAAGGTGCCCCAGCTGCAATACTTCGATTCCAGGCATCTGGAAGTGACTCCTTCAGGGTGAGTCTCCGAACCTCAGACCTCAGTAGCTTTCGCATAGTCTCGCCGAGTTTCGGGCGACGAGTCTCGTACGGCTGGAGAAGCGACGTTCAGTAAATAGTCGGAAGTTGAGTGTCCCATCCGGT
>DASROI010000453.1:0-20128 GCA_035646955.1 Pyrinomonadaceae bacterium
GGTTATTGATAATTCTGTTTGTCGGGATCGGAGCCTTCGGTGGTTATCGACTCAGCAACTATCTTTTCGAAAGACAAAACAAGGAAGCGCCTAAGGAAACATCTGTCCCACAAAATCAACCCCTGGCCGCTCCGATAAAACTTGGACCAGTGGTTGGTGGTAACTTGTCTGGTCTGGAAGTTTTAGTGCCAGACGCTAGTTATCCGCCCTCGGCAAAAATTGAGTACGGAAGTGTCACAGTGCGAGTACAGGTCGATCAGAAAGGAAAGGTGACTTCAGCTCGAGCTACCGATGGCGATAAAACTCTTCGCGCAGCAGCCGAAGAGGCCGCACGTCGAGCAGCATTCTCGCCGGAGAAACTTTTAGACAAGGGGCGCTTTGTGGTTGGCACCATCACCTATAACTTTCTGGCGCCGCAGGCCGCAGCCGCAAACAGTCCGGTTACACCCGCACCAACAGCTCAACCAACCTCCACGCCCAGCGTTCCAAATGAAACTGAAGGCGCGCCAAAAGTCGGAGGACCGCTGGCCGGAACGGAACTCCACGTGCCCGCACCCGAATATCCTTCCGCGGCACGACGTGACCGGCTCCAGGGCGCGGTTACGCTGGTGATTCGAGTTAATAATTCAGGAAAAGTAGTTTCCTGGAGAACTCTAGAAGGTGATCAAAGGCTACGAGCTGCGGCGATTCGGGCCGCACGAAACGCAACGTTCAATTCGGCTAAATTGCCTAAGAACGATGTAGTAGGCACGATAACTTATACTTTTCGACCTTAATCGCTACGTCACATTTGTGCCATCCGGTCACTTCGCTCCTGTAATCAGCCCGTGTACCTTTAAGCAAAGCCAAGCACATTCAGACGCGATCATTGGAGACTTACCCGACGCTACCCAGAGCGGTACCGACGAGCGCAACGCTCCTCAGGCGAAGAATCTCACAAAAATTTTCTTGACACCTTATCTAGCAATGATTTAAATAATGTTTGTCTTTGTTGTCTCTTGCAAGGGCTCCATTCCCGAACATCTTCTCCTGGAAGAAAATCATAAAAACTGAGGTGCCTAAATGTCCCTTCCTCTAATCTCCGGGCTTCGCTCGAACGACCTGGCCATCGACCTTGGAACTGCCAATACCCTCGTTTACGCGAAAGGGCGCGGCGTTGTGGTCAGCGAACCCTCCATAGTCGCGATCAATAAAGTCACTAACAACGTCGAGGCTGTCGGAAAAGAGGCCAAGGAGATGCTTGGCAGGACGCCAGGAAACATCGTTGCCATTCGGCCAATGCGTGATGGCGTCATTGCGAATTTCGAAGTTACTGAGAAGATGCTTCAGCACTTTATTCGAAAAGCTCATAACGGCAGAACGTGGGTCAGCCCCCGCGTCGTAATTGGCATTCCCAGCGAAATCACTCAGGTTGAGCGACGTGCTGTAGAAGATTCGGCATATCGCGCGAAAGCCTCGGAAGTTTATCTGGTTGAAGAGGCCGTGGCGGCAGCTATCGGAGCTGGACTGCCAATCACTGAGCCGCATGGAAACATAGTTGTTGATATCGGCGGGGGCACGACTGACATTGCCGTCATCAGCCTCGGAGGAATCGTTTATTCCAGAGCAGTTCGCACAGCCGGCGACGCGATGGACAACGCCATCGCCGAATTCGTCAAACGACGATACAACTTACTGATCGGCGAACGAACAGCAGAAGAGATTAAGATCACTCTCGGCAGCGCTTTTCCATTCGACGAACCACTCTCAATGGAAGTTCGCGGAAGAAATCTACTCGAAGGTATCCCCAGGACAATCACGGTCAGGGATGAGGAAGTTCGCGAAGCGCTCGACTCCAGTGTTAGATCGATTGTCGATGCAGTGCGGGTTGCGCTTGAACGAACGCCGCCGGAGCTTTCGTCCGACATTATCGATCGCGGCATTGTTCTGACTGGTGGTGGTGCGCTCTTAAGAAATCTCGATAAGAGACTTTCCGCAGAAACAGGACTGCCGGTGTCGATAGCCGACGAACCACTCACTTCAGTTGTTCTTGGTGCGGGCAAGATGCTTTCAGATTTCGCACTGTTGAAACGAGTTAAGTGGGAAAATAAATTACAGTTCTAGTTTAGCAGGACGGAACGCGGCGCCTTTCGAGTGTGCTTGCTTAAGAGCGGGATCTCTCGACACGAGCAAATTCTGAGCAGAGAGCGCTGCTGCACATTAAGTCAACTATCCACTGTTGAGTTGGACCATGCTTTTGCCGGGTGTCCAGTTTAACGGCGGCCTTCCCGTACCAATAACATGTTCGACTCCTACGAAGAACAACAACGAGCTGAACTCATCATCATGATGTTGGCGAAGCTGTATGTTGTCCTCGAACTCTCCCCCGATGGATGTCCGGTGTGTCGGAAAACTTTAACTCATGACAGCGAGTGTCCGATAACACTTGCCTGGTCATTGCTCGACGCTGAACAACAAAATACTGCTCGTACGACTATTCGAACGTTGGCTTTGAGTATTGGCGTTGATGAGTCGTTAGCGGATCCCCTAACACACTGAGTTTCGATATAACAAAGCGGTGCCGGACCACCGCACTCCAAGGTTTAAGGCGAACCTTTTACGTAGCGGTCAAACCAGGCGATTGTGCGCTCGAGTGCATCAACGCGGTGCTTAGCTTCACGTAGACCATGTCCTTCGCGCGGGTAACGCACAAAAACCGAATCCACTCCTCTACGCTTTAAGGCCATGTACATTTCCTCGGCCTGCGTGATGTGGACATCATTATCATTCTCTCCGTGCAGAAATAGGGTCGGGGTCTGGACTTGACGCACAAACCGTATCGGTGACCACTGCCACAACAATTCATAGTTGTCCCATGGAAATCCTCCGAATTCCGCATGGACCAGATCCTGATAGAGCGAAGTTGAGTAGAAGCTAATCAGGTTACTCACACTTGCTACTGCCACCGCGCCCCGAAAGCGAGGCGTTTGCGTAATAATCCAATTGGTCATAAAGCCGCCATAGCTGCCACCAGTAACACCGAGCCGGTTTGGATCGACCCAGGCGTTTCTCTTTAATGCCTCATCAACCGCATACATTAAGTCTTTGTAGTCTCCACCACCCCACTCGTTCAGCGTTCCATCACTAAACCGTTGGCCGTAGCCACTCGAACCGCGCGGATTAACGAAAAGCACTCCGTAGCCTTTCGAAACGTAGACTTGAAAGGCCGGGTTGAAAGACCAATCGAACATCCTGTGCGGGCCGCCGTGAATACTGAGAATGAGGGGACACTTGTGATCTTCGGTGCAGCCCTGAGGTTTCATGACCCAAGCCTGAATTTTGGTGCCATCAAAACTGGAAAAATTCATTTCTTCGGGCACCGTCAAACGAGCCGAACGAATAAAGCCGTCGTTGTGAGCGCTCAATCTGCGAACTGGAACAACATTCCCGGCTGCTAACCAGATTTCAGCAGGACGCACCGGGGTCGACAGAGTAAAAGCGATGCCAGGGAATCCGTTGGTCGTTTGTGGCGCGAGCATTCGATTAGCAAGACTGAAGCTCGAGATTTGAAATGCCTGCGTCAGGGGAAGCCGCGCCGTTTGGTCCAATCGCGCTATGTTTTCCGGAGTGTCAAAAAATCCACCGAGTTCACCGTCCTGGGCGAACATCGTGAATCTCGTTGCTTTTTCAGTATCGACACCGGCCCGAAATATCGATGAGTAACCATGGTCTCCCGCCAGAAAGTAGACCGACCGACTGTCCGGCGACCAACGTGGATCCCGCGCGCGCCGGTCCAATTCTGCCGCCAGCTCTCGACCTCCTCCTCCCGCAGCCTCGATGATCCATACGTGAGTGTCTTCGGCGACACTATCAATTGTAGTTACATCACGTTTTGTGGCGGTGTAAGCGATCCATTTTCCATTTGGTGACCAGACGGGGTCGTACTCGCAGCCTTTCGTTTGAGTTAGCTGTCGTATTTGACCTCCAAAGTCGACTGCAAATATGTCGGAGTTGTTGTTGGCGTCAGGATCCGGCTCATGATTGGAGATGAAAGCAATCTCGTCGCCTTTTGGACTGAAACTTAAAGCGTGATCATAAAAAGGGCCTGACGTTAGTTGTTGAGGTTGAGGTCTATCAACATCGACTAGAAAGACATGTGTGCGACGATTATCTGATAAAGCAGTCCGCGATTTGTACTGGATGCGATCTATAACTTTTGGATCGTCACCTTTGGCTGAAGTTGAATCAGAGATCTCGGCTTTCGCAGAAATGAAAGCGATACGTCGGGAATCCGGTGACCACGCAAAGCTTTCCCCGGCATAGGTGATGAAAAAATTTGTCGTTTGAACCGGCGCGATAAACTTTGGCTCGCGTTTGTCGAGTCTTACAACCCAAACGCCTTCGAGATCGTCATGCTTTGATTGGAACGCTATTGACGAGCTGTCGGGTGACCAACGTGGGGTGCCAGCATTCCAATCGCCATTGAGTAATGGTGCCGGCATCATTCGCAGATCAGGCCAGTCCAGGTATGGTGGAGTTCGAATTCCAGGCGTAGCAAATTGGGTGAGCGCTCCGAGAGAGGCTGGAGCGAGCCAAAGCGTACTCCGCGTCTTATCGTCCTCAGTTGTTGCCACTGAGTAGACCACCCATTGACCGTTCGGTGAGATCTGAGCGTCCGAAACTGACGCGACCCGCAGAATGTCTGCGGGTTGGAGCGGGCGCCGGCCTTGCGTCAGTCCAACACTTGCAGCGCAGCACATGAGCAACACTGGAAGTAATATTCTGGAAAGCTTCATTAGTTTGTTTAGAGCGTAACTGTCTACGGCTTCGGGGATGGTTTGGGTTCCGGCTGCGGGCCGCTAATCTTGATACTTGTTCGTACCAGGTCCCACGCGCTCACAAACTTGGTAAGATCTCGATCTGGTCCATTGTAGGTCAGCACCGTCACTCGTTGACCCAGTAACGCCCAATAAATTCGAGCGGCGCCAGGTTCACCACCAATCGATGCTGTCATATTCGTGCCTTCAGCCTTTACTCCACCAATCTCAGCTGAGTCGGGCGACTGCTTTGGAGTCGCACCCATAGATACGAATTGACTGGCAATCGAAGCGATATAGGGATTGATGATGGCCTTCCTGGCATCGGGCCATTTTTCAGGTTTAATCTTGCCTCGATGCACGAGGACTCGAATTTGCGCGTCGGCATCGGCCCTTGAGAGAGTGAGCTGCTGCAGATCGCCGTTGCTTTCGTCCTGCAAGGTCCAACCCGCGGCATAGTCAAACGATAGACCATCTTTCGCGAAACTCTGCTTATCAACTGTCTGTCCAACAGCTAACACGTTTATAAAGGCGAGCAGACAAATTACCTGCCCGGCCAATCGCATTGCTCTCATTTTGTTTCCCCTCCCGGTTTTGCGCTGATGGTGGCGGCAAGAGACACTATTTCAGCGATGTAAGAGTTTGATTCAGTAACCTCCAAACCTCAAGCACGTGGGTCTCAGTTGTCCTGATGTTGCCGATCGACAGACGCAAGGTGAACTTGTTATTCAGCTTTGTGTGCGAGATCAACGCAGCGCCAGAAGCGTTCAGTGCGTGCATGATTGATTCGTTCAACTCATCCAATTCATCGTCCGCAGCCTTTTCAGGACAAGCACGAAAACAGACCAGACCTAGCGAAACTGGAGCTTGTAACTCCCAGTCACTCGATTCCGACACCCATGAGCCAAACAGTTGTGCCAGCCTGCAATGTTCTCTGATGCGAGCCGCCAGTCCATCCTCACCAAAGTAACGCATCACCATCCACAGTTTTAGGGCGCGAAATCGACGGCCCAGTTGAATGCCATAATCCGAACCGTTTCTAACCTTCTCCTGCTCTGGCGTACGCAAATACTCAGGCACCAGCGAGAAAGCGCGACCGAGTAAATCCAGGTGGCGGCAATACAAAACTGACAGGTCAAAAGGTGTAAACAACCATTTGTGAGGATTTACAACCAGCGAATCTGCACGATGACAACCAGCGAGAATATGCCTCAGTTCCGGCACGATCGCGGCGGAACCTGCGTAGGCGGCGTCGACGTGTACCCAGAGAGCGTGTTCTTCGCCGATTGGGATGATGTCGCTTATTGGATCGACACTCGCCGTCGAAGTCGTACCAACCGTAGCGACGATACAAAATGGTAAATACCCGTTGCGCTTATCTTCAATGATTGCCTGTGAAAGCGCTTTCGGATCCATTTGAAATCTACTGTCGGTCGGAATTTTACGGATTCCGCGTTGGCCCAGCCCGAGTGTGATCACACCTTTTTCGATCGAAGAGTGTGCCTGTTCGGAAATGTAGACTCGCAGCAACGGCAAGTCAGATCTACCGCTCATCCCTTCTTCACGAATGCGTTGCTCAACTCCTTCACGCGCGGCGGCTATCGCATGCATGCTCGAAACAGAGGCTGTGTCGTAGATGATGCCGCTCAAGCCAGGATCCAAACCCATAATCTGTCGCAACCAGTCGAGCACAACCTCTTCAAGTTCCGTAGAAGCTGGAGATGTTCGCCACAGCATCGCTTTGTTGTCGAAAGCGGCAGCTAACAATTCACCAAAGATACCGGGAGCGGAAGTTGAAGTTGCGAAGTATGCAAAGAACGAAGGGTGACACCAATGAGTTAACGCCGGAACGATTAGCTGATCCAGGTCCTTCAAGATCGTTTCCATTGGCTCGCCGGACTTTGGCGCTGAAGCGGGCAACTTCGCCTTGAGCTGACCTGGTTCATTCTTAGAAAGCACCGGAAACGATTCGATCTGATCAAAGTAGTCTGCGATCCAGTCGATCAACTGGTGACCGAGACGGCGGAAATCTTCCTTGGGCATATCTCCGGACGGTGGAGCGAGTGTCGAGGTAGGGATTTTAGGTGTAGTCACGGCGTGGGTATCTTACAAGGTGGTGAATAATGAGCCCAAGGCGCTCAAGCCTGCAAAGCCTCTTATTCTCTGTCATTCCTATGATCACCGATCGATTCTTCCTCTCATTCACCCCAGGCCTCAGCCTGGGGTTCGAGCCCAATACTTAAATCTCCCAACCCTTTTTAACGGTTTATCTCGGCTTACCGCGGATCGAAAGTATGTTTGGTAAACCGTTGAAACGGTTAAATAGGTTAGGCTCGGACCGTTACCCCGGGCTGAAGCCAGGGGAGAATGAGAGGCAAGACAAAAAGAGTTGAGTCTTCTCAAAGGCTTAAGACCCCTAACGTCAAAGACCCAAGACCGTCCGAATTACTCACTTCAAAACACAAACACACGAAAACTCCCTTCTGAATTTGCGCCAAATCAACCTTAAAGTTTATATTCAGACTCGATTTAATTAGCCGTGCCATGCAAATCGGTCTGCTCCAAGACTGCGGCGACTTATTTCAATCTCAAAAAGTTCGGAATCCTATCGTCTAAAAACACTTAGTGCTCTGTGAGGACCTATATGAAACGCATCGCAATCTCCCTCCTGCTCGTTACGAGTCTGCTCTTCGCTCTAGCCTGTGAACGCAAGGGCGGACCCAGCGCTTCCAACGGTACTGGCACGATTGTAGTCGGCTATTACGGCGATCTTTCGGGACGCACTTCCAATTTCGGCCAGTCAACCAAAGAGGGTGTGCTGATGGCCGCCGACGAAATCAACAAAGCAGGTGGCCTGAACGGGCGGCAGGTACAAATTCTTTCTGAAGACGATGAGGGACGTCCAGAAAAAGCCGCCACCGTGGTCACGAAACTGATCGATCAGGACAAAGTGGTCGCCTTGCTCGGCGAGGTCGCATCGGGTAACACTCTCGCCGCCGCTCCAAAAGCTCAAGGCGCGAAGGTGCCCATGATTTCACCTTCGTCCACGAACCCGGCCGTCACCCAGGTTGGTGACTACATCTTCCGTGTTTGCTTCATCGATCCGTTTCAAGGAGAAGTGATGGCCAAGTTTGCCGCGAACACTCTCAAGGCGAAGAAAGCGGCCATCATGCTCGACTTTAACTCCCCTTACAGCCGCGGTCTTACAGAGTTCTTCGAAGCCGCCTTTAAAAAACTCGGCGGTCAAATTGTTAACCAGCAGTCGTACACCCAGGGCGATCGCGATTACAAAGGCCAGTTGACTGCGATTCGTTCAGCGAGTCCTGATGTTATCTACGTTCCCGGTTACTACGGCGAGGTTGGTGTCATTGCTAAGCAGGCCCAGCAGTTGGGTATCAAAGCGCCACTGCTCGGTGGCGATGGTTGGGATGCAACTCAACTCTGGGAGCTCGGCGGTGATGCGCTAAATGGCGATTTCATCTCCAATCATTACTCGGTTGACGATCCCTCTCCAGCGATTCAAAAGTTTGTGGCCGATTACCAGGCTCGATATTCAAAGCGACCGGACGCGCTCGCAGCTCTTGGCTACGACGCCATGAAAGTTTTGGCTGAAGGTATCAAGAAGGCCGGTACGACCGATGGTCCGAAGCTTCGAGATGCCATCGCGCAGACAAAGGATTTTGCCGGGGTAACCGGAACAATCTCACTGGACGCACAACGCAACGCCGTGAAGCCGGCAGTCGTACTTAAACTCCAGGACAAAAAGTACATCTACCAGGAAACAATCTATCCAGAAGGAATGGGACCACAGACTAAAGCTGCTCCAGCGGCAACGACTGAAGCTCCAGGCAAGGCTGGAAATTAGGAATCCGTAAGATCACAGACGACTATGGATACCTTTGTTCAGCAGCTTATTAATGGTCTGACCATCGGTGCGATCTACGCTTTACTCGCGCTTGGTTACACGATGGTCTACGGTATTTTGCGGCTCATAAATTTTGCGCACGGCGATATTTACATGGTTGGTGCGTTCGCTGGATTCTTCCTCGCAACGCAACTCGGATTCGCCGCGGGACCATCGCTCGTTGGTCTTGTCATCGTTTTGATTGGCGCAATGATCATCGCTGCATTGGTCGGTATGGCAATCGAAAGATTTGCCTACCGGCCAATCAGAAAATATGCGCGAATGACGACGTTGATTACGGCCATCGGCGTGTCGCTCCTGATTGAAAACGGCTTCGTTGCAAAACTCGGCGCCGCTCCCAGAGCCTTCCCGCAATTACTGCAGGAACAAAGCTATACACTCTTCGGCAATGCAGCCATTTCAAAATCTCAGATTCTGATTTTCGGCGTCTCAATTTTCTTGATGCTGCTCCTGCAGTGGATCATCTTCAAGACAAAGGTGGGTACTGCAATGCGCGCGGTGTCGTTCAACCTCAACTCAGCAAAGTTGATGGGAATCAACACCGACATGATAATTTCCGTCACATTTGCACTCGGCTCAGCTTTAGCCGCCGCTGGCGGTGTGTTGACAGCCCAGTACAATCCGCAGATTGATCCGTTAATGGGAATCATCACGGGATTGAAAGCATTCGTGGCCGCCGTTTTGGGAGGCATCGGAAATATTCCGGGCGCGGTGCTCGGCGGTTTACTGATAGGTCTCGCTGAAACATTTGTCGTTGGGTATGGACAAAATGTTGGTGTTCCGACGACGTTTCGCGATGCTGTTGCCTTCGCAATCTTGATTCTTGTGCTCTTGTTTCGTCCAAGTGGCTTGCTCGGATCAACCGTCCAGGAGAAGGTGTGAGAAAGTTGACTGGTACAGTACCGCGAGCGCAGCGACCGGATGGTACACGCCACGAAACGATTATCCAGGCCGAAAGTTGAGGGTACAGTACCGCGAGCGCAGCGACCGGATGGTACACGCCACGAAAACGATTATCCAGGCCGAAAGTTGAGGGTACCATCCGGTCGCTGCGCTCTCGGTACTGTACTGCTGAGTCGTTATTCTTGTGCGAAGAACTAACGCACGGCGGTTGATCAATAGCAGCTGTAGATAACAAATGCCCATCTTAGTCAAACGGCTTCTCGCCGCTTTCGTCATCATCCTGATACTCATCGCGATTAACCAATACATGAGCGATGAAGGTCTGTTTGGGTTTGGTGTGCCCCCGTATTATGGGCGCGTCATCGTGCTCGCGGGAATAAACGTAATTCTCGCCGTATCGTTGAATCTTATCACCGGTTTCACGGGACAGTTTTCAATTGGCCACGCGGGATTCATGGCAGTCGGCGCTTATACTTCGGCCTACCTAACCGTCTATCACGCGCAAACCTGGGAGCACTCACTGGCTGGCGTGATTGGTGGCACGGCCGCACATGCTCTCATCTTTTTATTCGCCATTCTGGTAGGTGGTATTGCGGCAGCGCTCGCAGGCTTACTGGTTGGGATTCCCTCTCTGAGACTGCGCGGCGATTATCTCGCGATCGTCACTCTCGGTTTTGCCGAAATTATTCGAATCGTAATCCTGAACATCGACAAGGTTGGCGGCGCGACAGGTTTTACCGTTCCTGGCTATACCAACTTTCTCTGGGTTGGTCTATTTGCAGTATTAACTATCGTCATTGTCTACAACATCGTCCACTCAGATATGGGACGAGCCCTCGTGTCGATTCGCGAAGATGAACTTGCTGCCGAAGCAATGGGCATCAATACGACTCGCTACAAAGTGCTCTCGTTTGTAATCAGCTCCGCACTGGCTGGGATGGCCGGCGTGTTGTTTGGTCATTACACACAATTCTTAAGTACCAACGACTTTCAGTTCATTCGATCATTCGAAATCATAATTATGATCGTGTTGGGCGGCATGGGTTCGCTTACCGGTGCGGTGCTTGGTGCGATTGTTATTACGATCATGCCCGAGTTGTTGCGTCAGCTACCGGGGGATCTTTCGCAGTATCGTCTGGTTGTCTACTCGGCTTTACTCATCTTGATCATGTTGACGCGTCCACAAGGAATTCTCGGAACAAGAGAGTTTGGCCTTTCATGGCTAAAGCGACCCCAACGTCGTCCTGAAGGTGATAAGCCGGTCGGAGAAAAGGGAGTGCCAATCGCGGAACAGCCATCGAACACATCAAGCAAGGGTAAGTCATCATGAGTGGCCTGAAGAACGCACAACCAGTCCAGAATGGTAATTCAGTACTGAAGACCAGAGTTTGCACCATTCAGTTTGGTGGTCTAATCGCGGTCAACTGTTTGGATATGAATGTACAGTCCGGAGAGATTTATGGACTAATTGGCCCAAACGGCGCCGGCAAAACGACGATCTTCAACTTGCTCACGGGAGTCTATAAACCTACCTCAGGCGAAATCTTTTTTCAGGGACAACGCATTGACGGTTTGAAACCGTACGAGATCTCGAGACGAGGTGTCTCGCGCACCTTCCAAAACATCCGGCTCTTCCCGAGTATGTCTGTTTTGGAAAACGTTATGACTGCATGTCATCGCCACGCCAGGCAGCGCATCGTCGACGCAGTCTTCCGACTACCGCGCTTTGTGCGTGATGAGCGCGAACATCGAGAATTTGCGGTGGAGCTGCTCGAGATTTTCGATCTAGCTCGTTTCAAAGATGAGGGTGGTACAAGTCTTCCATATGGCAATCAACGACGGCTGGAGATCGTTCGGGCCCTGGCGACTCGTCCGCAGCTATTGTTGCTTGATGAGCCCGCTGCCGGGATGAATCCATCCGAACAAGAAGACCTGATGCGGTTGATCAAAGAGATTCGAGATCGCTTTGGACTGACGATTCTTCTTGTCGAGCACAACATGAAAGTCGTGATGGGCGTTTGCGATCGTATCCAGGTGGTCGACTACGGCAAATCGATCGCCCTGGGGCTGCCCGAACAGATTAAGAATGACCCGAAGGTGATTGAAGCTTATTTAGGTGATTAGGTCTTTGGTCTTGGCGGAACTGTAAAATCGGTTCGAACTAGAAAGCACCCAAAAACCAAGACCTAAGACCGAAGACCGAAGACCCAAGACCCCAAACAGAAAATGCTAACCCTCCAAAACGTATCAGTTAATTACGGTGCCATTGAGGCGTTGACCGGAATCTCTTTACACGTTGAAGCCGGAGAAGTCGTCACATTAATCGGAGCGAATGGCGCCGGCAAAACTACGACTCTGCGTACCATTACTGGCTTGCTGCAACCACGCGCCGGCGAGATCAATTTCGAAGGTGAGGAGATTGGCGGTAAACCTACGCACAAGCTCGTAGCCAAAGGAATCTCAATGTCGCCTGAAGGTCGCGGAGTCTTTGCAAACCTTTCGGTGCGCGAGAACCTTCGGATGGGCGCTTATCTGAACAAGAACAAGAAGAGCATCATTGAAGGCATGGAGCGGGCGTTCCGCATGTTTCCTCGTCTCAAGGAACGCGAATCACAAAAGGCCGGCACGCTCTCGGGCGGTGAACAGCAAATGCTGGCGATGGGCCGTGCACTGATGTCGAACCCGCGACTGCTGCTCCTGGATGAACCGTCGCTCGGTCTCGCACCACTTGTTGTGCACACAATCTTCGAAGCAATTGATGAAATTAAAAGCAAGGGCACAACGATCCTCCTGGTTGAGCAAAACGCCCATGCAGCGCTGGGCCACTCTGATCGAGCGTACGTGTTAGAGACCGGACGTATCGTGATGGAAGGCCCTTCGAAAGAGCTGGCTGTTGATCCCAGAATCAAAGAAGCTTACCTAGGTGAGTAGAATAAAGAATCCCACTCAAGCAAATTCGCCCTTAAAGTCATACCCGCAAAACACTGGTACCGTACTTCGTTCGAGTCTCGTTCTGGGTCAAGTCTTCATCATGGTGCTGGCGTTTTCATGCAGCCGTCCCAGTGGAGAAACGCGGCCCGATCATAGTCGAATTAAGATTGGCTACTTCGGGGATCTAAGTGGTCCAACTTTTAACTTTGGACAGTCGGCGATCAATGGTGTGCTAATGGCGGCCGATGAAATAAACCAGGCCGGTGGCATCAATACACGGCGGATAGATGTAGTAATTGAAGACGATCGAGGAAGCCCGGAACAGGCTGCCAAACTTGCCGGTAAGCTGATCGATCAGGATAAAGTCGTCGCGATTGTTGCAGGAGGCACGTCCGGTAATAGTCGCGCAGCAGCTCCCAAGGCTCAGTCTTCACACATTCCGCTTATCTCACCATCGTCAACCGATCCGGCAGTAACAGAAGTTGGCGATTACATATTCCGAGCCTGCTACGTCGACGCCTTTCAGGGCGAAGTGATGGCAAGATTCGCAATCAATAATCTCAAAGCGCAGAAAGCAGCAATCCTGTTTGACTTCAACTCGTCATACGCACGTGGTCTGATGGAGTATTTTGAGATCAGTTTCGCGAAGCTGGGCGGGCAGATTGTCGCGAAACCGTCGTACATGCAGGGCGACTCTGATTTCAAAGGACAGTTGAGTCTTATTCGCGACGCCGCCCCTGATGTGGTCTATGTGCCAGGTTACTACGGTGACGTTGCGATCATCGCAAAACAGGCAAGAGCGATAGGCATTAAACAGCCGTTACTTGGCGGCGATGGTTGGGATGCGCCGGAATTATGGCAACTGGGTGGTGACGCGTTGAATGGTTGCTATATTACATCTCACTATTCGGTCGATGATCCGTCTCCGGCGATTCAGAAATTCGCGCACGAGTATCGTCAACGCTATGGAAATCTGTCGCCAGACGCACACGCCGCCCTCGCTTACGATGCGATGCGTGTATTAATTGACGCAATCACGCGAGCCGGATCCCTGGACGGAGACAAGATCAAAGCCGCACTCGCGCAGACAAAAGACTTTCCCGGTGTGACTGGTGTGATCAGCATGGATGCTAATCGGAATGCGATCAAGCCAGCCGTCGTATTGAAACTCGTGGACACGCAGTTCATTTACCAGGAAACAATTCAACCTGAACAACCATCGCAGGCCACGCCAACAGTTCCCGCGTCCCCTTCTCCCTCGGTTTCCCGTCGCCGCCGATAAACAACGAGTATGCCCCAATCAATTGCCTGCCAAATACTCTGCGTCGCTCCGCAATCCTCAGCGTCACTCTACGATCCTTTCTAAAGAAGGTAGAAACCGCCCACTCCTCCGAACGAAGGTCCACTTCACTTAAGTCAACGATTGACGGGCGTGCCCTAAAGCCGCAGCTACTCGGACTGACGAGGTGCCGCCAATGACGGACTTGGCATTCAAAGTACTCTCGACTGAAAGGACTTCGTAGACATCGTCGGCGAATGATGTCGAGAATGAACGCAATTCGTTAAGTGTGAGCTGCTGTAAATCTTTTCCTTCAGCTAAGGCGTGCATCACAATGCGACCGATGATCTCATGAGCCTCGCGAAATGGAATACTCTTGCGCACCAGGTAATCAGCCAGCTCGGTTGCATTCATATGACCCTGACTGGAGGCAACTTTAGCTCGGACCCGGTCGATCTCAATGTTCGAGAGCACAGTTTGAGTGACCCGGAGACAGGCGATAACCGTATCGAACGCATCGAACACTGCCTCTTTGTCTTCTTGCATGTCCTTGTTATAAGCCAGCGGTAAGCCTTTCATCGTCGCCAGCATTCCAGCCAGATCGCCAAACACTCGACCGGCCTTCCCGCGAACCAACTCCATCGAGTCGGGATTCTTTTTCTGCGGCATCAGACTCGATCCAGTAGCAATCGCATCTCCAAGTTGAATCAGACCAAACTCATTTGTTGAATAGATAATGATGTCTTCAGCGAGCCTCGAAAGATGGACCATCACAAGCGAACAATTCGAGAGGAATTCGAGACAGAAATCTCTGTCACTCACCGCGTCAAGACTGTTCTTTGACACCTCTGCGAACCCGAGATCCGCGGCAAGAGCTTCTCGATCAATCCCAAACGAGTTGCCGGCGAGCGCAGCCGACCCTAACGGCATTATATTGACGCGCCGGCGAGTGTCAGACAGACGAGCTCGATCGCGTGCCAACATCTCAAAGTACGCGAGACACCAGTGGGCCAGGAGAACGGGTTGGGCCGGTTGTAGATGAGTGTAGCCGGGAATGACGACTTCGATATTCGCGTCAGCGAAATCAAGTAGCGCCGCTAGAGAATTCCGCAGCTCTACATCGAGTTGATCGATAGCATCCCGGACCCAGAGGCGAAAGTCGGTGGCCACTTGATCGTTTCGACTCCGTCCCGTGTGGAGTTTTCTGCCGACATCGCCAACAAGTTCAATCAAGCGACCTTCAACAAACGAATGAATATCTTCAGAATCAGAGTTGAAATAAGACTGGTCTTCTGCTCTTCGTTTAATTTCTGACAAGCCATCCTGGATCTGTTGAGCTTCTGCTTCAGAAATAACGCCGGCCGATCGAAGTGCTTTCGCATACGCAATGCTCGCTACGACATCCTGCTCAAACATTCGCCGATCGAACCCGAAAGAATTGTTGAACGACGCAAACCCCGGATCCGTCTTCCCTTTGAACCTGCCACCCCAAAGATTTTTTGTTTCAGACATCTTGTCTCCATTTATCGGGAAATAGGACCTATGTGACCTATAGGGCCTATTCCAACCATTTGACCATCTTACAACTCACGTGGTAGTTTATGCATCTATGCATTGATTATGCAAGAAGAGTGCATAAGTCATTATGAATAAGCAAGAGCGACAACAAAGAATCCTGAGTTTGATCCGGTCAACGCAGGTTGGCACCCAGGAAGACTTGCGGGTGCTCTTAGAAAAATCAGGCGTGCCGGCAACTCAATCGAGCGTGTCCAGGGACCTGGAAGAACTTGGTGTCGTCAAACATCACGGTCATTACACGCTGCCACAGCCAAACGGATCAACCGCTCGAGGGCTGCTGAGTTTAGACCATGCGGGTGATTCGCTGGTAATCGCGAGAACTATTCCCGGTCTCGCGTCTGCGGTCGCAGTTGAAATAGACGCCGCCGCGATCCCGGAAATAGTCGGGACGATCGCCGGTGAGGATACGGTGTTTATCGCCGTTCGTGATCAGAAGTCACAACGGGAAACTATGAAGGCGATATTGGGGCTGTTCGGGTGAGGATTGGGGCTTTGGGCTTGGGCCTTTGATATTGGGTCTTGGGTCTTTGGCCTTCGGCCTTTGAATTGAAACGAAACCTAAATCAAAGATCTAAGATCAAAGGCCTAAGACCCAAGTCCAAAAAGGAAACCAAGTGGACAAGAAGATAAACAAAATCGTTCTGGCGTACTCGGGGGGACTCGACACATCGGTGATGCTTCGCTGGCTGAAAGATCACTATAACTGCGAAGTCGTTTGCTACTGCGCTGACGTAGGCCAGGGCGCTGAACTCGCGGGCCTTGAGGAAAAGGCGCACGCGACTGGCGCATCAAAGCTGTACGTCGAAGACTTACGCGAAGAGTTTGTGCGCGACTATGTATGGACCGCGCTCAAGGCGAATGCTGTCTACGAGGGCGTGTATCTCATGGGTACTTCGCTCGCCCGTCCCGTCATCGCTAAAAAACAGATCGAGATTGCGCAACAGGAAGGGGCCGACGCGGTGGCTCATGGCGCCACCGGAAAGGGTAATGACCAGGTTCGCTTCGAACTGACCTACTACGCTTTGCAGCCCGATATCAAGGTGATTGCGCCTTGGCGCGAGTGGGATTTCAAAGGTCGAATGGATTTAATCGCGTACGCTCGCGAGCACAACATTCCAGTGACGGCAACTGCCGAGAAGCCCTATTCGACGGACGGCAACCTGATGCACATCTCCTACGAAGGGGGAATCCTGGAAGATCCCTGGGCAGCGCCGCCTGAAGATATCTTTCAATTAACGAAATCGCCCGAGACGGCGAAGTCCGAAGCAGAGTATTTGGAAGTGTCATTTGAAAAAGGTGAGCCGGTCGCGATCAATGGAAAGCGTTTATCTCCAGTACAGCTGCTGTCTGATTTGAATCGCATCGGTGGCGAACATGGAATTGGAAGAGTTGATCTGGTCGAAAATCGATTCGTGGGAATGAAGTCGCGCGGCGTTTATGAGACTCCTGGCGTGACGATACTTCAAGCAGCACATCGAGCTCTCGAGTCGATCACGCTCGACCGCGAAGTAATGCATTTGCGGGATTCGTTTGGAGTTAAGTTTGCCGAAAGCATTTATTACGGTTTCTGGTTCTCACCTGAGTTCAAACTCATGCGAACCATGATTGACGAGACGCAACAGAGAGTAACCGGAGACGTTCGGCTTAAGCTGTACCGTGGCAACTCGATTGTCGTCGGCAGACGGTCACCCAACTCGTTGTACGACGAGAAGATCGCCACGTTTGAGGCTGACACTGTTTACAACCAGCGCGACGCAGAAGGCTTTATCAAACTAAATGCCTTGAGACTGAGACTAGGACAACAAAGCTGACGGGACGGAGGACAAACAAATGAACTTGCAGAATCAAGTTACAGTTACAGACGTCGACAAGATCGGTTCCGCAACTTCGCCACTCGGACTATCAAAGACTGTGGCCTATGTTTCCTCATCCTCTAATCCCCAGCCCGGGGATGTCGTCGTCGTAAGAGCACTGACTGACAGTGCGACTTACAACATGCTCGAACTGCCGACTGGAAGGCTCGCAAAAATCAATCCGGGCGATTTGCTACTCGGCGTCTTGGGTCGAAGACGTGCCCTCAAAGGTTTTGTCGGGGATGTCCCATCATCAGTTAAAGCCGGGGACGAGCTTCACCTCCTGAACATGGGTGGTGTGATTGGTTATTGCACCGGTCATCACTCTAGTCTCGGCGATGCCATCAAACTCGAAGTCGTAGGACTTGTTTGCGATGAAAACGGTCGAATCCAAAACATCGCCGATAGCGCGCTGGCTCCGCAAACAACGCTGGGCGAGACCGCGCCGATAGTGATGATTGCGGGTACGAGTATGAACAGCGGAAAGACCTACGCCGCTACTGAATTGATCAAGCAGGCGACCAGGGCTGGTCTGAGAGTCGCGGCCGCGAAACTCTCTGGTGTTGCTTGTTTGCGAGATACGCTGAACATGGCGGACCATGGAGCGGTCCATACAGCGAGTTTTCTCGATTGTGGTCTCGCTTCAACCGTTGACGTTTTTGATCTCGCTCCAACCGCAAAGGCGATCATTGCTCAGCTCAATGAAGTCAGTCCGGATCTGATTGTAATTGAGATGGGAGACGGCATCCTGGGTGGCTACTCGGTCGACACCGTTTTTGCCGATCGCGAGCTTCGAGAGGCAACTGCGGCGCTGGTCTTTTGTGCCTCTGATTATGTCGGCGCATGGGGCGGTATCGAACTATTACAGAGACGCGGAGTTGAAGTGGATGTTGTCTCAGGCTCCGTTACCGACTCGCGAATGGGTGAAGAATACATTGAGAGTCAGTTTTCTGTACCGGCTGCCAATGCTCGCAGAAACGGCGCTGAGCTGTTTCGACTCGTGATGCAGAAGGTCAATACGATGCAAGCCCAAACCACTTCGGTCTAACGCTTGCGTAGGAATACTGCGAGGCTGATGATCAAGAAAACGAGGCCGATGTAGAGAAAAGAACGTTGGGTGCTTAGGCCGATACCGATGAAAGCTATGCCAATAGTAAAAAACCCGAGATATGACCATCTCATAAGCGAGCACCTCAAACTGACCGGGTTGTAGACCGTGATAGTCATACGGTCTAAGTAAAGGCGCGGTTGCATAAACTATTTGAAAGGAGGCGAAGGCGTTGAATCAGACCAAACTTCGAGTGGGTATTTACGGTGGCTCAGGTTATGGCGGGTCGGAGCTACTGCGCATTCTGCTGTTCCACAACGACGTGGAAATCGCCTTCGTCACCGCTAACGAGCAAGCAGGCAAGGCGGTCGCTGAAGTACATCGTAACCTGCTCGGCCTGTGTGAACTTAAGTTCTCAAAAGCACCCGAGTCACCCGAGACGCTGACCGATCTTGACTGTGTTTTCCTGGCACTGCCGCATGGCCAGGCGATGGAGGTTGTACCGAGGCTGCCTACGAACGTCAAGGCAATTGACCTGTCCGGTGATTTTCGGCTGAGCGACCAGGAGGCGTTTGAAAAGCATTACAAGCAGGCGCACACGGCTATGCAGACACAGACAGAGTTTGTTTATGGTCTAACTGAGACTAATCGCGAGCAAATCAGTTCGGCGCGTCTAATTGCCAATCCTGGCTGCTTTGCCACCGCTACGTTACTGGGCCTCGCTCCGCTTACCGCGAGTGGATTGCTTTCTGGTCGGGTGATTGTTGATGCGAAAACCGGGTCGTCCGGGTCTGGGGTCAAACCTGCGGCAAACACTCATCATCCGCAACGCATGAACTCGTTTTATGCGTATAAGCCATTTACTCATCAGCATGTTCCCGAAATTGAGCAGGAGTTGAGACGCGTTGGCGATTGGACCAGTGAACTGATCTTCATGACGCATTCGCTGCCAGTGGCGCGAGGAATATTCTCTTCGATTTATGTCGAAACGAAGAGTGAATTAACGCTGGCGGATCTTCGATCGATCTACCAGGACTTTTATCGCGAATCGTTTTTCGTCAGGCTAGTGGAAGGATCCCCCGACATCAACTGGGTCAAGACTACAAACTTTTGCGATTTAGGATTCGCTGTCAGAGGGAATCAAGTTGTCATCTTTTCAGCGCTCGATAATTTAGTGAAGGGCGCCGCCGGTCAGGCAGTGCAGAACATGAATCTAATGTTCGGATTGCCGGAAACTACCGGTCTTAAGCTGGTGGGAACTAATCCGTAGGGGCGGCCCTCCGTGGCCGCCCGCCCTGTTTGCTGAAGCCCCGATTGATGAATGAAGTCTTCTTCCGTGTGCGTTGGTTGAAAGAATAGCTTGTTCTACGACTAGGGGCGCCCACGGAGGGCCACCCCTACAAAATAAAATGGAATTTACACCAGCGGAAATTAAGCTTTTGATCAGGATGGAGGAGGTCGAGAAGATCGATGTGCGCGTGGGCACGATCTTGGCTGTCAATGACGTGGAGAATGCTAGTAAGCTGGTGAAGCTAACGGTATCGTTTGGAGATCATCAACGTACGATACTCGCTGCCATCAAGAATGAGCGCGCCGATCCAAAAGAGATCGAAGGCAAACAGGCGCTATTTATTGTGAATCTAGAGCCGCGCAAGATGCGCGGTGAAACCTCCGAAGGAATGTTGTTCGATATCGGATATGCCGATGGTCTAACACCCGTTCTCGCAATGCCGGAAAAGCCGATCAAGGATGGAGCACGAGCAGGATGACTGTGGAAACAATGACGTCTCTTTCAGAAGTGACAGCGAGCGAAGA
>DASROI010000454.1:0-2576 GCA_035646955.1 Pyrinomonadaceae bacterium
AGAAGTTTTGAACTCTTCGGATCCAACACCACCTCGAAGCCCAATTGCTTAAGCTGGTCCAGGTTTGCAGTTGATTTATCGGTCAGCCAGATTTGAATGTCAGCTTTACCGTCCTTAACGAACCTGGCTTCGGTTGGATCAAACGATAACCTCTTGTTTCGCACACGTTCGATCAGTCCGGCTATGGCGGGATGAGTCTTACTCGGGGCGGCAACATTATCGGCGGCGTCCACCTCCATCGCAATTGTGGGTGCACCAAGAGTGCCGCTCGGCCTGTTTGTGACGACGGGCGTTGGCATTGGAGGCGCTTGGGCAGACCTCATTCGCTTCAAACTGCCACCCGCTCCTCCGCCTCCAACTATTCCTCTCTGCCGAATCGAAAGAGTATTAACGTATCCCATCGAAATGGACTTCATCTCTTCACCATCTACAAAATCACGATTGACACCCTCTGGCACTTCAATCGGCACATCAACCTTTCGTGGCGCTCCACCATCAGTCACGATCATCTCCTCGACGGCCACAAACGAGGTGAATTGAGTCATCAACCGGTACTCGAGGCCCAGTTGCGTGACTGTCTCTTTTAAATCAGGTCTCATCGAACCGTTCTGAGCACCTTGATAATCCTGAGACATTAAATTTTCGATTCGTTGCCTGGCCCATAGTGATGACAACACGTCGTTTGCAGCCATCGTCTCGGGCAAGTTCACGGGAA
Organism: Pyrinomonadaceae bacterium; assembly: GCA_035646955.1. Classification (GTDB taxonomy): domain Bacteria; phylum Acidobacteriota; class Blastocatellia; order Pyrinomonadales; family Pyrinomonadaceae; genus PSRF01. The sequence goes on from DASROI010000454.1 coordinate 716, forward strand.
TTTCTCGTACAAAATCGTTGCCTGCGATCTTGCCTTTCAATCTAATCGTTCCATTTGCAGGAGCAGTAAAACGACCATTTAAGACAAGCGGCTTGGCTGAAAAAAGATCCGGAATTCGCTGCGGATAAACGTCAGCCACTGGTAGACCACCCCAATCGATAGAAATGTCTGTGAGCAATGGATTTCGAATTCGCTCGTGAAATCTCCGAGCAGCAGCTGAACCATCATCGTTCAAAGCTACATACTCAACTTCGCCGCGACCGTTTTCAGCCATCTTGTCCAATAAGAATCGATTGACTGAACCACCAATTCCAAACGCGAACACCCGAGCGTTGGCATGCTTTTGAATCTCGGAGATGATCTCCATGTCGTTGCCCACATAACCGTCGGTCATGAAACAAACGATGCGCATGTGGTCCTGTTTATCTGACGGTTCGAGGGCCGCACGAATAGCCTTCATCATTTCCGTGCCGCCGCTACCAGATCTTGAGGCGAGGAATGCCTGCGCCTTCTGCAGATTTTGCCTGGTTGCGGCCACAGGCTCTGGAAATAGAATGCTCGTGTCTCCAGCAAAGGTTATGAGGTTGAAAGTATCAGAGGGGTAGAGGCTGTCGAGGGCCAACTTCATAGTCTCTTTGGCCTTTTCAATCGGAAAACCATTCATCGAGCCGGACGTATCGAGTACGAAGACGAGTTCTTTGGGAGTTACGTCTTCAGGAGCGACTCGATCGGGAGGCTGAAGAATCATTGTGAAGAAGCCTCCCTTCTCCGAGCGGTGAGTGAGGACAGCGTCTTCAATCTTCTTCCCCGCCACTTCATAACGAAGGACAAAATCTTTGTTCGGAATAGTTGCGTTATCTTTGAGCCGCACATGAGCACTGTGAGCATCGCCATTTCGCTCCACATTTAGTTCGTGCGACTTTGAGTCGACTCCAGTCAAGATCACTCCGGCATCAAGTTGGATATCCAGCGAAACATCGTGTCCGCTTCTCATGCCGCGCTCGACGAACTTCGGCGAGATCCGCGACGCATCAGGAACTTCAGTCGTATCGGATGAGGCACCACTTCCCTGTCTCGCGCCAGTTGGAGTACCGGGCATGTAACGTGGGCCAACGACCATTGGAAATACAAATTCGTAGGCACCAGCTTCGTATTTCAAAGTCTCGACATAACTGATCGTGATCTTTATCTGTTCGCCCGGCAGTATATTCGCAACTGACTGCGTAAAGATGTTAGGACGTTCCTGGTCCAGAAGACTTGCGGTTTGGCCACTCGCTTTGGCCGCATCGTAAACTGCCTGAGCCTCTTCGCGCGGGAGAATTTTTCCCTTTATGGTCCGTTCTCCCACGTTCATCGTCATGTCGTCGACTGCCGCGTTCTGGGGCAGAGGAAACGTATAGACCGCTTCAATCCTGTCTTTGAAAGGATTTTCAAACTCTTGTGTGACGGTGACGCGGGAAAGGAAGCCACTAATCTGGGCGTTTACCTTGGTTTGTTTCAACGGGCAAACAGCTTTGCGTTTTCCGTTCCCGTCCACAACAGCGAGCGTGCCTGGCGTGTCATCGCTTTGTGCCAGCGCCGGAGTCTGCGCAAATCGTGAGGAAATTAGAACCAGGGCTGAGAAAATAACGAGACCGGGGATAATGAGGTAAGTAGCAACCAGGTTTCTGTCCATGATGAACTCCCTGTTAAGGTGCCGTGTTGACGGCCGCCGATGTTATGAGTCATGCAATTTAGAACCCACATTTACAACCAGGTTCCCAAGTAGAACGAACAAGCGTGAGAAACTTGCATCGAACCAAACGATCAAGTTGCGAGACCGGTCAGTACCGATTCGCGGTAGCGTCGGGTGAGTCTCGAG
>DASROI010000455.1:0-22189 GCA_035646955.1 Pyrinomonadaceae bacterium
ATTAACAATCAGCTGCGAACGGCAAATCAATCGCCGCTAACGCCGTGAAGGGTCGTGCCCTTTCTTGTCAAACACGAGCAGTTACAGAAGCAGGCGCGCAGCGATTGGCGCGAACGGCTTTTTCAAAAGGCAAAGAAACGACCATTACAGTACCGCGAGCGCAGCGACCGGATGCCACACTCAACAAAGCGATCGTGAGAATAACCACGGAAAATTGAGTGTAGCATCCGGCCCGCTGCGCTCACGGTACTGTAATGGACTCGCAGGTCGGCAAAATTCGACACTTTTGTGCAAAGCCAACTTGTTGATCAACCATATCACGCGGCATTCGCTTCGCTCATAGTTCCGTAACTTTTGATATGGCACCAGAATCAGATTTAGTTGTCCTGTACGACGGCGTTTGTGGACTGTGTAATCGACTGGTCCAATTCCTGCTGCTGCGTGATAAACACGACCGGCTGAAGTTTGCCTCACTGCAAAGCGATTTCGCTCACAAAGCATTGGCGCGTCACGGAGTTGATGCCGGCGATCTCGACACGGTTCAAGTTCTTGAGAATTACGGTCGCTCGGATGAAAAGCTGTTCAGTCGATCCGACGCAATCTTGCGGGCTGGACGGGCGCTTGGCGGCTTCTGGAAGTTCGCCGCTGCAGTTGGTGTCTACATGCCTAAAGGTTTGCGTGATTCTTTTTATCGGTTTGTGGCCAGCAACCGATACAGCGTGTTCGGAAAATACGATACCTGCCTTTTACCTGAACCAAATCAGCGGAAGAAATTTTTAGACTTGTAGTGGAGCAACAGATGAGAATAATCCTATCGCTCATAGTTATCATGACAACACTCCTGCCATCCAAATTCACCGGCGGCAACGAAGCTGCCGCTACTGATTATGATCTGCTTATCAAACACGGCCGCATCATCGATGGAACAGGCGCAACAGGTTTTGTTGGTGACATCGGTATCAAGAACGAACGTATCGCAAAGATAGGAAACCTCGCTGATGCGACGGCAACTCGGACCATCGACGCAACTGGATTAGTAGTAGCCCCGGGGTTCATCGACATGCTGGGCCAATCGGAAACATATCTTCTGATTGATCCTCGTGGCATGAGCAAGGTGATGATGGGTGTGACGACCGAGATCACGGGCGAAGGCGAATCAATAGCGCCGATCAATGAACGACAAATCAGGGAACAGGAAGATTTTCTAAAGCGCTTCAGTTTGAAGATCGACTGGCGAACTCTCGATGAATATTTCAAAAGGCTCGAACACCAACGTACCGGACTGAACCTGGGCACATTTGTAGGTGCAACTCAAGTTCGAGAATATGTCGTCGGATACGACAATCGTCCGCCGACAACTGAAGAGCTAGAACGTATGAAGCAGCTAGTAGCTGATGCAATGCGGGAGGGAGCCCTGGGACTCTCAACTTCGCTGCAATACGTGCCGGCCAGGTTTGCGAAAACGGATGAAATAGTCGAGCTGGCTAAGGTCGCCAAACAGTACGGGGGTATTTACGCGACGCACCAGCGCAGTGAGGCCAATGCGCTTGATGCATCGTTGAGCGAAGTCTTCGAGATCGCGCGTCGAGCGCAAATACCAGTAGAAATCTGGCACCTCAAGACTGCGTACAAGAAAAATTGGGGCAGGATGCCGGAAGTTATCAAAAAGATCACCGACGCTCGTGCCAGTGGCTTGGACATCTCAGCAGACGTTTATCCATACGTCGCCGGGAGCACATCGCTAAGCGCATGTTTACCGCCTTGGGCACTCGAAGGTGGGACCGACAAGATGATGGAGCGTCTGAGAGATCCGGCAACTCGCGAAAGGCTCAAGAAAGAGATATCGGCCGACCAACAAGAGTGGGAAAACATTTATCTGGGTAGTGGTGGACCATCGGGTGTTTTGATTGGAGCCGTAGTGAATCGTGAACTGGAACCTCTACAAGGAAAGAGGATCTCGGAAATTGCGACAGAACAGAAAAAGGATCCACTCGATACGGTATTCGATCTAATCCTGGCAGATCATGGTCAGACCGGCGCGATCTATTTCATGATGAACGAAGAAGATTTGAGGGCGGCGATGCGGGCCCCGTTTGTAAGCTTCTGTACCGACAGTGGCTCGCGCGCGACTGATGGTCCACTGGCAGGCTCAAAGTCACATCCACGTGGCTGGGGAACGTATCCGAGAATACTGGGCCGTTATGTACGAGACGAAAAGATCCTGTCGCTGGAAAGTGCTATTCAAAAAATGACTGGTGGTCCTGCTGCGCGAGTGGGGTTACGTGATCGTGGCCTATTAAAAGAAGGAATGTTTGGCGATGTAACGATTTTTGATCCTGGGAAAGTGATTGACCGCGCCACATTCGAGTCACCGAATCAATATCCAACCGGAATTGAATATGTTTTAGTGAACGGACAAGTAAGCGTCGATAAGGGCAAAAGAACCGCAGTCCTTGGCGGCAAGGTTCTCCGCGGTCCCGGCTACAAACCGGGTAACTGAACCGAGTTCGCTCTAGGTCTAAAGCTCTCAGTGCGACCTTTGTGTTCTCAGTGCCTCTGCGGTGGATTGACTTCAAATGCAAACTAACCACCGAGACGATGAGCACTCAAAGGTTGCACAGAGAAATCATCACACCTTCAGGAAAATATTCTTCCTGTAAAGCAACCACATAAGAACCAACCAGACCAAAACAAATGCGATGGCATAAGCAAGTGAGGCGTTGACGGGGCTGGCCCACGACAGAAAAAGATGATCGAAGATCCATCCCTGCGATGAATCTCTAGACCCGTCGGCCGCAGTGATCTTGATCATTTCCATCAACTTCACCATCAAGCCACTTCCGACAAACAAGGCAATCGCATTCATACCAAAGACTTCAAAAGGCCAGGCCCAACGGCGATGGCCTTTTATATCGATTAGCCAGTAACAGAGAGCAAGTAATTGGAGCGCGAGACCGGCTGTGAAGAAAACATATGAGCTGGTCCAGAGCGCTTTATTGATGGGAAAGAATGGATTCCAGGCCCAACCGATCATCACGCAAACTGCACCCGCGACAAACAACCCCGCAACCTTCTCGTAGTGTGTCCGTTCAGTACGGAACCAGTGTCCTGCAAGAATTCCAAATAGCGTCGTGGCGATCGCGGGAATAGTGCTCAGTATTCCTTCAGGATCGTAAACCTTGCCTTGTTTCCAGATATGTGGACCAAACACAACGCGATCAACGTAAGACGCAAGACTTCCCTCTTTAGTCAAATCTCCTGCTGCGAATCCTGGAGCAGGAACTTTGGTCATGAGGATGTAATAAAACACTAGTAATGCCAGTGCGATTAATAGCTGGGTTCTAACTCGAGTGCCGAGGAAGATTAGCGAGGCCACGAGATAGCAAACTGCTATTCGCTGAAGGACACCGGGAATTCTTATTGTGGAAAGATGAAAATGAGGAAAGCCATTCAGAAACAGGCCCAACCCAAAAATGATCAATGACCGTTTTATGACCTTTATATATAGGTCTCGCGTCACACCGCGCTCTTCAATACGACGTCCAAAGGCGAGCGTAATTGAAACGCCAACAATGAAGAGAAAGAACGGAAATACCAGATCGGTTGGAGTCCAGCCGTTCCATTCAGCATGTTCGAGCGGCCAGTAGATACTGCTCCACGTTCCAGGATTGTTTACCAGCGTCATGGCGGCGATGGTGATACCCCGGAAGACATCAAGTGAGATTAGGCGGTTTGATGGTTTCATTTTGGAGTGCGGCCGACCTGGCGCCGCTTTTTTATGCGGCTTTTAGGCCGCGGGTTATTAACGAGTTGCAGGAGTGACAAGGCGGCAGCGGGCCGCTGTACTCCAAGGTTAACGTGTACCCAGACCAAATTCTTCCGGGTTAGGAAGAATTGACGTTGTGTCATACGTGCGCAAAGCGTCATCCATCTCGCGACTCTTTGCCAGCCAGATTGAGATTGCCTGATCGTAACGTGAAAGAATACTTTCCAGCCAGTACGGACGATTCTCAGCCAACCATTGCTCTCGATAGCGGGACTTTAACTCTGAGAGTTCTTCGGCCATCTCTCGCAGATGATTGTAGATCGCCCCGGTGTAGCGTCGCAGCCTGCGCGTCTTAGTCCGATCTCCGAGATTCAGGTATGCGTCCCAGTACTCACGGCTGAACTTCTCGACAGTTTGCGCCCGTCGGCCCAAATGGTCAAAGCGTTGAGCTGCGAAAATCATCACCGGAATCATTGAACCGTTGCGCCGCACTTTCGACTTGTTGTGCAGGATTGCCTCTTCTGCATTCTCCACCTGGAGACGCATCTGTCTGATCTTCTCTGCATTGGCGCGTGCCTGTGTCTGAAAAGCACCATTAAATGGATTGCGCCAGAACGCTTCGTCACCGGCGGCGCCTCCAAGAGTTGCGTTAACACTGCCGAGGGCTCTGATCGCTCCTACAAGACTTTGGCCTTCAGTGCGAAAGAAAGCCCAATCGAACGACGCATCGAACTCCTTTTGATCAAAGGGTTGCGACTGCCATGAGGCAGCGGCGCCTAAAACAACTCCGTACCACGCCATTTCGAATAGTGATTCACCGTCGTCGTCCCAACTGGTGTTGAGCATGCCTATGGCGCCGGCGGCTTGACCATCTCTCACAAAGTTGATGATGTTTTTCGAAGACGACTCGATGTTGGGAAAGATCTGACTCCAACTCCATACACCCGGACAAACAAGCTGCTCTAAACCCGCCTTCTTAAAGGGTTCAATTCTCGCGTTGTAACTATCGCGAGGCGCATAATCCCAGTTCGCTACTATCAGGTCTTTTGGAATGTCACCGATAAGGTCAGGATGATTTAAAGCAATGTCGCCCCAAAACATCAGCTTCCGATTGTAGGGTTTGAGTAAATCCCGAACACGGTCGAGGTGTTCAAAGTAAACCGCACCAACTCCTTTGAGTCGGGCCGCCTCCTGACTCTGACCTTGTCCCAGTTCGAAAGTTTCGTCGGCGCCAATATGAAAGAATTGACCAGGAAACAATTGGTCCAACTCTCGATACCAGTCCGCAATGAGCTTATAACTACCTTCTTGCTGCGGCGACAAGACATCTCCGTAAGGTGTTTCCGCAAGCGCGTTATATTTTTCGAGCTTAAGAGCCTTGTGTAAGTGCCCAAACGTTTGTTGCTCGGGAACCAGCTCAATGTGATACGACCGCGCATATGCGACGAGTTCTTTGATCTCATCCGGAGTAAGTGAACCTCCTTCTGGCCCAATCAGCGGATGTTCAGTGCTCGCGAACGCATGCTCCATATAAAAGGAGTGCATATTCATTTTGAATACTGCGAATGTACGAAGCTGACGTTTGATGTAAGCGAGCGTGGGAACTGGACCGCGACTGATATCGTCCGACACGCCACGCCAACGCATCGCAGGCCAATCAACGATGTGCGCACCTTGAATATGACCGTTCGAAGTCTCACCACGAACGAGCTGCTTCAGAGTCTGCAATCCGTAAAATACTCCGGCGGACGTATTGCCCGTCACGATCACGCCATCTTTACGAACATCGAGTAAATAGCCTTCGTCTCCCAGCGACTGATCCGCCGTAATATTTCTGCTCTTCAGCGCACTCTGAATGATTGGAAGTTCCAATTTTCCGATCAGGATGGCTTTTGACCGCCCGCCGGAGACTCGTAGTCCAACACCGGAAGTTTGTTTGACGTCATCAATAAAATCGGCGGCTGCGAATTTGTCTTCAACCGATTTCGAGTCAGCGAGAAGCAGATGTGCCCCGCGATCGAGCTTAAATAACTCTCCATTGGATGTTACTTGTCTTGGCCTGGGAATAACGGCGATGACTGAAGCTTCACCGGATGTCTGTGCCCTCGTCACACCACTCACGAATACCAGAAACAGTCCAAGGACGATCAGACGGGAACCCAAACTTCGTGTTAGAGTGTTTTCCATATTTGTACTTTGTACTTGGTCCTTTGTACTTTGTATTGCGCTTCGTGAGGAAAATCAGAATGCTGACGTCAAAGTACCAAGTACGAAGCTCAAAGCGCAAAGCGCCAAGCCAACTTATTGAGAGTTGAGTCTGACTGAACCGTGTCCTTGATGCTCTCGGAAATAACCGAGCAACCTAAAGCACTCGCTAAGACAATCAGCGAGGAAAGAAACAAACTCGCCAGCCTCGGAAAACTATTAAAGTCGCGTGATATCAATTTGATCGTCCTGGTCGCGCGTGGCAGCTCCGACAATGCGTCTTTATTTGGCCGCTACCTCCTTGAAATTACCACCGGGATTCCTGTCTCCCTTTCAGCACCATCCGTTCATACTGTTTACAACGCAAAGCTAAAGTTGGACCACGCTTTGGTAGTAGGTGTGTCGCAATCAGGAGAAGGAGAAGACATCAATCGAGTACTTGAAAACGCGCGCAGCACCGGGGCCTTTACGGTTGGCATCACAAACGAGCCCAACTCGTCTATGACAAAGCTCGTTGATGAGACTTTGCTGACGCACGGTGGTCGCGAGCGATCGGTGGCGGCAACAAAAACGTTTACGGGACAGATGCTCCTTTTCTATATGCTGGCGTGCGAGCTGGCCTCGCGAAAGCCAGCCTTCGATTACGAAGTGATACCTGATTTTGTCGAGCGTGCCCTCGAGCAGAAGCCTGCGATTCTTGAATTGGTCCAACGCTACGTCTTCATGGAAAACTGTGTCATTGTCGGACGCGGGCTGGCCTATGCAAACGCCTACGAGCTGGCGCTGAAATTGATGGAGACTTGTTACGTGGTCGCCGAGCGCTTCTCGTCTGCTGACTTTCTACATGGACCACTCGCGATGGTCGAGCGCCATTTTCCAGTTATCCTGTTCGCGCCGCCCGGAGTCATGTTGCCAGGAGTGAAGAGTTTGATTGAGCGGCTGCGAGAGCTTCACGCGGACACGTTGGCTATCACGAGCGACTTAGACGCCGCCGCTCTTTGTAGCCGATCGATTGTGATGCCGAAAGAGATCGACGAATTCGTAGCGCCGATTCCTTACATAGTTCCAGGTCAACTTTTCGCCGCTCTGCTGGCCGAGGCGAAGGGGCTGAATCCAGACTCGCCTCGCTCATTATCAAAGGTGACAAGAACGCTATGACAAAAGGGCGTCCCTGTGGCGCTCCACTTATGGGTTATGCCCAACAAGATGGAATAAACCTCCCATGAATATCGAATTAAAAGACCTTAGCCACAATCCGGTTTACCTGCAGGTCCGCGAACAGATCGAAAGTCATATAAAGAGTAAGAGCATTGCCTCCGGTGAGAATCTTCCGTCTCCCGGATCTCTCGCACAGAAACTTTCGGTCGACCGGGGCGAGATCCAACGTGCGTACTACGAACTGGAACAGTTAGGTCTTATTAAGAAGCACACCGGCAAAGACTTTCTCGGCAAACCCAAAGTGGAATACCGAGTCAGTTAACTGTAGGAAACGCCCTCCTGTGTGTTTGTTGTCAAAACGTGCCTTACGATCGTTATCACGACATCCTTTACACTTTTAACGGGTATAGCGCCGAACGGGTTTGGCTTCTGATGGACTTCGTTGGTGTTATTTCGTGGATCGCTTCTCTGGGAGCGTAACGGACGTTCCACGAAATCACACGAACTAACACCAACTAGAACCGACGGGAGATCTCGTGGCGAACGAGAAGACCAACGGATTGGCACCCTCACAGGGGGGCATTAACACGATTTTGGGATGCAGTGATATAGTTTTGGCCCGTATAAAATGACGTGATGTTAAGTGTTATTTGAATAGCAATTGCGAAAGTGGCGGAATTGGCAGACGCGCCAGACTTAGGATCTGGTACCGAAAGGTGTGGGGGTTCGAGTCCCCCCTTTCGCACCATATTGGCCTTTGGCTTTTGATCTTTGGCCTTTAAAAGACCAACGATCCAAGACCAAAGACCTAAGAACAAAGACCCATAAAGATGAAAACAGAATTAATAGATATCTCCCCAACTAAGAAGGAGATCAAAATAGAGATCGAGCCGGCACAAATTCGTACGGCCTATGATCGAATCAGCGATGAGTATGCGAAGGCTGCGACTGTGCCGGGATTTCGTAAAGGACATGCTCCGCGTGCAGTTGTACGGAGTCGGTATAAAACCGAGATCAGAAGTGACGTCCTCCGAGAACTCCTTCCCGAAGCAGTCAACAGTGCGATCGGCGAACACTCTCTCTCAGCGATCGGCGAACCTGACGTTCATTTAGACAACTCTGAAGCTCTCGAAGCGCTCGGGGACAAGCCAATAACAGTAAAAGTGGGTGTCGAGGTGTTTCCGGAAGTAACGCTGTCTTCTTATAAAGGACTCGAAGCCATAAAGCGTGTTCGTCCGATCACAGAATCTGACATCGAGAAGACCATCGAAGGACTTCGTGAAGCTTCAGCATCGATGCAACCGGTCGAAGATCGGGCAGCTGAGTTGGGCGATACGGTTACCATCAACGTTCAGGGTACCTTTGTAGATCAGCCAGATGAAGAAGACATCAAGGTTGAGGATGTCGAAGTGGTGCTCGGCGGTGAAGGTGTGCAACCTGAATTCACCGAAAACTTAATCGGGACAAAACCAGACGAATCAAAAGCTTTCGTGGTGGACTACCCGGCCGACTTTACATCGGCTGGGCTCGCTGGAAAAAAAGTCGACTACAAAGTTCAAGTAACTGCCGTCCGCCGTCGCGAACTACCTGAAGTTGATGATGAATGGGCGAAGAGTCTGGGTGATGAGTTCGACTCAGTTTCGACTTTGCGTGCCAAGATCAAAGAAGATCTCGAACAACGCTCTGGACACGAATCGTCGCACCGTTTACGGAGCGACGTAATGAAAAAACTTCTTGAGGGTCACCAGTTTGAAGTACCACAGACCCTGGTTGACCAACAGGCAAGTCATCGTCTCGAGAGTGTAGTGCGTGACATGATTTCGCGTGGCATCGATCCTCGCAATCGCGACGTAAATTGGGAGGGTGCGCGCGAAGAATTGAAGGTACAAGCGGAAGAAGACGTGCGCGCGACAATGCTACTCGATCGGATTGCTGAGGAGGAGAAGATTGAGGTCTCAGATGAAGAGGTTGAAGCCGAGATCGATGCGATCGCAACTGCCTCAAGACAACCGCGAGAGCAAGTGCGGGCTGCCTTGACAAAGGATGGAGGCGAACGTAGCATCGCGCACAGGTTGCGCAATCGTAAAGCGCTTGATTTTTTGATCGAGAATGCGCACGTAACGGAAGAAGAGTGGAGCGAAGAAGAGAAAGTCGAAGTCGCTAGTTCACAGGATGAGTAGTTCCCGCTCTATCCCCGGCTCACTTCATCAAGTCTCATTCTGAATAAGTTTTCGCAACACTGAACTCCAATCCCCTATAGCTCCAAGTGAGGTTTCTGTTATGGCTTTAGTACCAATGGTTGTCGAGCAAACGTCGCGAGGCGAACGTGCTTTCGATATTTACTCGCGACTACTGAAAGACAACATTATTTTTCTCGGCACCCCGATTGACGATCAAATTGCAAACTTGATTGTTGCCCAGCTATTGTTTCTCGAGGCTGAGGATCCGGAAAAGGACATCAACCTCTACATCAATTCACCAGGTGGATCGATTACCGCCGGCATGGCAATCTACGACACGATGCAATTCATCCGTCCCGATGTCACTACAATATGTGTTGGCCAATGTGCATCGATGGGCGCCTTGCTGTTGGCAGCAGGAGCTAAAGGCAAGCGCTTTGCACTTCCGAACTCCCGAATTTTGATTCACCAACCGTCAGGCGGATCGCAGGGCCAAGCGACGGACATCAGAATTCAAGCTGAAGAAATTCTTCGTATGCGCGAATTGACATCTCAAATTATCGCCAAACATACGGGCCAGTCCTACGACACCGTGGAACGTGATGTTGAACGCGATAAAATAATGTCTGCCATGCAGGCCAAGGAATATGGTTTAATAGACGAGGTCATCGCGCATCGCGAGTAAACCGAAGAGTCTTAAGGAGCTTCCCTCTTTAGCATATGGTACGAAGAACCGACGACACTCTGCGCTGCTCGTTCTGTGGGAAGTCACAGAACGAGGTTAAGAAGCTCATCGCTGGTCCAACCGTTTACATCTGCAACGAATGCATCGACATCTGCAACGAGATCATCACCGATGATCAACAGGCAGAGTCCGTAGCGACCAGACCTCCTCTTCCCAAACCGGGAGAGATCAAAACCTTCTTGGATGAATACGTAATCGGCCAGGATGAAACCAAGAAGCGCCTGGCGGTTGCTGTCTACCAACACTACAAAAGGATCGAACTTGGCCGCCGCCGGAGTGACGTCGAAATCCAGAAGGCAAATATTCTTCTGATCGGACCTACCGGTACAGGTAAGACCTTACTCGCGCAAACACTCGCGAGGATGCTGGCGGTTCCATTCACAATCGTCGACGCCACGACACTTACTGAAGCAGGATACGTAGGAGAGGATGTTGAAAACATCATCCTTAAACTCCTGCAGGCGGCGAACGGTGATGTCGAGCGAGCTCAACAAGGCATCATCTATATCGACGAGGTCGACAAGATCTGTCGAAAGGATGAAAACCCATCAATCACCCGCGATGTCTCAGGAGAAGGCGTTCAGCAGGCACTCCTGAAGATCCTTGAAGGTACAGTTGCTAACGTTCCGCCCCAGGGCGGTCGCAAGCACCCACACCAGGAGTTTTTCCCGGTCGATACAACGAACATCCTGTTTATCTGTGGTGGCGCCTTTGTAGGACTGGAAAAAGTTATCGAGCGACGCCTGAGAAATAAATCACTTGGTTTTCATGCAGAGGTCAAATCCGGAACGCATCGCCATGCAGAAGCGCTTGCCGCTGTCCAACCCGAAGACCTAATCCGGTTTGGCTTAATTCCTGAGTTCGTTGGTCGACTGCCCGTCGCTGGTGTCCTGCACGAACTCGATGAAGGCGCTCTCATAAAAATCCTTACTGAGCCGAAAAATGCCCTCGTTAAGCAATACCAGAAGAAATTCGACTTCGACAACGTTAAACTGAAGTTCACTGAAGATGCTCTCAAGGGCGTCGCCCGACAAGCCGTAGAGAGGAAAGTTGGCGCCCGCGGCCTGATGATGATCCTCGAGGAACTCCTCCTTGACGCAATGTATACCCTGCCCTCGCAGAAACGCGTAAAAGAGTTCGTAATCACCAGCGAAATGGTCGAAAGACGACGTGCGGTTCCCGGTGAAGGTCTGACCGGAATCGACGGCGCGGCAGCCTAACCTTTTCGTCCCAGCGCGTCCGAACGGGAAAGTAGCGCACCCACGGGAAATGATCTACTATTAGACATCTCTTATGAGAGGCGAGACGGCAATTTTAGCGGCTCGCCTTTGTTGCAATGGCTCGGAAAAAAGTTACTTAAATCATGGAAGAATATTCAGATCGAACCCCCGCCGACGTTGCCTGGTATCCGATGGTACCTATCCGCGACGTCGTCATATTTCCTTTCACTAAGGTCGCCTTCAAAATAGGCCGTCCCGGTTCGGTTCGCGCTTTGGAGCAGGCGCTGGCCACTGATCGGACGATCTTCCTGGCGACCCAGCATGATGCCACGGTCGACGAACCAACTCCCGAACAGATTTACGGAGTCGGGACCCTCGGCCGAATACTACAATCTCAGAAACAGGATAACGGTCAGATCAAAGTCGTGGTCGAAGGTCGGGAACGCGCCACGACTGTTCGCGTTGAAAATAGTGATGGCGCCTTCATGGCTTTGGTGCGCCGCGCTCCCGTCGTGAGCGAAGAAGGAACCCGACTTGATGCGCTGATCCAAAAAGTGGGACAGTTAGTCGAACAACATTTGCGACTCGCTCCCGACACACAGACTGACGCCCTGCAGACTGCTTTAAGAAATCAAGAGCCTTCGCACCTTGCGGACGCGCTCGCATCTCAGTTGCGAATCTCAGTCGAAGATAAACAAGGACTACTCGAAATCTTTTCTACGCAGGCCCGACTGCAACGACTGATCGAGTTGCTGGAAACCGAAATCGAGAAACGCCAGCTCGACCGCACCATCCAAACCCGGGTTAAGCGGCAGATGGAAAAAGCTCAAAAGGAGTACTACCTGAACGAGCAGATTAAAGCCATCCACAAAGAGCTCGGACGTAAAGATGAGAAGGCTGAACTCGAAGAACTCAAGAAGAAGATAGAAGAAGCCGGCATGACTGATGAAGCCAAAGAAAAGGCCATGCAAGAGCTCCACCGTTTGGAAGCCATGCCACCGATGTCAGCAGAAGGAACGGTCTCACGCACTTACATTGATTGGCTGATCAGTGTGCCGTGGAAGCAGAAGTCAAAAGAAATCAAGGACTTGATCAAAGCCGAAGAGGTTCTCAACGAAGACCATTTCGGACTCGACAAGATCAAAGAACGCATCCTTGAGTACCTCGCTGTTAGGCAGCTGGTTAAGAATCCACGCGGATCAATTCTCTGTTTCGTCGGACCTCCGGGCGTCGGGAAAACCAGTCTAGGAAAATCGATTGCTCGAGCCACCGGACGAAAGTTTATTCGACTTTCACTTGGTGGTGTCCGCGACGAGGCAGAGATCCGCGGACATCGACGCACTTATATCGGCGCTCTACCTGGCCAGATCATCCAGATGATGAAAAAAGCTGGAACGGTGAATCCCGTTCTACTCCTGGACGAAGTCGATAAGCTGGGAGCGGATTTCCGTGGCGACCCGAGTGCAGCATTGCTGGAGGTTCTTGATCCTGAACAGAACCATACGTTCCAGGACCACTACCTGGACGTCGAATACGATCTGTCCAAGGTCTTCTTTATAGCAACCGCCAACGTTCTCCATACGATTCCACCGGCGCTGCAGGATCGACTCGAAATCCTGCGCTTGTCTGGTTATACCGAACGCGAAAAACTCGAGATAGCAAAGCGCCATCTCGTTCCAAAACAAGCGGACGCCAACGGATTGAAACCGGAACAACTCGATTTTACCGATGAAGGTATTCTCGAGATCATTCGTCACTACACACGAGAAGCCGGCGTCCGAAACCTCGAACGAGAAATCGGCTCCTGCTGCCGCAAGATCGCCAGAAAATTTGTTTCCGAACAATCAGGCGAGGAGGCCAGCGCTCGCATCGACGCTGAGCGATTGCGTGAAATGCTTGGCCCCATCAAATTCCGGCAACAGGGTGTCGCGGCTAATAGTGAAATTGGCCTGGCGACCGGTCTCGCCTGGACTGAAGTTGGCGGCGAAGTACTACAGATCGAAGCAACGCTGGTCAAGGGTCGCGGTGGAGTAACACTCACTGGAAAACTGGGCGAGGTGATGCAGGAATCTGCGCAGGCTGCTCTGACCTGTATCAAGGCGAGAGCTGAACGTCTCGGGATGAGTCTCGACTTCATCCGCAAACGTGACTTGCATATCCACATTCCAGAAGGCGCAATACCAAAGGACGGACCGTCTGCCGGTATCACGATGGCGACCGCCATGGCGTCTGCCCTCGCCAGAGTGCCGGTTCGAAAGAACGTCGCAATGACCGGTGAAATTACTCTTCGCGGGCGGGTGTTACCTATCGGCGGCGTAAAAGAGAAACTGTTGGCAGCCCATCGCTTCGGGATCGACACTATCCTTCTTCCGAAAGACAACGAGAAGGATCTGGTCGAACTGCCGGAAGAAGTGGTGGACGCTCTTACTATTAACCTCGTCGATACCATCGATGACGTGTTGGCTCTTGCACTTGAAGATGCCTGCCCAACCGACGCTGCCGCAACGGCCGATGGGGCACCTCCATTGTGGACCACTGAACCGCCTTCGCAAGGTATCCAAACCAGCTAATTCTGTCTTTTCTCGTAGTTCGATTTACTCAACCCGTTCACGCTAGCCCTAATCGGCTAGCGTGAGTCGTGCTTTTCACAAGAACACTCATCGGGTGAGTTGTTCAGCGATCGGTGCAAGTGGAGTTAGCGAAGCGACCGGATGTAACAGTCATCTTCGTTGAGTTACCATCCGGTCGTTTCGCTTGAGGTACCGTACTGAGGACATAATTTCCACTCTTTCTTAAACTAATTCATAGGAGCACTGAAAATGAGCAAACACAAAGACGCTGATCTGATCCTGAAGCTCTACGACCTGCGACGCGAGGCAACAATGCGCGACGCTCGAAATTGGTTCTTCACCTTCAATCCGACAAAGGTCGAGGATTTCACCGATGTTTTGATTAGTGACAAGAGCGGCTACTACCGCATGGTCACTTCCTATTGGGACATGGCAGCTTCGCTTGTAAACAATGGTGCCATTGATGCACAAATGTTTAACGAGGCCAACGGTGAGCACCTGTTTGTCTATGCGAAGCTTGAACCCTTTATCGAAGATTTACGGCGCGAGTTCAATGCGCCGCAGGCCATGGGACATCTTGAAAAGCTGGTGAAGCAGGTGCCGAACTACGAAGAGCGATTGACCGCCATCCGGGAAAGAATGAAGCAGATGGCAGCTCGTATAGCTCAACGCCAGTCAGCAGCGTCGGCAAGTTAATGACAGTGGTTTCCCCCAGCCGCTCTTCGAGTCAGGGTTGTCGGAAGGCAACCCCAACTCCAATTTGTTTTCAAGTGGAAGCGGGAAGACTGTTTTCCTAATGAAGGTAACGAGTGCGGAATTTCTGAAAAGTGCGTTTGTCGAAAGCGATTGGCCAAAAGATCGGAAGCCGGAAATAGCTTTCCTGGGAAGATCAAATGTAGGCAAGTCAAGCTTGATGAATTCATTACTTGCGGTTAAAGGACTGGCCAGGACCTCCTCGACTCCAGGCCGGACCCAGTCTCTAAATTTCTTTGAGATAAACAAACAGTTTAGGTTCGTGGACTTACCCGGCTTTGGTTATGCCCGGGTACCGCAGGCCGTGCGGTCGGAGTGGGGGGAAATGGTCACGAGTTATCTTGCCAACCGCAGTCAGCTTGTGCTATCAATTCATATCGTAGATTCGCGCCACGAACCCACAAAACAGGATTTGCAACTTCACGAGTGGCTTGGCCACAACGATAAGCCCCGAATTATAGTTGCCACTAAATCCGATAAGCTTTCTAACAACGAGCTAAGAAAGAACCTTGAGCATATTGCACACGTGCTCAATCACAACGGTGTAATGGCATATTCCGCCAAAACCGCTCGCGGCCGTGATGAACTTTGGCGTGCAATAAAAAGCGCAATTGCGTGACACTCAAACCAGTTTCACCGTTTGCGCGGCAGGAGTGAGTAAGCTAGTATTCAGAGCACAAGTCGGCAATCCGTACAATCTCATTAGCCCCCGAAGGTCAATCTTGTTTTTGTGGGCCACGCGTGTGGAACTGGTGGCATCCAATTTGAACTTGAGATCGCTGCCCACGCGAATTGAAATAATTGCACAACACATTGAGGAGAATCTTTCTTAACACCTCGCGAATGAATGGGTAGCGCCTCGCTGCCCGTATCTGTCGCTCTAACCGCACGATCGTTCACTTCCAACGCTCAGGTAATTGATTAGCCGCAAGTTACGCGGCATTGAAATCGTAAGAGAACAACTGACATGTCACAACGAACACGTTCACGCGCATCAAGCGCGAACAACGACGCCAACGGAGAAGATGGCGGCACCGTAGCAACCGCTGAAGCTCCCGAGAGAGAACCGAGAGAAGGACGTGAAGGCAAGAACGAAGGCTTTCACAACCTCGCGGATCTCAAAGAAATGTCCATATCCAAGCTAACGCAAATCGCGAAAAGCATGGATGTGCCGGGCGCAACCGGCATGCGCAAGCAGGAGCTTATCTTCAAAGTATTGGCGGCGCAGACCGAGAAAAGTGGTCTGATCTTTTCTGAGGGCGTACTCGAGACCTTGCCTGATGGTTTTGGTTTCCTGCGTGCACCCGAATACAACTATCTTCCAGGTCCGGACGATATCTACGTATCACCATCGCAGATAAGAAAATTTGACCTGCGCACTGGCGACACCGTGAGCGGCCAAATCCGACCGCCCAAAGAAGGCGAGCGATATTTCGCCTTGATCAAAGTTGAAGCCATCAACTTTGAGTCGCCCGACCAGGCCAGAGAAAAAGTATTCTTCGATAACCTTACGCCGCTCTATCCAGAAGAGCAGCTTAAGATGGAGGCGACCACCGAGAACCTTTCCGCCCGAGTTATCGATCTGGTAACACCGTTAGGAAAGGGACAGCGCGGCCTGATTGTCGCGCCACCCCGCACCGGTAAGACGATGTTGCTTCAGACAATCGCTAACTCAGTGACTCAGAATCATCCTGAGGTCACCTTGATTGTGCTGCTGATTGATGAACGACCCGAAGAAGTCACCGACATGCAGCGCTCCGTCAACGGAGAAGTCATTTCATCGACATTCGATGAACCGCCGACACGTCACGTGCAGGTCGCTGACATGGTGATTGAGAAAGCCAAACGACTTGTGGAGCATAAGCGAGATGTGGTCATCCTGCTTGACTCGATTACACGTCTGGCTCGCGCACATAACGCTGTCGTTCCACCGAGCGGCAAGATTCTCTCGGGCGGTATCGATTCCAACGCGTTGCAACGACCAAAGAGATTCTTTGGCGCCGCGCGAAACATTGAAGAGGGTGGCAGCTTGACGATTATTGCGACCGCGCTGATCGACACCGGCTCTCGAATGGACGACGTGATCTTCGAAGAGTTCAAAGGAACCGGTAACTCTGAAATTCACCTCGATCGCCGCCTGAGCGACAAACGCTTGTTCCCGGCTATCGACCTGCAGCGCTCCGGTACCCGCAAGGAAGAGTTGCTCATCAGCAAGGAAGATCTAAATCGTATCTGGGTAATGAGACGAGTTCTGAACCCGCTTTCACCCGTCGAGCAAATGGAAGTCGTGCTCGAGCGTCTGGAAAAAACCAAATCCAACGCCGAGTTTTTGGCTTCGATGCAAAGCTAATAAAAGGCCCAACAGGCGGAAGGTACGGTTTGACGACTGGCCTTCCGCCTTTTTTGCGACTAGCCGACGACTCTCTTGTTTTCAAGCTGATATGCGTATCGCCATTCTGACATCCGAGGCTGTGCCCTTTGCAAAAACGGGAGGCCTGGCTGACGTTTCGGGAGCATTGCCAAAAACTCTCAAACAACTAGATGTAGATGCGCGACTCTTTCTTCCCTTCTACCAACAGATTGATCGAAACCTGATTAGTGGTCCGGCGATCGAAAATGTAAGTCTCGAATGGCGTGGCCGGATCCATCAGGTTCGGTTCTTACAAAGCAACGCTGCGGATGCTCCTGCCTATCTTCTCGACGCACCGGAGTTCTTCGACCGACCATCGGTTTACGGCTTTTCGGATGATCACGTGCGCTTTGCTTTCTTTTCTCGCGCCTCGCTCGCTCTGCTGAAACATCTTGATTGGGCGCCGGATGTGGTCCACGGCAATGACTGGCCCTGTGGCTTTGCTATGGCTGAGCTTCGGGCGCGCCGTCGCTACGATCCCTTCTTCGGCGGAACAAAGGGTCTGTTTTCGCTTCACAATGTTGGATACCAGGGGTTATTCGACCCGAAAGATCTCTGGTGGCTGGGTTTTGGGGATCCTCCAGACAGCAGCGATTTCATGCTGAACACCACTGCCTCAGCGTTGAAGGCCGGGATCATCGCCGCTGAAGCTCTTTCCACTGTTAGTCCACGCTATGCTCGGGAGATTCAAACTGGAGAACAAGGGCATGGTTTAGACTGGCTCTTACGTTTGCGAGGCGACCGTCTGGCCGGAATTACGAATGGCGTCGACTACGACATCTGGAATCCCGAGACAGATCCGCACATAGCAGCTAACTTTTCCGTAGCAGATCTTTCAGGAAAAACGGCATGCAAGTTGGACCTCCTGAAACGCTTCAATTTAGAGCCAGAGCCACAACGTCCAATTATCGCAATTATCTCCCGTCTGGTTGGTCAGAAGGGATATGACCTTATCCGCCAGGTATCGCGCGACATCGTCAATGCCGGATGCTATTTCATCGCGCTTGGGGCCGGCGCTCGTGAGTACGAAGACTTTCTCCAGTGGTGGCACGACTCTGCACCACACAGGGTGGGCATTTACAAGGGTTATGCCGGGGAGTCTCTGGCTCACCAGATTGAGGCCGGCGCTGACATGTTCCTGATGCCGTCATTGTATGAACCCTGTGGGCTCAATCAGATGTACAGCATGCGGTATGGTACGGTCCCTATCGTCAGGGCGACCGGGGGTTTAGACGACACGGTGGAGCAGTTTGAACCGCGCTCGGGAACGGGGACCGGGTTTAAATTTGACGCCTATAAAGGGCAGGCTTTGCTTGAAAAAATCCGTGAAGCCCTTTACTTTTATTCCCGACCAGAAGTATGGAAGACGATTCAGCGCAACGGCATGCTGATTGATAATTCGTGGGCGGCAGCTGCCAGGAAATACGTGGAATTGTACGAGGCAACATCGAAGTTTTAAAGGTAACGGGAATTCAGCACCGCCTGACTTCTTGACGACTCTGTTGGCGCGGACACTGAGTTCGCGCCTCTCGCATGTTTGGGATTCCGCAGAGGAGTTTTCGGTATCTCTGTGGTCTTTGTGGCTCCTCATATAGTTTTGCGAATTTGTATGGCCACTCACCGCGGAGACCGATAACGCAAAGGTTGCACGGAGACTTTTCGGTCGCAGGTTGAAGATGAAGAATTTGAGTAACTTCAAAAACAACAGGCAGCGTTCGTTTGAGGATCGTCTCGCTGAACGTTTGCGTTCTCGTAAAGTCACGGCCGCGAAGTTACGCGCAAAACAAGCTCAAGGTAAGATTCGGAGATTTGTAAATACGAATTTTCGTAAACAGGAGGTAATCGCGGCACTAGCTCTACGTCGCGGAGACTGCAACCGGTGCGGGGCATGCTGCGAGCTTGTCTTCAAATGTCCTTTTCTGAAGAAGAATCCCGATGGCAGCTCTCTTTGCGGGATCTACGAAAATCGTCCTAATTCATGTCGTCTATTTCCGATAGAGCAACGAGATATTCAGGAAGTACGTGGCACTTGTAGTTACTACTTTATTGAGAAGCCGGTCAGGTTAGGAAAGGCTGTGTAGGGTTTTGGCTTGAGAAATTGGGCTTGAGAAATACGACCTATACCACAAATAGGACCTATGCCTTAGGCCAAAAGCCGAAGTCGAAAAACCAATAATAAAATGTCAAAAGTCATTGCAGTCATAGGGGCTCAGTGGGGCGACGAAGGTAAAGGCAAAATCGTCGACCTGCTCGCCGAGCAATTTGAAATCGTCGCGCGGTACCAGGGCGGCCACAATGCCGGCCACTCGGTCCAGGTTGGCGATCAGTCGTTTGTACTCCACCTGTTACCTTCCGGCATCGTTCATCGTGGAAAGACATGTGTACTCGGGAACGGCATGGTCATCGATCCAAAAGCCTTCTTCGTGGAAGCTGATCGATTGACCGAGCAAGGGATCGAAGTTTCTCCCGAAAGAGTAAAGATCAGTTCCCGTGCACACTTAATCCTTCCGTATCATCGGGCACTCGATCACACTAGCGAAGAGCGACTTGGAAATGAAAAGGTTGGGACCACGCTTCGAGGCATTGGTCCAGCATACGAAGATAAAGCTGGTCGACGTGGAATTCGCACTGCTGATGCGCTTGTACCGGATGTTCTGCGTTCACGTATTGAGCGCAATCTTGAAGATGCCAACCGGATCATCGAGGCATATGGCGGCTCACCATTGAACGTAGACGAGATCTTCGACGAGATGTCGGCTTTGACGGAACGCCTCGCACCGTTTATTGCCGACTCAACACACTTCTTGAACGTTGCGGCAACAGAAGGAAGATCGATTCTGCTCGAAGGTGCTCAAGCTACTCTGCTCGACGTGGATCACGGCACGTATCCATTTGTGACTTCGTCGAACACAATTGCCGGCGGAGCAATCATAGGAACAGGACTTGCTCCACATCGTCTTACAGGTGTTCTGGGTATCGTTCGAACTTATACGACTCGCGTTGGTGAAGGTCCATTTCCGACAGAGATGTTGGAAGGCGAAGAGGAGTTGGGCCAGCTGATTCGAGAACGCGGGCGAGAGTATGGTGCGTCCACTGGCAGACCGCGACGTTGCGGCTGGTTCGATGCGTTTGCGACCAGATATGCGGCCGAGATAAATGGATTCACTTCAGTGGCGTTAACGAAGCTGGATGTGCTCGACACGCTCGACGAGATCAAAGTTTGCGTTGGTTACAAGTTAGATGGCCGTGTGTGCGAATCACTGCCGGCAGTTTCGCAGGATTTGAGACGCGTCGAGCCGGTGTATAAGACATTGCCCGGCTGGAAGAGTTCGACCGTGGGAATGACCGAGATGAGTTCCCTGCCCCCGGCCGCCCGTGCCTATGTCGATTTTTTGTCTGAGCAGATTGGCACCGAGATTGGTCTGGTCTCGACGGGCCCTGAACGCAGCCAAACGATCATAGTGCACGACTCAGCCCTGGGAGGATGGCTAAGGAATTAGGTCTTGGGTCTTGGGTCTTGGGTCTTGGGTCTTGGGTCTTGGGTCTTGGGCTCTTTGAGCTTTGACTCTTAATTTCGAATCCACTAAGACCAAGGATCAAAGATCGAAGGCCAAAGCTCAAAGACCTCATTTTGACATTCTCGCCATCTTTTGTAGAATGCCATCCCAAATAATAAGAGCACGCCAAAGCGTGCTCTCCGCGTTTAGATGGGCCGATAGCTCAGTCGGTAGAGCAACTGGCTTTTAACCAGTGGGTCGCAGGTTCGAGTCCTGCTCGGCTCAATGCCTTACAGGGACAGGAACGTGCGTCCCCTCTTTCATGTCGCGCCCTACTTTCCACTAGGAGCACATGGCCTCGAGAAAAACCTGGAATCGAAACATCGAGGCGTGTAGCCACCGTTAAGGCTGATACTACCCCCATCAACTCTCACCCAAACGAAATTAAACACATTGCTGCTGCGGCGCGGGCTAATAGACAGGGACCAACAGCGGTTCCAGTTCGTGGAAAGGCAAGTAGAAAGAAGATAGAAATCCTTCAACATTGAGTCCCACCATGACACGGAGGCAATACTAGTGAAAAAGTTCGAACACAGAGTCGTTCGCGTTCAGGTCTTGTTGGACGGCGATGAGTACTATCTCGGATCGATGGTCCAAAAAGACGAGCGGTTTCCGAATGTGGATCATTTAGGAGAGAACGGATGGGAATTTGTCGCCTTCGTTCCTAACCCTGAAGTCTATCTTAGCGACTCGTTTACTAAAGAAACATCTTCAGTATGTGCGACTTGCGGTGTTCAAGCGCGAAGTGCCGGCGAAGGTGTAAAAGGCAGCAGATTTGCGTCGTAACAGGTCGATACTGCCTCGCCTTTCAGGTGTGTGCATATTTGGACCGAACGATTCAGCCAAAGCGGTACAAAACCTGGCCTCTTTTCCTTAGGCAAGCGTACGTCGCATTAATCGTCGTTGCGCAAACACTGTTACCAGAATCAAACTCAATCCGAGTAACGCGATGACGAATGGGAAAAAGAACGAGTCTTTAAAAATTGTGTAAGCCAGATGCCCGAGATAAAGGTGTACGCCTACAGCTCCAAATATTAAGAAGGTTATTCTGCGAGTCTTGAGTGCGAGCACGATCAATCCGACGTTAAGCAATAAGTAAACAAACCGAGCTAACTCTGAACCGCTGTCCATGGAAGTTAGTCCACCCCAAAATGCGAACATTCCAAATAGATAGCACCAGAAGGCAAAATCCTCTGAGCGTGGTTCGCCGACCTTGTGGAGACTCCTATCTAGGAAATATCCAATTAACAATGTACACAAACCAACTAAGACGCTCACCCACTGACGCGTTTTCCAACTGACATCAGCATTTCGAGAGATCAATGCCGCCAGATCCATCGACAGAAACCAGAACGAGAACGCAATGGGAGCCGTTAGAAAAGCAAAGCGAACATATCGCAGAGCAATGAAGGCAGCAGCTATTGTCGCCAGTTCCATAACAATCCACGAACCATTAATCCATGGATAATAGTTGGCATAACTGCCGGGATGGTCTGCTGGCCAAAGACCGAGCATATCCTCAATCGTGTAAGTAAACAGAGGAACAAGACACACGGCAACTGTGATCAGGAGGCCTCCACCGACGATGAAACCTTTGCTACGAACCCACCAGCCAACGCTTACAG
>DASROI010000456.1:0-4113 GCA_035646955.1 Pyrinomonadaceae bacterium
ATGTGAAGATGATCCTGGTCAATTGAAACCGGTCAGACCAAAGATCGGCGAGAGTAAGGACAATCTCTCTCAGCGATCCGACTGGTTCCAAAAAAGATCAGGTCGAAAGTAGATTTCAGTACCGCGAGCGCAGCGACCTGGCTGCCACACTCAACAATCGTGAGCACAGCCTGCAATTTCGTATATTTTTAGTGGTTCGACTGTGACGTTCCAAGAAAGCGATCCACGAAATAAAACAAACTAACCCCAACTAGAAGCGCAGCTTCCAGATACTTCTGCCGTAGGTTGCGGCAAACAACGCTTTATCATGATCGTGATAGACCAGATCTATCACCATCGCGTTGGGAAGATTCATGGTCACGTTCATCCACAACCCAGAGTTAACATCCAACACGAAGACACCTGCATCATTTCCCACGTAGAGCGAATTCGGGTCCTCACTTCGAATAAGAAGCGCGTGATGCGGCACATCCGGCAACTGGCCGCGATCGACATCTTCCCAGCTGACACATCCATCCGTAGATCTAAAAACATGTCCGTGACCAAAGTTGGCAACCGTGACGTACACGAGTTGAGCATCCTCGGGATGAGTTTCAATTCGAGTGATCGTGTGACCGGGCAGGATTGAACTCGACAGGTTAGGACTCCACGTATGTCCACCATCCTGGCTGCGAAACAAGCCACCGTTCTCAGTTCCAACATAAATCTTTTTTGAATCTGCCGGAGCTACCTCAATCGCCGAAATTGAGCTTCCGTCGAGCTCGGGCGAGACTGGCGTCCAGTTGTTCCCATCATTTATGGTGCGCCAGACCCTGGATGAACCAGTGAACACGATTGTCCTGTCGTTTGGATCGAGCGTGATGTAGGCCATCCAAACTGAACTTCGCTCATCGGCCGTCGCTGGCGGTGAAACGTTCTTACAAGTCTCACCGCGAAATCGAAAAATATGAAGATTGTAGTACGACGCGTAGACACGGCCTGCATTCTTCGGGTCAAAGACAATCCATCCGCCATCGCCTCCAAGTAATTCGAAAAAACTACTGCTCGATCCGGTTGTTGTAATTACCGTCCCGTTGTCCTGTGCGCCGCCACCAAAAACCAGGCTGCTGCTTTGGGCTACGTCCATGTCGTAGAACATCGTTACCGATAAACCGTTGCTCCGATTGGTCCAGGTTCTCCCGCCATTTTCGCTGACATCAAGGCCGCCATCGTTACAGTCATAAACTCGACCGGGAACCGCCTTTGGCATGAGCAGCGCGTGATGATCAGCGTGAGCATATTTTGGTTCCGTGCGTTCCAGATCCCATTCAGTAATCTGCTGCCAGGTTTTTCCTCCGTTTCGAGTCCGGTGGAGGTCAACACCTCCACAAATCACGTGATCAGAATCTGTTGGATGAATCACTATGGTGTTGCCATAGGAAATTTGACCTTCATTCTTAAAATGATTAGTGCTGATGTCGGTCCATTTATCGCCTCCATTACTAGTGCGGAAGACTCCTAACAGAAGATCGCTGTTTCCACTCGCCTCATCGCTCGCAAACGCAAACAAGACTGAGGGATTCGACGGGCTGATTGCCAGAGTGGTCCTGCCGAATCGCGCTGGATCGGGAAGTCCGTTGGTCAGATGAGACCAATTCTTACCACCATCGGTTGATCGCCAAATTCCACTCCGGGCCCCCTGTTCGGTAAAAGTGGCGTAGATTGTATTTCTTTTAGTCGGGTGAAAGACTATCGAGTGACACCAGTAGTTTTTAGTTGAGACGAAGGTCTGCCTCTTCCAGGTAACTCCTGCATCTCTTGATACAAACATGCCACCAAGATCATGGCCCGTCTGGCTAACTTCAGCGTAGCCGACCCCGCCAATAACCAGGTGTCGCGAGTCGAACGGGTCTATAGCTATAACTCCAATATGTCTTGGGATCCCAGTGCGCTCAGTAGAAGCGAGTAAGTGCCAACTTCGTCCACCGTCGGTTGTGCGATAGATACCAACTCCTGGATATGAATCGAGAGAAAGGTTTGCTTCGCCAGTTCCGCAATAGAGCAAATCCGGATCTTTCTCGTCGATCGCCAATGAGCCAATATTGAGGATTTCCTGCTCACTCCAGAACGACTGCCAGGTTTGCCCCGCGTCACTACTCTGCCAGACCCCGCCGCCAGCAGCTCCTACCCAAATCCGCTCGGGACTGGTGGGATGACAAGCAATACAGGTTAGCCGGCCGCCAATATTTGTTGGTCCAACACACTCCCACTCGTTAGTGATGCCGGTCGGAGAACCAAGTGCCTTTTGTACTCGCGCTCGTTCGGCAACGAGTGTTCTGACCGGCGCTTCGCGAACCGGCCACGTGGTACGAGCCTGAAACCACACGCTTCGAGCCTTGTGATTTGAGAGCCGAATAGATGGTCCATGTCGCTTCTTGCGTGGTCCTAACGCCAGGCCTTCTGGAGAATCGGACCTGCGACTTGACTTTGCTTTAGTTGCACCCTTCCGATTTGCAGCGGATTTAGCTTTACCAGTTGCCATCTTTATCTCCGGTGTGGTGTAAGGTTCAGGAGCGGTGGGATTATAGGTCAATAGCGGCCATAGATCATGATCGCACAGGGGCCACTTGCTATTCATTCCAAGCTTAAGAGAGAATCCACCCTCTTAAACTGTTCCCGTTCCAGAGACATACTCGATGCAAAAGTTTCTACGAATTTCGTGTTTTATCCTGATGCTTTTCTTCGTTTCCGGTTTTGCGGAATGCTACAAGCCGGTTACTAAGAATCAGCTTCCAGCGAGAATTAAAACTGTCGCCGTTCCTGCGTTCCAAACCGAGAGTAATGCTCTGCGTTACAAGATCGAATCCCGGTTTACCGACGCAGTTATGAGAGAGCTTGTGCATCGTGGCCGTGGACTCCGAGTGCAAGGGCAGCGTGAAGGAGCTGACGCAGTTATCGAAGGTGTTATCAAGAGTTTTAATTTCGGTGGCGTTTTGCTGGACGATAAGGGACGCGCAAGAATCTTTGAGATCACGATAGCTGCAGCAGTCACGGTCCGAGATCAGACCGAAAATAAAGTGCTCTACGACAATCAGAACTTCGTTTTTCGTGGAGAATATGAATTTGCCAGTGACCCTCGCAGTTTTTTCAATGAAGAGGATCCTGCAATCCTCCGGATGTCTCGTGCTTTTGCCGAGAGTATAGTCTCGACCTTAATCAATGCGGTTGAAATCGAAAAGAAATGAAGACGTTGCGACGTACAGAGCTTGACAAGTCTTTGCGAGAAAACATCCAGCCACTTTACTTGTTACTGGGCTCGGAATCGTTTCTTAGAGGACGCGCGGCTCAACAGATTGCCGATGCGGCACTTAAGCAAACTCCACTCCGCGAGTTCAACGAATCTGGTTTTAGTTTGCTGAGTGATTCGGTTCAGGCCGCTATCGCTGCCGCAGAACAACTTCCCATGATGTCGGAATATCGCGTAGTCCGAATTCGGGACTTTGCAAAGTTGCGCGAAGCCGACGAAGAAAGTCTCATTCGCTATATCAATAATCCTTCGCCATCAACGGTGATGATCCTGATTGCCGGTGAGTTGGATAAGCGCAAGAAGGCCACAAAGGTTTTACTGGACAATTGTTGTATGGTCGATTTTTCACCACTAACGGATGTTGAGGCGAAATCGTGGATCCGGGTCTATTTGAAGGAGCTAAACGTTACTGCTCCAGATCCCGTGATTTCAGAGATTCTTAGCCTCGTTGGTACTGATGTTCAAACGCTGTCTTCGGAACTGGAGAAGCTCGCGGCGGCTGGCTCTGAAAAGGGCCAAATAACGATGCAACATGTCGATGATCTGATCGGTCATTCGCGAGAACTCTCAAACTTCGCCTTAGGTGACCAGCTGATGGCAAAGGATAGGAAGCGAGCCCTGCAAACTCTTCATCGGCTGTTAGAAGACGGAGCTGAGCCGGTGATGCTACTGGGTCTGATTGCCAGCAATTATCACCGTCTGGCGTTGGGAAAATTTCTCCTGGAGCGCGGCGGACCAACTGAAGTCTTTCGCAAGATTTCGATGCCACAGTTCAAGAAGGATTCGTATCTGAAAACGCTTCAACGAACCGATCCCGTCCGCGTCTC
>DASROI010000457.1:0-20495 GCA_035646955.1 Pyrinomonadaceae bacterium
GCAAATCTCTGATTCCCTCACCCGTCGCCGACGAGACGGCGAAGAACGGACGCCCGTCGCGCATCGCTCGTTCCTTGAGCGAAGTCAGGCGCTCAATCTCATCGAGAGCGTCAATTTTTGTAGCGATAACGAATTGTGGTCGTTCCGCTAACTCCGGTTTATACGAAACAAGTTCATGATTAACGGTCTCGTAGTCTGCTACGGTTTCTCGCCCCGATAGTGACGACACATCCACCAGGTGTAATAAGAGCTTGGTGCGCTCGATGTGGCGCAGAAAGCGATCTCCGAGTCCTGCACCGGCGTGAGCTCCCTCAATCAGACCAGGAATGTCAGCAATTACAAAAGTGCGAAAGTCTCCCAGGTCGACAACTCCAAGGTGCGGTTCCAGAGTAGTAAACGGATAGTCGGCAATCTTTGGGTGCGCAGCAGAAACTGTAGAGATGAAGGTCGATTTGCCGGCATTGGGAAAACCAACGAGCCCAACGTCAGCCAACAACTTCAACTCCAATTGCAGATCGCGCTCTTCACCAGGAGTTCCACTTTGGTGATATCGCGGCGCACGATTCGTAGAAGTCGTGAAGTGCGCGTTGCCAAATCCACCTCTGCCGCCACGTGCTACGAGGTAACGATCTTTATCCCCAGCCAGATCATGCAGTAGTTCGCCGGTTTGCGCGTCAAAGATCTGCGTTCCCACCGGAACATGAACCGTCAAGTCAGAGCCGTTACGTCCTGAACGATTGGAGCCTTCGCCGTGCAGTCCACGATCGGCAATGTGCCGCGGGTTATAGCGCAGGTGCAGCAAGGTGTTTAGAGATTCGTCGGCTTCAAGAAACACATCACCGCCGCGACCCCCATCACCTCCGGATGGACCACCACGAGGGACAAACTTCTCCCGCCGGAACGCAGTAACTCCGTTACCACCGTTTCCGCCCTGAACATGAATTTTGGCCCGATCGATAAACATTTAAATCAAAAGCGACGCCCTTTTGGCAGTTTGTGCTGCCTCGAGCGTCGCGGAACTGCAAGTGCCTGATTTTTAAGCAGCAGTTTGCTCCAACGGGTAAACGCTAATGAATTTCCCAGAACGCCCTTTGTCTTCGAATTTGACAACGCCATCGATCAAAGCAAACAACGTATCGTCCTTACCTCGACCGACGTTTGTTCCTGGTTTCCACTTAGTACCTCGCTGTCGAGCGATAATGTTGCCACCCAACACCGCCTCGCCACCAAACTTCTTGAGGCCAAGTCGTTGCGAATGTGAGTCGCGACCGTTTCTTGAGGAACCAACACCTTTTTTATGCGCCATAACTAGCTCCAACTAACTAATTGAATCAATTTTAAGAGTCGTGTAACCCTGACGATGGCCGCGAGTACGTTTGTACTGCTTCCTGCGCTTTTTCTTAAAAACGACGATCTTCGGTTCGCGACCGTGTTCGACAACCGTTGCTGAGATTTTTCCGTCATCACCCGTGGTAAGTAAGGCTTCCAACTCAATAGAAGCGCCTGCATCAGCAGTTAAGGACGGTACTTTGACGGTTTGCCCTTCCTCGACGAGGAACTGTTTGCCGCCGGCTTTTATGATTGCATGGGACATTTGTTTCTCTACCTCTCAGACGCACCAAATGCTCGTAGAAAAGTCGGCCATTATAAAGGAACCGGCCGCTAATCGGCAACTTCTCAAGCAGTCCGTGCCCCTACTGTTGATTCCCGGCCGTTGGGACGAGTCCCGCGACTGAGGAAATACTCCATAAAATTGGTCGAAATTTCGCCTGCGCGGAATTTGGGGTCATCCATTATCTTCAAATGCAAGGGGATGGTCGTCTGGATGCCTTCAATTACCATCGCCTCAAGGGCTCGTTTCATGCGGGCAATTGCCAACTCCCGCGTTCTGGCGTGAACAATAACCTTGGCAATCATCGAGTCGTAAAATGGTGAAACTCTATAACCCGAGTAAACAAAAGTGTCGACTCTGACTCCCGGTCCACCGGGTAGATTAAAAGCTGTGATCGTACCGGGAGACGGTGCAAAAGTCTCCGGGTTTTCGGCGTTAATACGACATTCGATGGCGTGGCCCACGATGAGCAGATCATCCTGCGCATAGCCTAGATCAGCGCCTTCCGCGATCCTGATCTGGTTCCGAACTATATCCGCCAGCGTTACCATCTCGGTAACCGGATGTTCAACCTGGATGCGAGTATTCATCTCCATGAAGTAAAACTTGCCATTCTGGTCGAGCAGGAACTCGACGGTACCTGCACTTGAGTAGCCCAGTTTCCTACACGCATCAACGGCAGCCTCGCCCATAATCTTACGTAGTTCCGGAGTCAGAACTGTCGAGGGTGCTTCTTCCATCAACTTCTGATGACGGCGTTGGATTGAACATTCGCGCTCGCCGAGATGGATACACTGTCCATGCTCATCGGCAAGAATTTGTATCTCGATGTGACGCGGCTGTTCAACATACCGCTCGATATAGACGCTACCGTCTTTAAACGCGGCCGCAGCCTCAGTTGAAGCGGTCTCCAGGGCATGACCAAGTTCGGCCTCGGTTCGCACGATCCTCATGCCGCGCCCGCCGCCACCTGCCGAGGCTTTGACGATGACGGGAAACCCGATTTCCTTTACAAGTTTGCGGCCTTCTTCTTCCGATTCAATCGCACCTTCGCTACCCGGTACGACAGGAAGACCGGCGGCCGCCATGGCTTTGCGCGCTTCAATTTTATCGCCCATTAAACGTATGACATCGGCGCGTGGTCCAATGAACTTGATGTTGCAAGCTTCGCAGATTTCGGCAAACGTAGCTGATTCTGCGAGAAAGCCGTAACCGGGATGAATTGCATCAACGTTGAATATTTCCGCGGTGCTGATGATAGCGGGAATATTTAAATAGCTCTGGGCCGAGGGAGCTGGTCCAATACAAGCCGCTTCGTCGGCAAACCGAACGTGCAGTGAGTCTTTGTCAATATCACTATGAACGGCGACAGTTTTAATGCCCATCTCTTTGCACGTCCATATAATGCGGCAGGCAATCTCGCCGCGGTTCGCAATTAAAATCTTTTTGAACTTTCGTGCGCTAAGTGACATTGAGATGAATCTTAAAAGGTAACGTCCAACTCCTTATTCCCGTGCCTTACCGGGGTTGATCAGGAAGTTGGACGTGAAGCTCGCTTACTGTCTAATTCCAAAGAGTGGCTGACCGTATTCAACGGGCTGACCATTCTCAACATAAATCTTCACAATCTCACCAGAGGCTTCGGCCTGAATCTCGTTCATCAATTTCATCGCCTCGATTATGCAAACTACCGATTCGCCTTTAACCTGAGAACCGATCTTTACAAAAGGTTCAGCAGTCGGTGATGGAGAACGGTAAAACGTTCCGACGATGGGAGATGGAATAATATGGAGGTCCTGGTCCTCAGACGCCTGTGATTCTGCCTGCTGCCCAGGATGTGTTGGTGCCGGCGAAGGAACCGCAGTCGATGCCTGGGATGCAGTTCGAATGTTAGCAGGCTCGGCAGCGGGGGCGGCTCTCAGCACTGTATCTTCTCGTCTTAAGCGAACGCGAAAGTCGGCGCGCTCGAGTTCAAGTTCGGCAAGGTTGTTCTCGCGCAGGAGAGCAATCAACTCTCGCAACTCATCCAGGTTTACGGATACATCCGGTTTCGTGACCGCACTCTTGTTGCGTTCTTTGCGCGTGTTGCCTTCTTCTCTGGGTGCTGACATGAATTGTTTCGCTTAAATAACTGAGAGCCAGTCGGAATAGCAGTAAAGAGTTTGGCCCCAAAAGACTCGTGCGTGACTGCCGAACATCAGTTGGGGCTCAAAATCAAACCGGCAGAGCCGGGTTAGCTTACTACTCGTCAGTCGAATCGGCTGTTTCGGAGGAGTCTTCTTTTTTGGCTCCTGCCTTTTTAGAGTCAGACGATTTCTTCTTCTTCGAAGCTGTACTCTTTGCGCGTTTCTTTTCTGCTTCAATGGCCTCGATTTCACGAGGATTGTCGACTAATTCAATGATCGCCAACTCCGCTCGGTCTCCGTCGCGGTGACCCAGCTTGAGGATGCGCGTATAACCGCCGGGCCGGTCCTTGTAGCGCTCACCAAGCTCGCTGAAGAGTCGACGAAGGGCTGCTACTCCGGCAGTTCGTTCGGGCCGAAGCTGTCCCCGTTTACCAGTGATCGCCGACATTGCGGTATTGCCGGCGTGGAAGAACACAGCCGCCTGACGTCGTAGATGCAAAGCCTGAGCGGCAGAACCGTCGCCAGACAATCCCTGCGCACGCCTCGAAAGAGTGATAGCGCGCTCAATGAATGGCCTCAATTCCTTCGCCTTCGGCAAAGTCGTAACGATACGTTCTTCTCGGGAATTGATTAAAGATGTCGCCAGATTTCGAAGCATCGAATCGCGATGTTCACTGGTTCGACCGAGTTTGCGATGTGCCTTTAGATGTCGCATGGCGCTTGCCTACTGTTCCTCTTCATTATCGAAATCTGACAGGTCCGCTCCATCGCGACCGCCGGTGCCCGGAATGGGATTACCTTGCTCGTCGAACTCCATACCGAAGTCGAGACCCATACCATTGAGAATTTCTTTAATCTCGTTGAGCGACTTTTTGCCGAAATTCTTAGTGGCCAACATTTCGCGCTCAGTTCTTTGGACCAGATCTCGAATCGTCCGGATATCTGCATTCTTCAAGCAGTTATAAGAACGAACTGAAAGCTCAAGTTCATCCACTGAACGGTCCAACTGATCATTTCGCGGAAGCGGTGGCCGCTCAATTTTCGCGTAAGCAAAATCGTCGGTGTCTTCTTCGAAATTGATGAAGATGGACATATGGTCCTTGATCAATTTTGCTGCCAGGCCAATTGAATCTTCGGGCTTAACTGATCCATCGGTCCAAACTTCGATAGTAAGCTTGTCAAATTCCGTGTTTTGACCAAGGCGAGCTGCCTCGACGTTGTAATTGACTTTCTTAACGGGAGTGTGGACCGAGTCGATTGGTATGTAACCAAGCGACAGGTCCTCGTCGAAGTTGCGATCTGCGGAAACGTAACCCCGACCGCGCTTGAGACGCATCTCGATCTTGAGAGAGCCACCCTCGCTCACGGTGGCGATATGTACTGTCGGATCCAGGATCTCGACATCTGCATCAGTCTCAATGTCGGCAGCAGTAACTTCGCCTGCTTCCTCCTTCGAGATCCTTAAAGTCTTTGGTTCACTGCTGTGCAGTTTAAAAGGTACTTGCTTCAGGTTCAGAATGACGTCGGTAGCATCTTCGACCACGCCTTTAATCGAAGAGAACTCGTGTTCAACTCCTTCGATTTTAACGGCAGTGATCGCGGCGCCTTCAATGGATGAAAGCAGCGCACGGCGAAGGGAGTTACCAACAGTAGTTCCGAATCCTCTTTCAAACGGTTGGGCCGAGAATCTGCCGTAGCGTTCAGTCAGCGTTTCGGTATCCGCCGCCAAACGACGCGGCATTTGAAATCCGGTCCAGAGATTATTTTGGTCCATAGCCATAGCGTTCAGGTTCCTAAGAAAAAAGCGGCCTGACCGGTACTTGCGTCAAAGCGCAGGCACCGGTCTTGATTGTTATTTACTATAAAGTTCGACAATAAGCTGTTCGTTGATCATGCGATCGATGTCATCACGGACCGGCAAACTCACAATGCGAGCATTCATATCCGCGCCACCGTCGGCAGAAATCCATGACGGGCGTCCACGTCCGGACGCAGTCTGCCATGCGCCTTCAATGTGCGCATTCTTTCTGCTTGCGTCTTTTACGCTGATAGAGTCACCAGGTTTTACCTGATAAGAAGGAATGTCGACTTTGCGCTCATTCACCAGGATGTGCCCGTGGTTAACAAGCTGTCGAGCCTGACGACGTGAGGTCGAAAAGCCCGCTCGGTATACCGCATTGTCCAGGCGACGCTCGAGCAGGAACAATAGGTTTTCACCAGTAATTCCCTTCATGCGAGCGGCTCGTTCGAAGTAATTGCGGAACTGACCTTCGAGAATAAAGTAGATGCGCTTGACCTTCTGCTTTTCGCGCAACTGCTGGCCGTAACCGACGAGCGCTTTTCCGCGTCGCAACGAGTTTCCGTGCTGACCTGGCGGTTGAGTACCGCGCTTTTCAATCGGACAAGCCGGCTTGTAACAACGATCACCCTTCAAAAAAAGCTTTGCGCCTTCACGACGACAAAGCCTACACACTGCATCCCTATACCTAGCCAATGATTTTGCCTCCAGTCTTTCTAAAAAGACGGAAAAGTTTACAGGTGGCTTTTAAAGCCAACCCTTCATCCTTTGGGTTATTTACCTAAAGCGGCTGCAGATTGTCAGTCAGACAAAGTGCAGCTGCATCTTCACAAACTTAAACTCTTCTGCGCTTCGGGGGTCTGCAACCATTGTGCGGGATAGGCGTCGTGTCGCGAATGGTTGAAACTCTAATGCCGGCATTGGCAATTGCTCGAATTGCCGACTCCCGTCCGCCGCCTGGTCCTTTCACACGGACCTCACACTGGTGCATCCCAGCTTCGTGGGCTTTCTTTGCCGCTTCGTAAGCTGCCTGTTGGGCAGCAAAGGGAGTTCCTTTACGAGAACCCCTGAAGCCACGAGCTCCGGCCGAAGATTGCGCAATCAAATTACCTTCAAGATCGGTAATCGAAATCATCGTATTGTTGAACGATGCGGCAATGTGCACGATCCCGTTCGGAACGTTTTTCTTCTCTTTCTTACGAAAGACTTTTTTCTTTCCGCCTGCTTTTGCCATAACTCTCTTTCAAGTATAAAAAACTTCGACTACCGGTTTACTTACTTCTTACCAGGCGCCTTCTTCTTGGCGATGGTTGCGCGCCTTGGTCCTTTGCGGGTTCTCGCGTTGGTGTGCGTTCGCTGACCACGAACCGGCAATGCACGGCGATGTCGCAGCCCTCGATAACAACCGATATCCATCAAACGCTTGATGTCCATCTGGACACGCTTGCGGAGGTCGCCTTCAATTTCACCCTGTGCTTCCAGGATGGCGCGAATCCGACTCAGCTCGTCCTCGCTCAAGTCCTTAACGCGGGTATCGAGATTTACTCCTGCTTCTTTCAAAACAGAGGTGGATCGCGATCGACCAATGCCGTAGATATAAGTGAGACCGACTTCAGCTCTCTTGTTGGGTGGAAGATCTACACCAGCTACACGTGCCATTGCTTTTAACTCTCTATCCTTGTCGTTGTTTGTGTTTTGGATTTACGCAGATCACTCGAACCACACCTTTGCGATGGATGATCTTGCACTTGTCGCACATCTTCTTTACTGACGCCCGGACTTTCATCTCTTACCTCGAATCTCGTTCTCTATTTGTAGCGGTAGGTGATCCGTCCCCGATTTAAATCGTAAGGCGATAGCTCTACCAAAACTCGATCACCGGGAAGTATTCGAATAAAGTGCTTGCGCATCTTTCCTGAAATGTGCGCAAGAACCTGATGCTGGCTATCTTCCAGCTCTACTCGAAACATGGCATTGGGCAAAGTCTCAAGCACCTTTGCCATTACTTCTATAGCCTCTTCCTTCGCCATATCCTCTCAGGTGGAATGTGGGGCCTGCCGACAAACTGCGAATAATAGCATGCCACTACACCTTTGCCAAGCCGAGCTGACACCAATAGTTACAACTGGTTACCCGAACTCGCCAGCGGTCTCAGTGCGACGAAACCGCCTCCGTTGAGGTCACCCTGGTTAGTACTTCGGGCCCCTCTTCGGTAATAGCTATGGTGTGCTCAACGTGAGCGCTGGGCTGTCCATCCAGCGTTACCACGGTCCAACCATCCGAAAGAACCTTTGTATAGTGCGAGCCCGTGTTCAACATGGGCTCAACCGCAAAAACGTACCCCGCCTTAATCTTGATACCCAGCCCTGGCTTGCCGTAGTTAGGTATCTGCGGATCCTCATGCATTCGGCGTCCGATGCCGTGACCGACATAGTCGCGAACCACGGAATAGCCATTCGCCTCCGCATGCTGCTGAACGGCCCAACCAATGTCGCCTAAGTGGTTTCCGGCGCGACATTGCTCAATCGCCTGGTCCAAACACTCTTCAGCGATCTTGATCAACTTCAGTCGATCCGGCGTCACATTTCCAATCGGCACCGTCGTGGCGGTATCACCAACATAACCTTCCAACGTCACTCCACAGTCGATCGAGAAGATATCCCCATCCTTCAACTTATAAGGCGAGGGGAAACCGTGAACTACCTGTTCGTTGACCGACGCGCAGATCGAATACGGAAATCCGTTATAGCCCTTAAAAGTTGGGAGGGCGCCTGCGTCGCGAATCATTTTCTCAGCAGCGCGATCTAACTCGATCGTCGTTACCCCAACCTGGGCCATTTTCTTTAGTCGAGACAGGACAAGACCTACGAGCTGTCCCGCAGCTCTCATCTTGTCGATCTCTTTCTTAGACTTACCAATGATCACTAAAACAAGTCCTTCTTAGTCGCGAACGATCCGCTCGATTTCCTCATAGATGACTTCGGGAGTCCTGGTGCCATCAACGGTACGCAGCAGACCGGCGGCCCGGTAATAATCGATTAGCGGCCGGGTCTGCTCCTCGAATGTCGCTATCCGCGCTCTTACAGTTTCAACGTTATCATCCGCACGTTTTACCAATTGGACGGTCGGATGAAAATCACAAACGTTATCGTTCAGTGGCGGTCGCGTCTCGAGATTATAAATCTCATCGCACACAGGACACTTGCGCCGGGCGGTCATTCGCTTTTCCAGAAAGCTACTCGGCACATCAATCAGAATAGCCACAATCCCATTGTGTTGCTCGGCAGCTAACTCTTCCAGACTTGCAGCCTGGGCCGGTGTACGAGGGAAACCGTCAAGGATGTAACCATTACGGCAATCATCCTGAGAGGTTCGTTCCTTCACTAAACGACTTGTCAAATCATCGGGAACCAGTTGTCCCCGGTCCATAATTTCTTTAACCTGCCGAGCAAGAGGGGTCTCCGCAGTTTCCAACGCACGAAAAATATCGCCCGTTGAAATCTGCGGCAAATTAAGTCGCTCTTGAAGCAAGCGCGCCTGCGTGCCTTTTCCGGCACCAGGCGCCCCCATAAGTACAATAATCTTGGACATACCCGACTAAGTTTTGATTTGAATCAAGGATGTGCCCGCTGGCAGGTCACCAGATTAGAAATCGAAACAACGTCAGGCCCGTCGACCTCGCAATCGCCCTCCGCTGCCAAGAAACCCTTCGTAATTGCGCATCACCAGTTGAGCCTCGATCTGCGAAACGGTATCCATCGCAACACCCACGAGAATCAGCAGTGAAGTTCCGCCGAAATAAAACTGATAATTCATTCCCGTTGGTATCCACGAAAGACCCGGCGTTGAACTCACGAATTGGTCTAACGCAGTTCCGATCAATGGTAAACGGGCCACCTTAAAGCCACTTAACATAAACTGCGGAACAAACGCCACGAGCGCCAGGTAAATCGCACCCACGGTCGTCAGCCTGGTCAAAATTCCGTTGAGGTACTCAGCCGTAGCACGCCCCGGCCGGATGCCCGGCATGAAACCGCCGTGCTTGCGCAAATTGTCCGCCACCTCCTCTACGTTGAAAACAATTGAAACGTAGAAAAACGTAAAGAAGATGATCAAACTCAGAAAGATTAGTTCGTAATAAGGATCGCTCGCATGAAACGTCTGGAAAAAAGTCCAGACTTTGGCCCATAAGGCGTCTGGTTTGGTCGGATCCGGTGGCAACGCAGCAAAGATGCTTTGCGGCATCGACAAAACTGACGAGGCAAAGATTACCGGGATAACACCACCCATATTGATCTTCAGCGGCATGGTCGTCTGTTGTCGCGCTGCGAGTTGGTTACCCACGTGTCGCTTGGCATAGCTGACAGGAATCTTGCGACGGGCCGCCTCAACAAAAACTATAAAGGCAATGATTGCGATAAGAGCGGCCACCAGGGCAATCACCCCAATAGTTTCCATCGTGTCACCGCCACTAACGCGCTGGTAAACCTGCTGGACTCCGCGGGGCAAACCAATAACGATACCTGCAAAGATCAGCAGCGAAATTCCGTTGCCGACGCCTCGTTCGGTAATCTGCTCACCCAACCACATCACGAACATCGTACCGGTCGTCAGGGTTAAAACCGTCGTCAGAAGAAACCCCCAAGTGGGGGCCCCGACGCCGTTTACTTGTAACCAGTGCGCCACAAAAGACGTCTGGATGCCGGCAAGCAAGACGGTCAGATAACGGGTCCACTGATTGATCTTCTGGCGACCCATCTCGCCTTCTTCCTGCAGTTTCTTCAGCTGCGGTGAAACTACTGTCATCAACTGCAGAATGATCGACGCAGTAATGTATGGCGTTACACCTAAAGCAAAAACCGAGATTGTTCTGAAGTTACCACCAGAAAACAGGTCCAACACGCCAAGGAGTGTTCCGGCAACATCCCGCCACACTTCATCGAGGCGAGCCTTGTTGATCCCGGGAGCACCAACGTGAGCTCCAAAGCGGTAAACAGCCAATAGACCGAGTGTGAAGAAAATGCGCCGTCTCAGGTCCGGCACATTAAACATATTACGTACGGCTGCTAGAAACTTCTCCATAAGATCCTTCTGGGAAACGCTATCGAATTATCCCTCAATCTGAATCGCGGAGCCACCGGCCTTTTCAATCTTTTCCTTAGCACTCTTGGTGAAGCGATGTGCTGAAACACGTAAAGCCTTGGAGATCTCGCCGTTGCCCAGCACCACCACATCATGCTTCGCTTTTTTGATCAGGCCCTTCGTGTGCAACACTTCGGGATTGATTTCCGCATTCTCACCAAAGTTTTGATCGAGAGCCGCAAGGCTCACTTCAATCCACTGCTTCTTGAAGATATTCGTAAAGCCTCGTTTTGGTAGACGACGATGCAGAGGCATCTGGCCACCTTCAAAGCCTATCTTACGAGAATAGCCTGAACGCGACTTTTGACCTTTTTCACCGCGACCGGCCGTTTTTCCTAATCCCGAACCTGGACCACGACCAACTCGCTTCTTCTTATGCGTTGAACCCTTTGTGGGTCGCAGGCTGTTAAGACTAATTGGCATCATCAACTCCGATTGTAAGCGTAAAAACTATTCCACGATCCTCAGCAGGTGCGGGATCTTAGCGACAGCGCCACGCATCGACTCTGTGTCGGGGCGCTCAACGATCTGGTTCAACTTATTCAGACCTAAACTGCGAACCATTGTCTTATGCTTCTTAGGCGCAGCAATGAAGCTTCGATAGTACTGAATCCTGATGCTGCCTTTGTTTTCTGCAGTGTCTGTTTTCGCCTTACGTGGCATAGCAAATCCCTTCCCGACAGTGGCCCATATCAAGGCCAATCTTTACATCTCTTCGACCTGTTTTCCTCGCAAACGGGCCAGCTCAATCGGATCCTTCATTCGTAACAACGCATCGAATGTAGCCCGGACCACGTTATGGGGATTGGTTGAGCCGAGGACTTTCGTACGAACGTCTCTTACTCCAACTGCCTGCATAACTGCACGCACCGCGCCCCCCGCAATTACCCCGGTTCCTTCTGAGGCCGGCTTAACGAGAACACGTCCAGCGCCATACTCACCAATCAATTGATGAGGCAGGGTGTGATTAATCAAAGGCACCCGGATCAGATTCTTCTTCGCTGATTCGATTCCCTTCTTAATTGCTAAGGGAACCTCGCGCGCTTTGCCGGTGCCAAAACCGACGTGGCCACCTTCGTCACCCACAACTACCAGAGCAGCAAACGAGAGGTTCTTACCTCCCTTTACAACCTTGGTAACTCGGTTGATGGAAATCACCTGATCTTTAAGATCGAGTCCCTGCGCGGGAATACGTTGCTTGGGTTGTCTCATAGCTATTCTTTACTTTTCTTACGAGCCTTCTTTTCGGTTGCTTGCTCAGGCGCCTCGGCGGGTGCCTCTTCGGCGGCTTCAGCTGGGGCGACTACTTCGTTCTTGTTCAATCCGGCAGCGCGGGCTGCATCAGTCAGCGCCTTGATCCTGCCGTGATAAAGATAACCACCGCGATCGAAAACAACTTGTTCGATTCCCTTGGCCAGTGCCCGTTCAGCAATGGCTTGACCGATCCGGCGGGCGGCGTCGAGATTACCGCCGGTGTTACCGCGCAGGTCTTTTTCGGTGGTCGAAGCAGATACCAGAGTTGCTCCTTCACGATCATCGATTACCTGAGCGTAGATATGATTCAGACTCCGGTAGATCGCCAGTCGTGGTCTGCCCGAACTTCCTTTCACTTTTCTTCGAATGCGAGAGTGAATCGCGTTTCGAACAACTGCTCTATTCGTGTTTGCCATCTTTCCTCACTTCAACTTCCAATCACTTCAACAAAAGTGATCGGTCTTGGCCCAAACTACTTACCAGTCTTACCCGGCTTCAACTTGAGCGGAACGTCGGCGTACCTCACGCCTTTTCCCTTGTAGGCATCGGGCTTCCGCAGCTTGTGCATTTCCGCCGCAACCTGGCCCAGCTTCTGCTTATCGATACTGGTCAAGGTCAACGTGGTTTGGTACTGCTGAATACTTCCCTTGGTGGTTAAGCGCTCTGCCTTGGCCTCGACCTCGGGTGGTAACGGAAATTCGATCGGATGCGAGTAGCCAAGTGAGAAGACAATCTTCTTTCCCTGGACGTCGGCCTTATAGCCAACACCGACAACATCCATCTGCTTACTAAAGCCTTCCGTGACACCAACGATGGCGTTATTCGCCAGCGCGCGTGCCAGACCGTGCAGCGCGGCAAGGTCATTCGACTCTCGCTCGGCACGTAACTCTTCGCCTTCGAGCTTGAAGTTAATGCCTTTTGGGATTGGCGTCTTCAGCGTACCCTTTGGACCTTTAACCTCAAGTTCCTGCTCGCGAACGGTGACGTTGACACCCTTCGGTAAAACGATGACTTTCTTTCCTATACGCGACATATGCTAGTTCCTGTTTTCCGTCTCCATCTACTGACAGCCTCTGCCTGCGAACATGCAATCACCAGGCAATCGCTACTCTCTGGAAACTGGACCATCAGTAAATCTGCGCCAACAACTCTCCGCCGATATTCTCGCGCCGGGCAGCTTTACCACTCATCAAGCCCTTCGACGTTGAGACGATATTTATTCCGTAACCGCCAAGTACTTTCGGGATCTCGCCGGAACCGACGTAGACACGCCTGCCGGGTGTCGAAACTCTCTGCAGGTGCGTGATTGAAGAGGTGCCACGGGCGTCATAACGAAGGAAGATACGGATGGTGCGTTTCAACCCTTCTCCCTTGATGACGAAATTGTTGATATAGCCCTCTTCTTTCATGATGCGGGCAATCTCGAGTTTAAGCTTTGAAGCCGGAATATCGACACGCGAGTGCTTCGCAGCTATAGCGTTGCGAATCCGCGTCAACATATCGGCGATTGGATCAGTCATGAATATTAACTCCGTTAGCTTGCCAATTGACCGGCTGGCTGTTGCACAAAATCGTCGCCAACCGTCACCGCAATTTTTTTTACCAGCTCGACTTAACAACGCCAGGGATTTGGCCCTGCAGCGCCAGCTCACGAAAACAGATGCGACACAGGTTGAACTTTCGCAAGTAACCTCGGGGTCGACCGCAGCGTTTGCAGCGAGTGTAGGCGCGCACAGCAAATTTCGGCCTGCGTGACGCTTTTGCTATCAATGATTTTTTTGCCATAAGTCCTTTAAGTCTCAACCAATGGTTACAGTTCTTAGCGAAACAATCGTTAAGTTCTGAAGGGCATGCCGAGAGCTTTTAACAGCGCTCTCGCCTGTTCATCATCTCGTGCGGTAGTGACAATCGAGATATTCATACCGCGAAGCTTATCGACTTTATTGAAGTCGATTTCCGGGAAGATCAATTGCTCCCGAATTCCGATCGTGTAGTTACCGCGACCATCGAACGCCTTTGCAGAAACACCGCGGAAATCCCTGACTCGAGGCAGTGCAACTGAGACGAGGCGATCTAGAAACTCGTACATCCGGTCTCCACGCAACGTAACTACCACGCCGATCGGCATTCCCTGCCTAAGCTTAAACGAGGCGATCGACTTCTTTGCCTTGGTGACCACCGGCTTTTGTCCGGTGATAGCACGCAACTCGTCGGCGGCAGTATCAAGAATTTTTGCGTTGGCGATGGCTTCTCCCATCCCCATGTTGACAACTATTTTCTCGACGCGTGGAATCGCCATGGGATTGCGGATACCAAACTCCTTGGCAATCTGCGGCGCCACGTCTTTTTGATATCGCTCTTTTAACCTTGCAGCCATTTCAAACCCTCGCCATATCGCACCCCTAACTCAATCAGGTGCTCGAAACTATTTTTCTAAAGACTGCCCGCTCGCAGCCGCAACTCTAATCTTGGAACCATCTTTCTCAACGTCGTACTTCACGCGCGTCCCTTTGCCTGATTGTGGATCGACAATCTGAACGTTGGAGATATCAAAGAAGGCTTCCTTATCGATGATGCCGCCACCACGGTTAGCCTGGGGATTAGCCTTTTGGTGTCGCTTGATCATGCCTACACCTTCGACTTTGATCTTGCCTTTGACAGGAAGGACTTCAAGTACACGACCACGCTTACCTTTATCACGACCCGCGATCACTACAACCTGATCGTTCTTCTTAATTTTTGAGCGCCTTCTTTCGGCCATAACTGTTAAATCACCTCCGGCGCGAGTGAAACGATCTTCATAAAGTTTTTGTCGCGCAACTCGCGAGCAACGGGACCAAAAACGCGAGTGCCAATTGGTGTCCCGTCCTCTTTAATCAACACTGCAGCGTTCTGATCGAACCTGACGTATGTGCCGTCCGCCCGACGAACTTCTTTTCGTGTTCGCACGATGACGGCGTCCTGCACGGTACCTTTCTTGATGGTGCCATCTGGAGATGCTTCTTTGACCGTCACCTTGATTCGGTCACCGAGACTTGCGATCTTTCCAGTTGATCCGCCGATGGGCATGATCATCTCTACTCTTCGCGCGCCCGAATTATCCGCAACCTCCAACGAGGTCTGCATCTGAATCACTGCCGTTACCTCCCCATTTGGGCCTTTGGCTTTTGGTCTTGGATCTTTGAGTTCAAAACCAAAGACCAAAAATCAAAGGCCAAAGACCGTTTCAACTACTTCGCTGCCTTTTGCACAATCTCAACTACACGCCAACGCTTCCGAGCTGAAAGCGGTC
This sequence comes from Pyrinomonadaceae bacterium, assembly GCA_035646955.1. Classification (GTDB taxonomy): domain Bacteria; phylum Acidobacteriota; class Blastocatellia; order Pyrinomonadales; family Pyrinomonadaceae; genus PSRF01. Next base: position 15,225 of record DASROI010000457.1, read on the forward strand.
GTGTTTCGACAATTCGCACTTTATCCCCGACTGTCGCGCCCAATTCATCATGGGCCAAAAACTTCGAGGTGCGACGAACATAACGGCGATATTTCATATGCCTGATCAGCCTATCCACCCGAACGACAACGGTCTTCTGCATCTTGTCGGACGACACTGTTCCAACTTTTTGTGACCGGTGGGCGCGGCTCTTAGCAACTTGAGCGGATTCACTACTATTAGAACTTTCCGCGATATTGTCTTGATTCTCTGCCATATTATTCACTCTGCCACGGTTGAGACCGGGCCAAAATTGCTTCTATTCCTACTCTGAACGTTGGCTCGCAATTGACTGGATCCGAGCGAGCGATTTCTTCTCCTGGCGAATGCGCTTCGCAGCGTCAACTTCTCCCAGGGAGAGCTTGAATTTCAACCGGAAGAGAGATTCACGCAATCGAGCCGCTTCGGCCAGCAACTCATCTCCACCCATTTCACGGTACTTATCTAACTCTTCTCGTCGTTTCATCTTTAAATCGCGCCCCCTTCCTGATCAGCGCGAGTCACAAACTTTGTGCGAATCGGGAGCTTTTGAGCAGCGAGTCGCATGGCATCACGCGCGGTCGATTCATCCACTCCTTCGATCTCGTAGAGGATTCGACCAGGCTTAACTACGGCCACCCAATACTCCGGAGCGCCCTTGCCTTTACCCATACGCGTTTCAGCGGGCTTCTTGGTGACGGGCTTGTCAGGAAACATCCGTATCCAGATCTTGCCGCCGCGTTTGATGTGTCGCGTCATTGCGATACGAGCGGCCTCGATTTGCCTGTCGGTAATCCATGCCGGCTCGAGGCACTTCAACCCATACTCACCGAAACTTATCTCGCTGCCACGAGTGGCGACGCCGGTCATGCGTCCGCGCATTTGCTTTCGGTGCTTAACTTTCTTCGGCATCAACATGATTAATTCACCTGTTTACAGAACTATGAATTTTCCCCGCGCGGTCTTCTACCATCGGGTGCGCCTTCCCGTTCACGACGGGTGCGCGGACGGCGCTCACGTTCTCCGACCCGAGTTTCATTAATCGGATCCGAACCGGTACCACGGGCCATCGCCGCCTTGGGATCAAGAATCTCGCCGCGATAAATCCAAACCTTCACTCCGATTTGACCGAAGGTTGTTCGGGCCTCAGCAAGACCGTAGTCAATATCCGCTCTCAGCGTATGCAGTGGCAACTGTCCCTGCAGGTGCCACTCGCTTCGGGCGATTTCAGCACCATTCAAGCGACCGCTAACTTTCACCTTGATACCCTGGGCGCCAAAACGCAGCGACTCTTCAACGGCCTTACGCATTGCACGTCTAAACGCGATACGCTTTTCCAGCTGAGCTGCGATCTTTTCAGCCTGCAACTGGGCGTTCAATTCCGGTTTGTGGATTTCCTGGATCGAGACCAGCACTTCACGTCCGGTCTTTGAAGAGAGATCGCTCTTCAACTTATCAATCTCAGCACCCTTGCGACCGATGATGATTCCGGGGCGCGAGGTATAGATGATGATCTTCAGGCGGTTCGCAGCACGTTCAATATCAACGTGGGAGACGCCGGCGCCAGCGAATCGCTGCTTTAGATCACGCTTCAACTTCAGGTCCTCGAGCAGGAACTCGCCAAACTGTTTCTTGGCAAACCAATGCGAATGCCAATCTTTGTTATAGCCAAGTCGAAACCCGTAAGGATGAACTTTTTGACCCACAACTTTCTCCAGTAAAAAATGTCTCTAACGTGAGTTCTAAGATCTCTCGATCCCAGCCCTATTCTTTGCTTTTACTCGCTCGCTTTTTCGACGCCTTCTTTGTTGCCGGTTTGTCAGTCGCTTCCACCGCGGTGTCGCCTGCTGCCTTTGGCGATGTTCGTTTGGCGCGCGGAGCGGCTGCCGCTCCTCCACGCTTCCGACCCTTGCTTTCAGCAAGTTTGGCCGGCTTCGATTCAGATTTTCCGCCACTTGCCTTTGGCTCGGGCTTCACGTCGCTGCTCAGCGAAACGGTCACATGACAAAAGTGTCGTCGCTCACGATAGGCTCGACCCTGCGGAGCGGGTCTCACGCGACGCATATTCTTTGTTCGACCACGATCGACGAATACCGTTTTCACCCAGAGCTCGTCGGGGTCAATTGAGATGTTCGCTTTCTCGGCGGCTTCATTTGCATTGGCGATGGCCGAACGAACACACTTCTCAATTGCGACGGCCGCTCGTTTCTTGGTGAAGCGCAGGATTGCCAACGCCTGGTTGACATCTTTTCCGCGGATCATGTCGACAACCAGCCGGGCTTTTTGCGCCGAACCTCTCAAATTTCTTGCACTCGCTGTTGCTTCCATCCTGACCTCTCAGCTATTCACACTGAATGCTTAATCTCGTTCTACTTTGCCGGCGGAGCAGAAACCTTACTGGTCTTTTCCACCTTTGTTCCCGAATGCCCCTTAAATGTTCTGGTCGGGGCAAACTCGCCGAGCTTGTGGCCCACCATGTTTTCAGTGACATAGATCGGAAGGTGTCGCTTGCCGTTGTGCACTCCGAAAGTCAATCCAACCATGTCGGGAGTAATTGTCGAGCGCCGAGACCAGGTCTTGATTACCGGAGGACGTTGTCCACCGGCTCTTGCCTTCTCAACCGCCTTCGTTATTCCCTTATCGATGAATGGTCCCTTTTTTACCGAACGAGCCATAATTTCTCCATTGGTCTAGGTCCTATATGTCCTATAGGTCCTAATCTTTTCTTACTTCGTTCTTCGATCCTTCAAGATCATCTTCTGGGTTCGCTTATTACTGCGCGTCTTGTACCCACGAGTCGGTTGACCCCATGGCGTAACTGGATTTCTTCCGCCAGAAGTTTTACCTTCGCCGCCGCCGTGCGGGTGGTCTACCGGGTTCATCGCGACGCCACGAACCTTAGGTCGCAAGCCTTTCCACCGTGAACGGCCCGCCTTACCAAGCGAAACATTCTCATGCTCGATGTTTCCAACCTGGCCCACGGTCGCTTTGCAAACGAGGGGAACGCGACGCACCTCTCCAGAGGGCATTCGCAACTGAGCGTAACTTCCCTCCTTCGCAACTAGCTGAGCGAAGGTCCCGGCTGAACGGGCCATCTGCCCACCTTTTCCAGGACGCAGCTCGATATTATGGATCTGCGTACCAAGCGGAATATTGATAAGCGGTAGATTGTTACCAGGCAGAATGTCGGCCTCGGCGCCGCTCATGATCGTCTTACCTACTTCCAAACCAGTTGGCGCAATGATGTAACGCTTCTCGCCATCGAGGTAGGTGATCAGAGCGATATGGGCCGACCGGTTCGGATCGTATTCAATCTGCGTGACGCGGCCGGCGATGCCGTCCTTATCGCGCTTGAAATCAACAATTCGATAGAAGCGCTTATGACCGCCACCACGACGACGAACGGTTATTCTGCCGTCGTTGTTGCGACCAGAAATTCGCGTCTTCGGTTCCAGCAAAGACTTTTCAGGAACCGCACCAACGGTCAATTCATCGCGCGTTAAATAAGTCTGATAACGGCGCGCTGGAGATGTGGGTGTAAGTTTCTTAATTCCCATTTTAGCTACTCAAAGAATCAATGGATATAGGACCTATTGGACCTATTCTCTTTATATCGCCTCGCCGTAATCGACAGGCTTCTCACCTGCCTTCAAAGTCACATAAGCCTTCTTCCACGAAGGCTTGCGCCCTTCAAATCTTCCGCGCCGTACAGTCTTGCCCATGAAGTTGATCGTCCGAACATGATCCACTTTGACCTGGAAGATTGTTTCAACTGCTGATCTAATCTCGGGCTTCGTGGCGTGCCGATCAACTCGAAAGGTGAGCAGCTGTTGCCTATCCTGCGACTCTTCCTTTGCGACGAGCGCTTTCTCAGTAATTACAGGCGACTTGATGATGTCCCAAACGGTTCTCATTTCTTAGGCCGCCTCCTCTTGCTTTGGTTTTCTTGTTCGCTTCGGCTTTGGCGTGGCCTCACCCTCCGACGACTCCGGTTCCTGACCACCCTCGGCCGAACGTGGGCCAAGCAATTGATCCAACTCCTGGGCAGCCGTACGTGAAAGAACCAGTCGCTCGTGATAAAGCAGATCGTAAATATTCAGGCCGAAACTGTTCACTACCTTGGCCCGTCGCAGATTTCGCGAAGACAACAACAGGTTGTCGTTATCCAGCGAATCGACAATTAATGTCTTGCCGGCCAAACCGAGTTTCTCGAGCGAGGTAACGAAATCCTTCGTCTTCGGCTTATCGAGCGACCAGCTGTCGACTACAAAAACGCTGCCTTCACGAACGCGTTCTGAAAGAGCTGAACGCAACGCACCCTGCCGCATCTTCTTCGGCATGCTATAGGACCAGTCACGAGGTTGAGGTCCATGAACATTGCCGCCGCCTTTCCAGAGCGGAGATCGCAGCGACGCAATACGAGCACGGCCAGTACCTTTTTGCTTCCAAAGCTTTCGGCCGGCACCCGAAACATCGCCACGAGTTTTAGTCGCAGACGTGCCCTGCCTGGCATTAGCCATGAAATTTCTTACGGCCGCATGGATCAATCCCTCATTCAGCGGCGCGTCAAAAACGGCGTCAGAGAGTTGAATCTCGCCTACTTCTTCATTCTTAATATTGCGCACCTTAACTGTCGGCATAACCAACTCCTACTTTTTCTTGTTCTCGGCTTTCCGCACCACGACAATACTGCCGTAAGCTCCGGGAACAGCTCCGCGAATCATCAAGATATTGTTCTCAGCATCCACGCGCGCGACAGTCAGGCCCTTAATCGTGATTCGGGCATCACCCATGTGACCCGACGAACGATTGCCTTTGATAACTCGCGAGGGGTAAGCCGAGGCACCAATCGAACCAGGTGCGCGAACGTTCATCGAACCATGCGATTCTGGACCACGGTTAAAATGATGCCGCTTGATAGTTCCGGCAAATCCTCTTCCCTTCGAGCGCCCAATCACATCAACCATCTCTCCATCCGCGAACTGATCGACCAGCACCTTGTCGCCAACGTTCATTGAATCGTCGGAGGTTCCGAGTCGAAATTCCTTCAAGATTCGGGTAGGAGGAATACCGCCGCCGGTTTTCTCAAAGTGTCCCCGCATCGGTCGCGTGACGTTTTTGAGTTTTGGAGGATTCTCATCCACCAAACCCAACTGAACGGCGTCATAGCCATCTGGCCCCGCCGAAGATTTCTTCTGCACAACAACACAAGGTCCGGCTTTGATAACTGTGACTGGAGTCACTGTACCGTCG
>DASROI010000458.1:0-16028 GCA_035646955.1 Pyrinomonadaceae bacterium
CTTCGCGAGGTCCAAACGTGAAGCCGTCAGTAAAGCGTTTCGGAAAGCGCAACGCGAGTATCCAGAATCCGAAGGTTATTCAAACCATCGAGCAGTTGTGGTAGAGGTGACTCATGACTTTCTGGATCTCACAAATAAACTCTCGCCGCTACCGAAAAAGGATCCGCGGCGTGGTGAACAAGCGGTGCTGGGCGAGGCGGTTGAAACCGAAGAAGGAATCACCATCGACGTCTACACATCAAAGTAGTTCCGTCGCATAGAATCTTTCCCGCAAATCTCTATTCGGGCTTCTCTGCGTCACTCTGCGGATCTCTGCGTCCCTCTGCGATCCTCCTAAGGACCTTGCCTTCAGACTATCGGTTGGTCAACAAGTGGTCCAATGGCGAGTCGAGCGGGGGCGTCGCTAGGTTCGAATATGGAGAGGTGAGTCTAAGTACCGCTCTGCCACCCTTCCCAACTGCGGGATTCTGGATAGTCTTAATTCCCCCGCCCTTCCCTGCTGCGGGATTCTGGATAGTTTTAATTCTGCCAACCTTCCTCAACTGCGGAAGTTCTTGAGAGTTTGATCGGTATGCGTATCGTTGTTTGGTAAAGTAGAATCCCATCCGATCCCAAATATCCAAACGCGTCGGCCGAACCGGTAACGTGTTGACTTAACGCGAACACGAAAGATCAGGAGATGCTTTCTATGAAAACGACATCCTTCAAAGCTGTGTTGACTCTCTCGCTGCTGATGACGACGGCTTTGTCAGTACACGCACAGACTACCGACGTGGTAACGATTTCCAACGGCAAGATCGAAGGCACCGGGCGTCAAACTTCAGGGGTACGAATGTTTCAAGGCATCCCGTTCGCTCAACCGCCCACGGGTGAGTTGCGCTGGAAAGAACCGCAACCGGTAAAGAATTGGACTGACGTTCGCAATGCGAAACAATTTGGACCACGCTGCATGCAAGCCCCGATTTTTGGAGACATGGGTTTTCGAGCCAACGGCATGAGCGAAGACTGTCTCTATCTGAACGTCTGGACTCCTGCCAAAGCTGCGAACGAGCATCTCCCCGTACTGGTTTACTACTACGGCGGCGGCTTCGTAGCGGGCGATGGGTCCGAGCCGCGCTATGACGGTGAAAGCATGGCGACGAAAGGTATCGTCTCGGTAACCGTAAACTACAGGCTCGGAGTCTTTGGATTTATGGCCCATCCAGAGCTGACAAAGGAATCGCCTCATAAAGCTTCGGGAAACTACGCCTTGTTGGACCAGTATGCTGCGCTCAAATGGGTTAAAGAAAACATCTCGGCTTTCGGCGGAGATCCAAACAACATCACAATTGCCGGCGAGTCAGCGGGCTCAGTCTCGGTGAGCGCATTGATGGCTTCGCCTCTATCAAAGGATCTAATCAACGGCGCTATTGGTGAGAGTGGCTCCATCCTCGGAACGCTATCAGCAGTTCCGCTTGCTCAAGCAGAAGAAGCAGGAGTTAAGTTTGCAAACAGTTTCAGTGCCAACTCAATTGCAGCGCTGCGTGGAATGGAGACGCAAAAGATTTTTGCAGAAGCTACGAAGGGCGGCTTTGCCAGCATTGGCAGGTTTCCAATTACAGTTGATGGCTACTTCTTCCCCGAGTCGCCTGCGGCGATCTACGCCGCCGGCAAACAAGCTCATGTTCCGCTACTCGCCGGTTGGAATTCTGAAGAGATGACTGGACAACTGATCCTGAAAGGACAGCCAGCGACGACAGAAAACTATCAGAAGGCACTAAAGGAACTATATGGCGCACGGGCAGACGAAGTAGCAAAATTATACTCAGGTTCGACTCCAGATGAGATCATGGACGCCGCTACTGCACTGGCCGGCGATCGCTTCATTGCGTACAGCACCTGGAAATGGGCCGACATGCAAACTAAGAGTGGTGCTGCGGTCTACCGTTATTTCTATGCTCGTCCTCGTCCGGCCATGAAGGCGTCGATGGGTAATGCCAGTCCTGGTCTAGCCGGAGGCGTAGTCCGAAATTCGACTGCACCAGCTCCGCCGCCAGCTCGTGGCGCAGTTCATTCGGCCGAAATTGAATACGCCCTCGGCAACCTTACGACAAACAACGTGTATGAATGGACGGCGGACGATCACAAAGTGTCGCAGGTAATGCAGGACTACTTCGCCAATTTCATAAAGACTAAGAATCCAAATGGACCGGGCCTGCCGAAGTGGCCCAAACTTTCTCGCGGCGCTGGAGATAACGCTCCACAGATCATGCGAATTGATGTGTCAACTAAAGCGGAGCCAGACAAGACTCGAGCTCGTTATCTTTTTCAGGATGAAGCAGCGAATCAATCCAAACCGTGATCAACCCACTGGAATCCCGCGGTAAGGGTGGCAGAGCGGCAAAGTGATCAACCCACTAGAATCCCGCAGTTGGGAAGGGTGGCAGAGCGGCAAAGTGATCAACTCACTAGAATCCCGCAGTTGGGAAGGGTGGCAGAGCGGCAAATAAACTCACGATGCCGACTCGAATCCAGCGCCGCCCCCGCTGACTCACCATACTCTCAAATCTATTCAAACACAGTGATCCAATTGAGGAGTTCAGCGGGGGCGTCGCTGAGTTCGAGTCTGGAAGGTGCTTGTATTTGCCGCTCTGCCACCCTTCCCAACTGCGGGATTCTAGTGAGTTGATCACTTTGCCGCTCTGAGTTGATCACTTTGGCGCTATGCCATCCTTCCCAACTGCGGGATTCTAGTGGGTTGTTGATAGAGTGAATGCGCTAAGGCCGGCGCGCGTTAGGCGTGAGTGGGTCCGGTTGCGTGTTGTGTTGTACGACCTTTCCGTTCGGCTCGATAGTCGTTTTTAAAAACGTGTAATGCGGTCCATTGATGTCGTCGAAATATTTATAGATAGTCGTTTTTGGTTTGCCGTCAGCATCTTCGGTTTTCTTGACAACCTCCTGGCCCCAGGGAAACGCTTTATATATTTTGACAGTCTTCAGCAACTTTCCATCCTCTAAATCGAAGCGGGTTTCAATCCGTTCGCATGGATTCTTTGGATTGACCACCGACACCTTGCGAGTCTGTTCCACTCCATTGACCACCAACAACCAGGTGTCACTTTCAGCGTCGTAATTGTATTCGCTCTTTTCTATTGTCCCGTCTTTCGACTTGGTGATCTCCAGTTTGTTGATGTTAGGTGGGTTCGGGTTCCTGATGCGACTGACCGAAAATGGCTGACCCAATGTTGTATATATGCCATTTTCCTTTGCTCCAATTTGATCCAGTTTGAAAAACCGGACTTCGTATTCCCACTCGTCCTTCACGACAATATCGACCAGTGCTTCCGGCGCCTTGATTTGCCTCATCGGTTTAGCGATGTAACCCTGGATCATTCTTTCCGGGCGAGTGGTATCGCGGATTAACTCAACTTCTTTTCTTATCGGAACGAGGGGAACGCCAAGGACATCCGGAGTATAGATATCTTCAGTAATCCGACTCTCAGCGAGACTAATTTCATCGCGATCACCACTGTCAGAGACTCGACCGAGCGACAGAAAGTACTTCACATTATTTATATTGGCATTAGTGGATGTTAGTCGTCGGTCACCCCAATCCGGGCAGCCACCTTTAACAGGAAGGTCGTCCGAATTCGGCGCAGCGGTTGCAACAAGTTTAGCAATGGGCTTACCAGTCGGTTTGCCGTCCGGCGTTTGGGCGAATTTGGGAGATTTGGCGCTGCGATAGACGACGGCGAACGCTGCGATAATCGCGACAAAAACGATCGGCCCTATCCAATAAAAGCGTCGCATAGTGCCCCCTTTGCGGGTTGGACTAACCAATTAGTTCGGAACGAAGTGGTGACTCAACACTGCGGATGTCTTTGAGGAGATGATTACTCCTGACCAGCATTCTAAGCTTTATCAAAGCGCGTGCAAAAGACTTTTCTCCGCAGTAGAGCCGCAACGAGGGCAAACGATTGGCCAGAGTCGTAAATGAGAAAGGGGCCTTTTGGCCCCTTTCTCATTGGCAAACTCTGCCCCAAGACACCTACTAATTGCACTTACAATCAGCGCCTTTGCCACCACGCTTTTCGGCTTCCTTCTCCGCGTCGGACAAATAGTCAAATTCTGCAAGCTGGCAAACACTCGAGCCGCGAGCATTCTTTTCCTGTTCAAGAGTTCGCTGCTCCACCTCAATCTTTCCGTTGGCACAGAAGACTCGATACTTGGAATCGTCTGCATTTCTGGCGGGCAAACCGAATACAGTCGCGAATACAAGCAGAAGGGTTAATCCTGCTCCGGGCAGGACAGTTTTCGAGGTTTTCATTTTTCGACTCCTTGTTAAGCTGTGATACCGCAGTGAGGCTCTTCTACTAGGTGAGTTAAGGTAAGTCAATAGGTATTTGATCAACGAAAACCTTCGACCAACATGATATCGCTCTCAAAACTGTCGGCCTGCACAAACAACAGGGACTTCCCGTCCGGCGACACTCCAAAACTCGGATAAACCAACTGAAGTTCTCTTTCAATCTCGGCGACCTTAGTGACACGACTCGTGTCGAAACTAAAGTATTGAATAACGGCGCGTGGCGTTGCATTCGGATTCACAAAATAAATCCCATGGTCCACTAGTCCCCAGAATCCCTGATAAACTCCGTCGAGCACCTGACTCTCGTCACCGCCTGCCACAGGCACCTTCCAGATACCAGGGATGCCAAAACCCTTCGTGTAATAAATAAACTTTGCGTCGTTTGATTCTACGCCTTCTCGTCCACCCTGTTTCGTAATGCGGACGGGTTCACCCCCTTCCGCACGGGCCTTCCACAATTGCCAATCCCCGGAACGGTTCGAGCCAAAGTAAATCCAGTTTCCATCGTGCGACCAGCTGGGCCTGACATTGTCGGACGTGTCGCCCGTTAAACGACGAGGCTTGCCTCCGTCAACGGCCGTTACGTAGATATCTCGATGCCCCGGAGCCAGAGAATCAAAAGCAATTTTTTGGCTGTCGGGAGACCAGCGTGGTGAACCAACATCTGGTCCACCAAATGACGTTATGGGCACAGGATTCTGGCCATCAACATCGCACATCCAGATTTCGTTATCCCCGGTCCGACTTGAGGTGAAAGCAATTCGCTTGTTGTCAGGTGAGTACTGCGGAGAATAATCCTGTCGAGTTGACGAAATGAGTTTTGTTGCACTTGACTTAGCTGTTGCTCCATTGAGTTCTATTCGCCAGATGTTTGTGTCGCGAAACTCCTGAGAGAAAGCAAGCTCATCGCCATTGCGGGAAACGGCCAACGTCGATGCAAACTCTCCGCCAACATTTAGTTGCTCCGGCTTCCCTCCTGCCGCGTCAACTCTCCACAACAAGAGGCCACCATAGAACCATGAAGAAAACACAATCGACTTGCTGTCTCCGGTCCATCCCAGACTGCGTCCGCTGCGATTATCAAAAGTGAGACGTGTTGGCTCGCCTCCACCCGCCGGCATTACATAGACCTCAACATCCCGGCTTGAAGCCCCTCTTACAAAAGCAAGTAGCTTCCCATCAGGAGAAAATGCCGGTGTCGAATCACCGAGAAAGCCCTCGGGAGGTTTAGTGAGTTGTCTCTTCTCCAGAGTTTCAGTTGAAAGTAAGAAAATGCCATTTGGCTGTCGTGGTCCAGGCTGACCTGAGAACGCCAGGAACTTACCATCAGGTGACCACGAGAGAGCATTTCCGAATTCGTACAATGAATAGAATGCCGAAGTGCCTGAATAGAGTTTGCGCTCCTGCCCGCCGAGTACCGGTACAGTGAAAATGGTTATTTGTGGCCCTTCGTGCCGAACAAAAGCGATCTGCGTGCCATCGGGTGACCACGCAGGATAGATATCTTCCGCCGGATCAGACGTGAGTCGAAGTGGCCTGGACTCTGAGTTGACCAGTTTAATGTAGATATCGAAGTTATCACCTTTATCGCCATTCCATGAGAAAGCAATCTGTTTTCCGTCAGGTGAAAATGAAGGTTGTTGCTCACGTCCGGTATAAGACGTAAATGGCGTCCAGCGAGCCGCAGGCGATGCGGTAGGTGGCAAGTTTCGAGCGATGATCGAGTAGATCGCAAAACCCGCAACCGCAGTGATTCCGGCCACCAGGAGATAGGTGATCGCGCGGGAGCGTGCCGAGGCTCCGGCAACTGGCTTGATCATCTTTTGCGTATCAAGGTCCTGTCGCAAGGCCTTGAGATCATCTTGCAGGTCTTTTGCGGACTGGTACCGTTCAGCAACGTTTTTCTGAAGCGCCTTTTGAAGGATGCGCTTTAAGGCAGGCTCACTCGAGAAAGTCCGATCTCTGAGAGCGGCAGGTTCCTTTTGCAGGATCGAGACGATCACATCACTCTTTGTCTCGCCGGTGAAAGGTTGTGTGCCTGTAATCATCTCATACAAGACGACTCCCAGACTCCAGATGTCGGTCCGCTCATCCACCGCCTGTCCACGCGTTTGTTCAGGGGACATGTAAGCGGAGGTACCAAGGACCATGCCCGCATCAGTTTCAAAAAATTCGACTGTCGACTGCTCTGGTGTCGTAGAGGTGAGCGCCGACTCGGTGCCTTTTGCTAATCCGAAATCGAGGACCTTAACCAGACCATCTCGCCGGAGCATTATGTTTTCTGGCTTGATGTCGCGATGCATGATGCCAGCGTCGTGCGCCGCCGCCAGGGCGCTCGCCACCTGGCTGGCAATGTCCAACGCTTCGCTGACTCGCATTGGACCCTTGGTCAAACGCTTGCGCAGAGTATCGCCATCAATAAATTCAGAAACAATGAAGCGATACTTGTCGACCTGTTCAATGTCGTGAATGGTCAGTATGTTTGGATGATTCAGGGCCGAGGCTGCACGCGCCTCTCTTTCAAAGCGTAAGCGGTCAGGACCCGAGGGAAAGCTTTCAGGTAAGAGCTTGATTGCAACTTCCCGTCCCAGATTAATATCGCGTGCGCGGTAGACCTCGCCCATACCCCCTTTGCCGCTCAACGACACAACCTGGTAGTGGTCCAACGTTTGACCCAGGAGTGACAGAGGACTTTCGTCGGATAGTCTTCTGACAGACTCTTTCATAGCCCGGGACAGCATTTCTGCCTCAGCATCTTTGCCCCCGGAGAGTAAGTACTCGACTTCGCGACGAAGTTCCTGATCGGGACCACACCGTTCCTCCAGGAAGGAGTCACGATCACCTTCCGGGCGCCGGAGCGCCTCATGGTAAATCTGTGAGATTAATTGAAATCTCTCGGGCGTCATGATCAAAGCGATTGGCGCACACCACGAGTCCCGTGGGCGTACCAACAATCGCAGTTTTCCTTTGAACTTTACTGCCTGTCCGTGTTTTTAAGCCCTGTACTTTAGCCGACTAGTTTCCTTGCCGCAGTTGGCCCGTTACAGGGGGCTGGCTTGATAGTGAAAGTTATCATAGTGTCCGTGCGTTTTCACGTGCGGAAGGGTGAACAAGATGTTGAAGGGATTTCAAGTCTATTGCTACTTTGTGGCTTCATTACGGCGCCAGGCGTCTGACCGCTATTCGGTCTGACAGTACCGCGACCCAGCAATCGGACGACCGCCAGTCTGCATCTCTCTGCGTCTCTCCGCGACGCTATGTTACATACAGTGAGTTTTGGGCATCGATCTAGAAAGACACAGAGGAACCGGGAGAAGTCGGGCCTTGCATCTTCGTAAATGCTTATGCAGACTGTTTCGCCGATAAACCCTATCCAAAAGGAGCTTGTTATGGGCCTTAACGAGAGACGAAAAATCAAAGAACTACAGGAAACAACTTTCCCTGAACGTGTGAAAGAGATTGAAGAGATTTGCGGTAAAGCAATTCCATATGAAGTTGATTGGGACAGCCTCTCTGACGATCTCGAAGGCTTAAACTTCATCGACAACATCTCATGCCATCGTCTTAACATGGCCCTGCGAGTGATTTGCCAGGATGACCTCGGAAAGGAAGCGGTAAGAGAAGGCCTCAAGCTTATCAAGTTGAAGAATGTAAAAGACAAGTCTGCGATGAGCATGACGTTCGCAGATGGGACTCTCGAAATGCATTGTGCCTACGCCCAGCGAACCGATGGGATGTTCAACGACAACGAAATCCGCGAACTCTTGATCCAAAAACTTTGACAGATATTTGTCTTTCACCCAACAGCGAAGCTGGTTTCCTGACGAGGCGGCCCACCGCAGAGTCACTGAGGACACAAAGGTTGCACAGAATAAGTCAAATTTAGCTGTTCGCGACCTAATGAGGCAGATTAAGGCTTTAGTGCACGAAGTCGTATATGAACAGTCACTGCCGCAGGTAGACCATCCCTCAACTTAGTGGGCCAGGTACCGTTTATTTATTACCAAACTTCGAGTTTTTACCCTTTCACACATCTCGTCTCAAGAGCTGCGGCATGGCCCTTGCTCCAGTGGTGTTTAGTAGGAGGGTTGAAGCATGAAAATCACTCAGTTTGTAAAGAAGACAGTTGGAACCGGATTCGTACTGTCACTATTGTTGGGTATCGGAATCGTTTCTACAGTTAATACGCAAGCACAGTATCGGTACGATCCACGTTACCAACAAGATCGAGACAATCGTAACCGTAACGATCAGAATCGCGATCGCGACTATAGAGATCGCAATTACCAGCGTCGTGGTCGCAGCTCGGACGGGTATCGAAACTATGGTGGCTCGCAGCAGTTGAGGCAGACAGCACTCAACGCCGGCTACAATGAAGGTAACAAGAAGGGGCGCGATGATGTAAGACATAATCGTCGCTATGACTTCCAGAACAGTAATGCTTTTGAAAAAGCTACTAAGGATTACAGTTCAAAACTAGGTGATCGAGAAACTTATCGACGGTATTTCCGGGATGCATTTGAAAACGGATATGCTGATGGTTTCCGCGGTTACTAATCCCAACGCGACAAATATGAAGTAAGAAAAGGCGGTCGACCTCGACCGCCTTTTCTTATTCAAGTGCACCGGAGATCATGCTCGCTCTAGAATCTCCAGGTTGAAAAGGGTAGTGGACGGGGACTCACTAGAATCCCGCAGTTGGGAAGGGTGGCAGAGCGGCGAACACTCATGATGCCCTCTCGAATCCCGCGACGCCCCCGCTGACTCATTATATTCTCAACTTTATTTCAAAGGCAGTGGTCCAATTGTGCAGTTAAGCTGGGGCGTCGCTGGGTTCGAGGCTGGGAAGTTGTGTGTCTGACCCGCTTTGCCCCCTTCCCAACTGCAGGATTCTGGGAAGTTGAATGTTTAAGCTCCCCAAAGATGACAGCCAGAAGAGTCACGAAATGAGCTAAACTTGGTGGACGTAACAAATCTTCGACTCGAACACACTCTATGGATCCGGAACAACTTAAAACACCCGCACTCATTCTCGATTTAAATAAAGTCAAAAATAACGCTCGCCGGATGACCGAACGCGTCAAGAATTTTGGCGCTGATTTGCGACCACACATCAAGACTCATAAATGCATTGAGGTAGCTCGCATTCAAACCCAGGGCCATTCAGGAGCAGTCACAGTCTCGACCCTGGCTGAGGGGCGAGCATTTGCGAATGAAGGCTTCACAAAAATCACCTACGCCATTCCGATCGAGCCGGGAAAATTCCCAGCAGCTATTGAGTTATCCAGGACCTGTGAGGAGCTATCGCTGATAACCGACGATCTCGAAACCTCATCAATCTTGAACGACGCAGCCCGACATGCTGGAGTAAAGCTCAACGTCTTTTTGAAAGTTGATTGTGGATATCACCGATGTGGCGTAGAACCTACTAATCCTTCAGCGCTCGAGATAGTCAGGCGACTTTCCGGTTCCTCAAATCTCATTTTCGGTGGGATTCTCACTCACGCTGGTCACTCGTATCACTGTCACTCAATGGAAGACGTGCTGAAGCTCGCACGTCACGAGCGCGATCTGATGGCCCAGTTCGCCGGCGAATTAAGAAGCACTGTTGGGGAAGTGCCCATCGTCAGTATCGGTTCGACTCCAACCATCACGAGCGTCGATCATCTCGAAGGAATCGACGAAGTGCGTCCCGGAAACTACATTTTCTTCGATGCATTCCAGGCAACACTGGGAAGTTGTAGTTTTGATGACTGTGCGCTGACCGTTCTTGCTTCCGTCACCCACCGCGATACCACACGGCGAAAGGTCATCGTTGATGCGGGAGCGATTGCTCTTTCGAAGGATCGCGGCGCAGTTGACCTTGATGCGGCGTGCGGATACGGCAGGATCTTAGATCTAACAGGACGTGATCTGGGATTGACGATCGATTCTGTTTCACAGGAACACGGAGTGTTTCATGTTGGTGATGCAATTAATCTGGAGCAGTTCAAGGTTGGCACTCGCGTTCGAGTGCTCGCAAATCATTCCTGCCTGACTGCCGCCCAGCATCCTTATTATTCCGTCGTCGAAAATGGAAAGGTCGTTGACCAATGGAAGATTCACACCGGCTGGTAATTCCTCTGACAATGTTGGGCCTGTCAAAGAACACTCAACGTCGCAAGCGAGTTGTCACCTTCCCTTATTTTGCGCGTCCGGGCAGATAGTAGAACCGCACGATCACGAGACCGGCTAGTGCGGCGATACCCATCATCAATTCAAGCCCGGATATAGCACGACCATCTTTCTGAACACAAGCAAGAGTTCTGCCAATGGACGTGATAGGATTTTACCGACACTTTCTGGAACTCAACGTGCAAAGGGGAATATTGAAGATGGGGAAGACTACAACGTCAGCGCCGTGGTGGCTCGAAACCGGTACAGAGGTCTGTTCGATCTGCCATCAGTTGTACATTTACGAGACGGAGTGCCGGTGCAGTGATTGCGATGGTCCTGCTTGTGCCAACTGCGTGACTATTGAGTCCACCTCAATAATCTGCGTACCTTGCTCAAGTTCTGAGGAGGAGGGCTGAACGTTTATGGCAGCAAGAGCAATTTGGAAGGGCGATTTAAAAATGGGCACTGCGAAAGTGTCTGTCAAATTGTACTCTGCAATCGAGGACAAGACCGTCAGGTTCCACATCCTCGACAGTGGCCGCAAACGCGTCAAGCAACACATGGTCGAGCCGGAGAGCGGTGAAGATGTTCCCGACACCGAAATCAGAAAAGGTTATGAGATTGAGCCAGGACGATTTGTAATTCTTGAGGAATCAGATCTCGAATCGTTGAAACCAAAAGCCTCAAGAGACATTGAGATCTCGTCCTTTGTTCCAATCGATGCCATCGAGCAACAGTTTTACGAGCGTCCTTATTATCTTGGCCCAGACGGCGATGCGAATAACTACTTTGCGCTCGCCGAGGCGCTGGCAAACCAAGAACGTGAAGGAATTGCCCATTGGACCATGAGGAATAAAACCTACACTGGTGCGCTGGGCGCCCAGGATGGTTATCTGATTCTTTCGACTCTTAGAAACGCGGAAGAGGTTGTGTCAGCCGCTCAATTGCCAAAGCCGGCCGGCACTGCGCCAAGCAAGAAAGAAGTAGAGCTCGCGAAGCACCTGGTGAGCATGTTGGAGGGCGAGTTTAATCCAGCTGAGTATAAGAATGAGTATCGCGAGCGCGTTATGGATTTCATCGCAAAGAAGGCCAAGGGTCACGCACCACGCCTCAGTGCCGTGAAGACCAAACGCCAAACCACATCGCTAGACAGCGCCCTTGCGAAGAGCATCGAGTCGCTGAAGAAAGGAAAGCGCGCTGCCTAAAAGAAGCTCCAAAAAGAGTTCAGGTGTGACTCATCCCGCTACTCGTCGACACAGCAGTGTCTCGGATGAAGAAAGTGGCGGAGGCGTCCGGCCGTTTTGGTCGGGCACAATCACTTTTGGACTGGTAAGTGTTCCAGTGAATCTCTATCCGGCGACGCGAACCAATCGTGCGCCTTTAAGAATGATTGGACCAGAAGGCGAACCGTTGTCGCGCCGTTACTATTCCGAGAAGACCGGTAAAGATGTTGAAGCCGACGATATGATTCGAGGTTATGAGATCGACAAAGATAAGTTTGTGACGATTACTGATGAAGAACTGGAACGCTTGGCACCAGAGAAAACGAGGGATATTAATCTCACCCTTTTCGTAAAAGAGGAGACGATTCCCGCGGTCTATTTCGAGCGTGGGTATTTCCTGAGTCCTGCGGGCAATTCCGAGAAAGCGTACAAACTGCTGGCAGAAGCGATGAAGGAACGAGGCGACGTGGGCATCGCAACGTTCGTAATGCGAGGCAAGGAATATCCCGTAGCAATCTTTTCGGACCACGGAATTCTCAGAGCTGAGACCATGCGATTTCCCGATGAAATACGATCGGCCAAACAGGTGGGCTTACCGGAAACGCCGAAGACTAATGCTGCGACCGTTCGGAAGTTTGAGACGCTGATCAAGAAGAAGGCAAAACGGACGTTCACTCCAGAGAAGGACCAGGAAACTGCACAGCTCTTAAAGCTCGTGAAGAAGAAGGAAACAAAGACGAGTAATGTCGTTCAGATCAAGGAATCTGATAAATCTGAAGGCAAAGTTGTCGATCTGATGGAAGTCCTGAAGCGAACCTTGGCGGGCAAGTCGAAGTAACCTTTCTCTGTGCGATCTCAGTGCTCTCTGTGACTCTGTGGTAGAAACCCTGGGCCGTCATTTCTCACCACCACAAAGTCACAGAGAGCACCGAGATCGCACAGAGAAAACAAAAATGACTAATGATCAATGGCCGATGATCAATGGCTAGTCGCCTAGATCATGGGCCGCACCCTCGGAGCCACCACTTGTAACGTAACGGTCTTACTTCCCAGAATAGCGTGAGTCACCGTCAGCTTGATTACACCTATCGCTTCCTTTGTCTTGATCCAGACCGCTCCTACCCCTCCGAATAATGCAAATGGATTCTCTCCGATTATCTCGCCTGGGCCACTGAGCGCTAGTTGAAGAGCAGCATTTGCCAACGGACGTCCCGTTCCGTATTCATCTGTTACTCTGAAAACTACCCGAGTGGCATCTATTCCATCGCCAATCAATTCCGTATCGTCTGGTTGGACCAACAACTGCCGGTCAGCGCCTCGTCCAGACATCTGCTTCTCTATCACCTTCTTCCCACCGATGTACCCTTCCATTTTCAGGTCTCCCCAGCCTTTACGAAACCCGTCGCGCAGGTTAGTTACAAATGGCGGATATTGTAGATTGGGAAAGGTCTCACGGTCTGGCTTTAATTCTGCAACCAAACGGGTCCCAATATAAATCTTTAGCTCTTCGCAGTTGGAAGAGACCATGGCGGTCGTAAAGCTCTCGTTGCGATCGCCGCGCGACCAATCAAAGGCTGGCTCCAAAACCACTTCTTCCTTCGGATCGCATTGCGATTTGTAAAAACCTCCCGCGGGTTTGGCAATTCGGAAGATGTCGGCCACACCGTGATAGCAAACCCTATCTGTCGAACAAAAATTCGCGTGGGTGTTGTAGTCGAACGCACACCAACCAATACCTCCCGCATACGCCTTGTCCGACGCCAGTTGATTGTGGACACGCGCATGACGCATCGAGTGTTCGGTGACACGCTCAACGTTGTCGTGCCTCTTCGTCGGGTACATGTGGCCGATGAACTCGGTATTTAGATAGAGCGGATGATTCGGGCGACGTAACGGGATCTGGAAGTCGTTCATCGTAAAGACGTCTTCGAGTAACTCTGAATCATACTTGTTGCGGATGCCACCAGTTGGCCGCGAGTCGTCCAGGCTTCGAGCAACCTTATTCGTTTTGGAGTAGAAGTCGTGATAATCACCCGACTCGTTCACACGCACGCCCCAAATGATGATGGCTGGATGATTCCAGTCGCGCCTGATCATGGCGTCGACGTAGTCAACCGAAAGATCTTGCCAGGCCTGATCTCCGACGTGTTGCCACCCGGGGATCTCCTCCAGGACCATCAAGCCAAGCTCGTCACAGGCATCCAAAAAATGAGGTGATTGCGGGTAGTGCGACGTACGAACAATATTGCACTTCAATTCCTTTCTAAGTATCCATGCATCGCGCCGTTGCACTCGCGCGGGCATGGCCTGGCCCACAAACGGATAAGTCTGGTGCCGGTTTAGACCACGAAGCTTCAGATGTTTGCCGTTCAGAAAAAAACCTTCAGGCGTAAACTTCGCCTCGCGAAACCCAGTTCTTGTCTCGTAAGAATCGACACTCTTCTCATCTTCGAGCAGCGTAACGCGAACTTGATAGAGCCGGGGACTGGTGATGTCCCACAGTTGTATCCCGGCCAAATTTTGCAGCGTTACATCCTGGAATGGACCTGCACCGGCAACCGTCGCTGTTGTCGAAGAAAGAACTGTTGGTCCATCTAGTAACTCAACCTTAAGAGAGCGGGCGCCGGTGGTTTTGCTATTGATGTAGCAGCGCACGTCTAACCGCCGGTTTTCCTTAAGAACATCTACCGGTTTCGCAAACACATTTTCGATGTAGGTCGAGTGCACAAATCTCAACGATACATCGCGATAAATACCACCAAATGTTAGGTAGTCGATCTCTCCTCCGAACGGCGGAATCTCGCGGCGTTCGGTTGAGTCAACTTCCACCACCAGTACGTTGTCGCCTCGCCAGTTTACTTGTTCCGTGATTTCAAATGAGAAAGGCGTGTAACCCCCACGGTACTCGCCGAGAAAGTGCTCGTTCAAGGTCACCCTGGCCGCCGTCATCACGCCACCGAAATCGATAAAGACTCGCTGATTCTGCAAGCCATTCGGAACGGTAAAGTGCCTGCGGTATAACGAGACAAACTGATAGTCCTTATCGTCAAAGCCATGCCAGGGAAGCATCTTGTTTGTATGCGGGATTGTGACTCGCGTAAAACTTGAATCCTTGAAAGCTTTCTTCGTTCCACCTGCGACGTTTGTTGCGTTGAATAACCATTTGTGGTTGAGCGCAAAAACCTTGCGCCCAACCAGTGACTTTTGCGCGAAGAGGTTGTCGCCCGCTCCTGAAAGTACTGCGATCCCAGCAACGCCCACACAACTTTCCTTGATAAAACTTCGGCGGTCGAGTCGAGTGTTAGGTTTGGCCATTAAGTTCTCCGTGGTGTCTACAGGTCTTAAAATCCGTGCAGGTGAAGCCAGGCGGCACAACGATCAGGCCAGGTCGAGAGAATTGGATCCTTTGGAGCTAACCCGAATCCGTGCTCTCCTCTTTCGTAAACATGGAGTTCAAACTCAACTCCTGCCTTACGCAACGCTTCGGCAAACATCAAACTGTTCTCAACCGGAACCGCTTTGTCGTTCGCCGTATGGACCAGGAAAGTTGGCGGTGTGTCTTTCGTGACTTGCAACTCATTTGAGAGCAACGTTACCAGGTCATTGGAAGGGTTCCCGCCCAGTAACATTTTCTTAGACCCGGCATGCGTGAATTGACCCATACTAATCACGGGATATATCAGGACCAACAGATCCGGGCGTGAACTCACTCGGTCTATCTGGTCAGTCGCGTTCGCCGACCCGGCATCGAAATGCGTTCCAATAGTAGATACCAGGTGCCCACCCGCGGAAAAGCCGAGGATCCCAATGCGGTTTGGATCGATATGCCACTCATTTGACCGCGATCGAACAAGCCGAATCGCCCTGGCTGCGTCCTGTAAAGGAATTGGATGTTGATAACGAGGACCGTGCCGGTACTTCAAAACAAACGCAGTAATGCCGATTGAGTTCAGCCACTCGGCAACTGGTCCACCTTCGTGATCGGCGAGGTGCGCATAACCACCGCCGGGACAAACTATGAAGGCAGCACCGTTAGCATTGCTCTTCGGCAAGTAAGGGGTCAGAGTCGGAATATCGTCGACTGACTGTCCCTGAGCACCAGGTGTTTTGTTTTGCCAGAGGGGAAACGAGGTTCGCGCGTTTGCACTGACTTGACCCTGACCCCGCGCAACATTCACCAAACTGAATTGAAAACTCAACGTAGTTAAGACAAAAACGGCCACAGCCCGCATTGGTTCTCCTTTGGAGTGCGGCGGCCCGGCGCCGCTTTGTTATCGTCGAATCTACCGGGCTCTTTTAGT
>DASROI010000459.1:0-3962 GCA_035646955.1 Pyrinomonadaceae bacterium
TAGACGGTATTAAGATCGAGACCTGCGTTACCAACCTTTGAAGCGATCCAGCCCGATTGAGCGAATGAAGGGCCAGCACAGAGCAATATTAACGAGAAAACAACAAGTTGCAGTTTAACCATCATGTGTTCGCACCGATACTAACTTGGAGTCCTGGGATTTATGCGGGACTCGAGTTTAACTTCACTGAGGGGTTTGGAAAATTTGTACCTTAGGTTGGTAGTCGAAGACAAGTACGTTGGTCAGTTGTCAGGTCATTGGCGTTTGATCTTTGGGCTTTGGTCTTAACTTGGTTTCAGTGGGCCAAAGACCCAAGGTCAAAAACATAAGGCCAGGGACCAGTCACCTACTGACCCCTGGCCCCTGCCCCCTGTCTCCTAACTTAGTCTGAGCTCACCCTATAGACCACGCCGTCGAAAACAACTATCACGCGTTCGCCGAGCGAAAAGTATCTTGCCAACTGTGGTTTCTCTTTGAGCAAGAGGAAATACTCATCACTGCTAAATCGCAAACTCTTCTCCGGCAGTTTGGCGTCCGGCTTGAACTGACTGTCCGTCCAAACACCATTAACCAGATAGAAACTCTTATCAGCTACGCGCTTCAGAACCGATGACGCCTTTTCATCCTTGAGACTTTCTGCCTGTTGCTGTTCCCGAACCGCTTTACTGCGCATCACCGCATCAGCCCCTGTTACGGACAGCGGAGCGGGTGGGGCAGTACCCGGCTGCATCGTGTGTAGACCCATAACTCGGTCGCGTGGCAGAGCAGTAATGTTTTTCGACTCGTCTCCCTCCAAAGCTAAATAGCTTGTGTATGGCGTTACTATGCCGTAGCGAGTACCCAAATCGACAATCTCATCTCTAAGCTCCTTTTGCTCGCCATTGGTTCGAACTTGTTCCATCAGCCAACCAACTCTTCTTGTGGCCCACAGTCTGGGCAGGAATTCATTCGCATCGGTACGAAGAGGAAAACGCAACCCATCGTAACTATACGTTCGAGTCGTGCCTGCTGACTTACCCGTCAAAGTTAGTTTCACCGATTCCAGATCTGCTTCATTACTGTAACGCCCGATCAAGGTCACTTGAGAACCGCGAAATACATCCGGTAGACCACGCGGGTATACAAGATCAGTTTTGACGCCTCCGGTATCGAGTCGTAGGTCAGTCAATACCGGATAACTCACCTTAGTGAAGAAATTTGAAACCTTCACTTCGAGATCTTCTTTCGGCTCAACATAGTCCGCAACCCCGCCGTTCTCTGCAGCGAGTTTGTCGAGCAAAGTTGTGTTTACGTCGTAGCCAACTCCAAACGTAAAGAAACGAATCCCAGGTCGGCGCACCTTTCGGACGTTTTCAATAATTCGATCAACATTTGTTTCGTCGACTGTTGGCAAACCGTCAGTCATGAAGATCAGTAGCTTGGGTCGATCACCCTCAGAAAACTGCTTAACCGATGCTAGTAACGATTGGTTGATGTTCGTGCCGCCGACTGGCTTGAGAGATTTCACGAATGCTTCGCCACGCGCTCTGCCTTTCTCATCAGCGGGAATCAATCCCATTTCCATCAAATGTTCTTCTCCTGAAAAAGAAATGATGTTGAATCGGTCTTCAGGGCGAAGCACTCTAATTCCGTAGAGTAAAGCGGCCCTCGCTTTCTCCATCTTTCCGGCCTCAGCCATTGAGCCGGAAGTATCCAATACAAAAACAATATCTTTCGCCGAGTACTCCTTCTCAGACCATTCGTCCTTCGGAGAAATCATCAACAAGAAATAACCATCACGGCCCGGTTCGCGGCTGGTCAGCAACGTCAATCCAAAATCCTCTTTCGAGAGGGTGTAGAAAAGCTGAAAGTCAATGGGCTCTTTCCCACTATCCGTTTCGAACGACACCGTAGCGCGTCGTTCACCGGCGCGTTTTACATCAATCGAATGGCTAGGCGAATACAAGTTTCTTAGAGGAGCCGTGCTTTCAACCTCAACGCGACCTGAGACCGATCCTATCTGAGCCAATTGCCGCCCGGTGCCAAGTGGATAGCGATACGCGACAGTGCCACTTTCACCCCGAACTACCTGGGTGTAAGTCAATTCCAATTTCTTTTCCGAGTGAGGCAGGATTGGGAAAATGCTCGCCTGGAAAAGATCCTTTCCGGCATATTCGAGCAAGCCAGGATCTTTCTGACGCCGGACAATTTGGTCATATATGCGCCGCGCTTCTTCTCGCGACCGCACTTCACCTACGAGGCGTCGGTCACCATCCCAGATGGCAAACTCGACGATCGAGGCTGATTCAGGAATTGGAAACAGGTACGTGCCTTCGAGCGTCGCGCCAGTATTGTTTAGAAAGATCTGTTCCAGATGCGTGGTTGCGACCTGGGAAACGATCTTCGTATCCAATTTGATTGATTTAATGGGCAGCGATCTGGGAATAACAACCTGAGGCGGTGGAACCGGACACCGGCCACAAGGCCCGGGCACAATCACACCCTGACCGAGTGCCGTAATCATAAATAACGTAAAAACAGTGGCTATCAGGAAACATCGGACTACTAGTTGGCGCATTTCGCTCTCCAGGTGAAGTTAAAATCCCCTTGTCGAAAATAGAACGGGATGGTGAGTCGATTCTTGCAGGGTGCGGTGACGAGAGGCCTCCCGGGGGAGAAGCCGGTTAGTTTTCATCGATCATTGGTCCTTGGTCGTCTCTCATCTGCATTCCAGTCGGTTAAGGTAACTAGAGCCGTTTTCTTTGGAGTCAGGTCTGTTCGTGATGACCACAAATGGAAAATGAGAAAAGAGAAATGACCAATGAGAAATAGATCTTTTTGCTCAATAAAGCTCTCTTAAACGGCGGTTGAAAATGGCGACAAAAGCCGCCACCAGAGCAACGACCGTCCCTCCAAAAGCAAGCGTTTGGGCAACGCCGAACCGTTGCGAGGCACTTCCAGCTATCAGATTTCCGATTGGCATAGTCCCAACAAACGAAAGGATAAAAAGACTCATCACCCGACCTCGCATCTGGTCGGTGGCCAACTTCTGTAACAGCGTGTTGGTAATCGCAACCGAAATCACGATTGCGAAGCCGATCCCAAACAAAAACAAAAGGGACCATGCCAACCTTTCGGAAAGAGCAAAGGCTCGCACACAAACTCCAAACAAGAAGGCGCCACCAATAACAAACCAGCCTTTGAGTCGAAAGTCTCCCAGGTAAGCGACAAGCAAAGCTCCAAATAAAGCACCAAATCCTGCTGTGCCCATCATCAGGGCCAAACCCGTCTCCCCAAGATGAAACTGGTCACGAGCATAAACTGGAACAAGAGTAAAATACGGCGCTCCGAATAGACTGTTGACGGCCGAAAGAAGAAGCAGCGACGACACGCGCGGACGATTACGAACATAGCGGAACCCCTCAATCAGGTCTCTCCAAATTCTGTGCGTGCGCTTACCCGAGTGGGGAGCAATCGTATGGGTTCTTTGCGGATGGACCATCGACAAGGCCACGACCACCGCCACGAACGATAATCCGTTCGCGAAGAAACATCCTGCCAGTCCGAATAAGCGAAAACCAACTCCAGCAAGCGCGGGCCCAACAACGCGCGAGAGCTGAAACTGAGTTGAGTTCATCGCAATCGCATTCGCGAGATCTTCCCTGCCCACCAGGTCATAGGTCATTGCGAGATATGAAGGACTTGCCAAAGCCATGCAGCAGCCGGTAATGAACGAAAATCCCAGAATCATCCAGCGATTGACCGTTCCGGTCCAGACAAGCGTCGCCAACCCTAAAGCCGCTGCGCCCGCTCCAACCTGCGTGTAAAGCAACAACCTTCTTCGATCAATCAAGTCGGCAAAGACGCCGCCAATTAGGGTCAGCACAAAACCAGGAGCAGTAGCCATGAAAGCGTCAAGACCCAGCCAGAATGCAGAGTCGGTTAATTTCAGCACCAACCATCCCTGTGCTACTGCCTGCATC
>DASROI010000460.1:0-19850 GCA_035646955.1 Pyrinomonadaceae bacterium
CCATATATCATTTTCCATTTTCGATTTTTCATTTTCTCGGGTCTCAAAGAGTTTGACTGCCAAGAGACTCTCAGATTCATCCAGACGCACTGGAAAATGAGAATTGAAAAATGATCTATGGAAAATACTCACTTCTTTCCAATACAGTACAAGTGTTCAGCAGTCCTGATGAAGATTTGTCCCTCCGAGATTGCCGGCGAGCTGAGGCAGTAATCATTTAGAGGGTTCTCTGCCAATACCTCAAACTTTGGTCCAGCCTTGATCACGGTGGTTAGACCTTCTTCGCTGGTAATGTAGATCTTTCCGTCCGCGAGTACTGGCGACGCACTGTAAGCCCCCGGCTTAATACGTTGCTGACCGTAGACTTCTGCGCCTGTTTTCGCGTCCAGGCACCACACAATTCCGCGATCATTTACGATGTAGAAGTAGACTCCATCAGTCACTGGTGTCGGCACATCCGGACCATTCATCGTGGACCACAGCACATGTGAACGGGAGATGTCTCCGCGACCACCTGCTTTTAGCGCCAGTAGCGGTTTTACGCGAGTCGGTGCATAGATAATGTCGTTTACTACAATCGGTGACGCGACAATTCGATAGAACGGGTCGTTTTCAGGATTGAGACCGTTGGCCCGCCAAAGCTCTTTCCCCGTTTCGGCGTCATGACCGGTAACGCAGTCGCCGCCGGTAATGACGATTTCGGTCGCTTTGCCAGACTTGAGAACTGCCGGCGTTGTGTAAGAATCCGGGGACTCGCGGATTGCGTTGGTCGGTCGATCAACTTTCCACCTGGTCTTTCCCGTCTTCTTATCAATGCACAAGATGTAGGACGGCTCGTCGGTCTTCATTCCGTGCAGCACCTGCACATAGAGCGCGTCGTCGACCAGCAGTGGTGACGAGGCGTAACCCCAGTTCATGCCGAATTCGCCGTAGTCTTTTTGAATGTTTCGTGACCAGAGCTCCTTGCCGTCGAAGTCAAAGCCCTTCAACACTCCGGTTCCAGTCATCACATAAACGCCGCGACCGTCAGTCACTGGAGAAGGCGAAGACATATTTTGCTTACGCATTTTGACGTTGCCGGCGCCCAGGGGCCTGGTCCAAAGAGTTTGGCCTTTAGTTTTGTCAACGCACCACAAGGAGAGATTGTCGCCGTCAGCTACACTGAGAAAAATTCGGTCCCGCCAGATGATCGGCGTGGAGCCACTCCATCCGGGTTGTGGGAGTTTCCAAATGACGTTTTCCTCGGTGGTCCATTTCGTGGGCAGGTTCTTTTCACTGCTGACACCGTTCATGTCAGGTCCGCGCCAGTGCGGCCAATTGTCAGCTCGTACTGAACAAACTGAAAGCACGACGATTAAAAATAGGCCGGTTGTTCTTAATCGCATCGGTTGTCTCCTGAGTTTATTCCGCATGAAGCGCAGGTATCAGTGGCGAACGTATGGCAGCCAGGGTAGCTATTAACGATACAAAAGCCCCTGAAATGAAGATGGCCAACAATAAAAAGCCAAGTGACAGGTTTGGCAACCGGCCTCCACGTTCGACCAGAACCGGGGCAATTGAAAGCAAGGCACACAGGCCGCCTGCAATCAAACCACCAAACAGTATGAGCGCGCTTTCTGTGATTACCATCACTGCAAAGTTTGAAGAGTTATAGCCCACAGCGCGTAACAGGGCCAGCTCCTTACGGCGTTCAAACACATTTCGTAAAAGCACTGCTGCCATGCCAAGTGTTCCCAGGACGAGACCCAAACCACCAAGCATCTGAAACGTCGAGAGATACGTATTTTCGACTCTGTGAAACTCTGCCAAACGACCCGCGGCGGATTCTACATCAAAACCAAAATCCGAAAGCTGAGTCTCGAGGGCAGCACTCGTCTTCGTAGCCGACGAATTAGCGGGTTCCTCAATCAGAAAATACCGGTAACCCGAAATCGCCGGGAACAATTTCAAGAAGTTCTTTTCGGATATCAACAGCTCACTTTGAAACACGCTGTCTGATAGAGCTGCTACAACTCGCAGGTGGACGGGGCTGCCGCCATTATCTATCACTAAGTCATCGCCGAGCTTTAAATGTAAAACATAGGTCAAAGAATTTGCGTCACCGATCACTGGAATGGCTCCATCCGGAAACGACTGGTCCAGTAGTAACCATGGGTTTGTTTTTTCGGCCGCCTGTTGTGCCAGCGATGACTGGAATGAGAATCGATCTTCCGAAACAAAATTCGCTGGTACGCCCAAAATACGAGGATTGCTGGTTTGATAGAGATTCAGACAGCTCGCGTCATCACCGGGTTTGACTCGGAATGGAGCAAATTTCACTCCATTCAGGTCGCCTGAGGTGTTCAGGTTCAAGGCTTCGCGACCAAAGTCCGAGTTTGGATCATGAACAATTGGTAACAGCGATTCAGCAATTAACGAGAATCCACCGGTGCCGGATTTCCGATCCTTCGCATCAACGCCCGAACGCCGAAATGCATCTACAGAGACAATAATGAATGCTGCCGCGGCAATGAGAGCGATGCAGAGTGTCGTGCGTCCTGGGTGTGAAGTTGCATTACGAAAACCGAGCAACGAGAGGCCGCCAAAACCTTCGTTGCTGATCATTCGATGTCTCGGTTTTCGCAACCATGCCGAGATAAGCAGAATGCTGGCGACAAGAAACAGAAAGCCCGCCCCGAAGAAACCTGGCACCTGGGAAATCAAGTGGAGGAAAGCCGAACCCAACAAGACACTTGCCAAGACGATGGCTGCTACAGCAAGACGAGTTGGCGTGAAAATGTTTCTGCCTATCTTCTGCCGGAAGTCGACGTCGGCCGAACCGGCAAGCAGAGCCCGGGGTGACTGAAATCCAAGTCTTCTAAGAGTTAATGCGATACAGATCGCCGCAGCGATAACACCGCCCGCGGCGCCAATGAGAAGTGGTTGCCACGCAAGATGCAGGGTGAGATAGGTCGTTCCCACTGCATCAATCCAAAACGTTCGCAGGCCATAAAGTAAAAGAGCGGTGTAACCAATCGCTCCAGCAACGCCGATGATACTGCCCAGCACCGAAAGCAGCGCACCCTCGACAATAAAAAGAGAGCGGATAGTAGATGCAGAAAATCCGAGAGCGTACAACGTGCCGAGCTCGCGCATTCGATGCTCGACTCCGAGTTTGAAAAAAAGTGCAGCCAGCATCAGCGCCGAGACAACGAGGAAGAAACTGAAGTAAAGAAAATACTCGCCGAAGTCAGTCGCTCCTTTTGAGGATTCCATCCCTTGTGCGCGAACAGGGATGGTCTGGAAACCCGCAACGTCGAGTGGCAATTCACTTTGTAAGCGGTTTGGAAATACTGCTGCAACTTCGGTTTCTGAACGTCCTTCAGGAATTTGGATGCGCAATGAAGTTAAGCTGCCGAATCTAGTCCGCCATAATTCCTGGCCCAGCTTTAATGGTATGAAGGCTTTCGGCGTAGTCTTGTATTCGTGCCAGTAGTCTTCGTCTTGTCTCCGAACCTGGCTCAAATCGATCGGGAAAGGCGGATCCCAATCAGAGAGACTGGCTGATTCGGTAATGCCCGGATAGCTGGGTACGAGGTCGCGGTCAGCTGCTAAACCTTTTATTGGAGTGATTGCAACTAGTTTGAATTGTGCAGTCCTGGTGTCCAGTGTGCCGTTCTCATTCCACAGGTAATAATCGAGTGAGATAGTGTCACCGGGTTTCGCTCCCAGGTCCTTTGCGGTCCAGTCGTTAAGCACGATAGGCCGGTCTTCTGGTTTAGTTGTACTCCCAACCAGCGACTTGAATTGTTCATCATCAATAGCGGTAACGAGTGAATAAGGAACTGAGCGTTCTCCTGAATAGATTCGATTCGCGAGATACGACAGGACCGGGGCCGTTTGGAGAGACAAGGATTTGGCGGCGCCGTTTATGATCTCGTGCAATCGATCGCTGATAACTTTGCTGCCGGTCTCAACTGAGAGACTTCTTTGTTCTGCAAGTGGTCTTAGCAAGATCCCTTCGTCCGCGAGATTAGCGTGCTGTCTCAGCGACGTCTGCACAAACTGAGTCAGTTGCTCAGTTGTCTGCTGCTTTTTTGAGTCTGAGACTAGAATCGTATTAACAGCCGCAGATTCCGCCATCTCTTTCTGCAGGAATTGGAGCGAAACAAATACGGCGCGCTGTGCACCTTGTTGAGGCCGAAGAGCGAATTCACCAAGGTTTGCAGCCGATAATGATTGGGAGTAAGAGGTCCGGATGGTCCGACCGGGATCGTCCTTGCGACCATGTAACGATTCAAGCGGTATGTCTGAAGGCTTTTCAACTCTCAAGAGCAATCCGTCACCAGCTTTGATTTGCAGGTCTTGGGCCAACGCGTCGCTTAGGTAGGCGTCACGATTTTGCGGCGCCGTGAACTGTTTGTCGTGAAACCTCCAAAACCGGTCGTCCACTCCATAGAGAGCCACATTTCCAGCCCGTTGGTTACCATTTTGATTAGTAACCGTCGCCGTTAAGACAATCAGGGGACATGCTTCAGCACCTGGACCAGTCAGATCATTAGCCAACCGTTCCCTAAAGAAGTTTGGCGCGGTAACCACAACATCGGTATTTCCGAGGCGCGAGGATGCGAGGTTTCGCAAGCTGGCTCTCACTGACTCGCCGATTAACAACGCTCCGGCTAGTACTGCTACCGCTGTCGCAACTCCCAGTACGACGACGAGGTTTGTCTTCCAGTAATAGAGCAGATTTTGCTTTAACAGCGTGGCCGTAGTCATTTCGTTTCCTGGAGACGACCTTCTCGAAGTTCGAGCATACGCGGACACCTGCTCGCGAGCTCAGGACTATGGGTTACAACTATCAGGCTTGTATCGGAATCACGAAGGACTTCGAGTAACAGGTTGGCTACGACACTCGCGGACTTCTGGTCCAGGTTTCCAGTCGGTTCATCACACAACAGCAGTCTGGGCTTCATTATCAACGCGCGCGCCAGTGCCGTACGTTGTTTTTCACCGCCCGAAAGCTGGGCAGGCCGATGGTCCAGCCGTTCGCCCAATCCGACACGCTTCAATAATTCGCGCGCCCGCGTCGTGACATCGCCGTCGCGTTCCGCCACGAGAGTCGGAGTCAAAACATTTTCGATGACTGAGCATTGAGGTAAAAGACAGTGGTCCTGAAATATGAACCCTAATTGGCGATTTCTGAATGCTGCGAGCTCTTTGGGTCTTAATGAGAATGGGTCAAGACCGTCCAGTGAGACACGACCACTTGAAGGTGGTTCAAGCGCCCCGAGAATATAGAGGAGCGTGCTTTTACCGCTCCCGGATGGTCCCATGATAGAAACAGCGGCGCCGGGTTTTAGGTCAAACGAAATGTTTGAAAGGATGCGGAGTGGACCATTAGGGGTGGCGTATTCCTTGGAAAGATTCTCAACTTTGAGCAAGCTTTACTCCTGATTAGACCAGTGGGCAATGAGCAGAAGGCAATTAAGGCGTGCTCACAACGGGTTCGTCCTGAAGGTGTGCGTCGCGAACGGGAGAAAATGTATAAGCTTCTAGTGCCCGGTCGGCCATCCGGGCGGCGCTGTAGTGTTCACGCACGCCGCGAACTCCATTTGCGCTTAACTCTCTTGCCAAGTTTCGGTCGCGATAGACAGTCAGAATTCCATTTGCCAGGCTCTCTGGGTCGTCGGAATTGACGAGCAGTCCGCCGGACGTGTGCTGAACAATTTCAGTGAACGCACCCCGGCGCGGTTGAACGACTGGTATTCCACAGGCCATTGCCTCGAGTAGCGAAACACCCTTTGGTTCATCGTAGGTGGCTGGAACCGACATAACATCAAGCTGTCGCAGGAAGTTAATCTTGTGTTCGCGATCGACCACGCCGCGATAGTTAAACTCGGAACCCAATCCAGCTTCAGTTAGTCGCGCTCGGATCTGATCAAGATAAGGTTTTGCATCGGGAGCCATATAACCGGCCGCTTCCAGGCGTGCTTCATTCAACTGACCTGATTGACGTAGTAGTTTGTACGCCTCGGCCAGCACGTGCAGTCCTTTCTCAGGAGCGATTCGGGCCAGAAATCCGACGGTGAATGGACCACCCGCTCGATCTTCCTTTGGTTCAAATCCGGATGGATTTATGCCAAGGGGAACGACGCGCATCTTGTCCCGCGGAATGCCCAGGTAGCGGGGCATAAAATCCGCGTAGTATTCGCTGACCGGAAGAAAGGCGTCCACATATTCGAGCTGCGTTTTAATGAGGTCTAATGCCTCAGAACGATAAGGCTCCTTGAGTCCGTCGAGAAATAGATCTTCACCTTGCAGAGTGCAAAATACTGGAAGCTCAAAAGCATCTTTCAACGGTTTTGCCAGGCCGATCAGCAGCGAGTACGGAAGACTTATTACATCTGGCAGAGGTTGAGTACGGAGCCACTCAATCAGTTTGGTTATTTCCTTCTGCTGAAAACCGTTCTCTCCTTTTAACACCGACACGGTCATCTCGCCGAGCATCCTGGGATTTGTGGAAATTGAACGACGCGAAGCGAGGCTGAGAACGAAGCTGGAATCCCACAAACGGTCCAGCCAGCGCGGCGACTTACGAAACATCGGTACGTATTGTTCGAGGTACGCGCTGATGCCGCCAAGCACTACGTGGTCATTACTGACATTTGGTTCGTCGGTGAAAGTGGGAGTGTAAACGGGGAGCAGGAGCACATCATGACCACGCGCTATGAGTTCCGTTGCCAGCGCATTGTCTCGCAGACAACTGCCACAATACATTCTGCCTGCGCCGCCTGTGAGATACAGAATTCTCACCAGTAAACCTCAAACTGCAACAGCTCTTTGAAACGCTCGTCGCGCGTAAAGATGGTCAAAAAGATTTCCCTCGTGCGGTTGGTCCCAGCTTACATGATTTGTTGCCAACGCGCCTATATTCAAGCGATCCACATGGGGCGACGCCACTAACTGATCGATCAATTTTGGATCTGCGGTAATCGCGGTAACTACCAGGCTAGGTCCAAGCAGTTGCGCGATCTGAGCCTGATCTACTTTCACAACAGCGGCATAAGGAAACAGGAACTCTTTACTTGCTAATGGGTGTTCGACGTCGCAGGAAATAATTGTCGGTTGCAGGTACGTGCAATTGTTCCAACTGACGAGTCGAGCCCCACTTCTATACTTCGACGTTATCTCCTGCGCACCAGACTCGCCCAGGTTTTGATCGATGATTGAAGAGATCCGTCTGGCGACATTGCCGTCGGTGAACGGAGCTAATAAAGCCTGCTCATCAGCCGGTTCTCTCGGCACGATTTGCGAAAGGCGTTTCGCCAGCGCGTCCGCGATCTCCTCGGTATGTGCAGGAGCCCAAACGGCAGAGGCATTAACGCAGGAGCGTCCGCCATTTTCCGCTATTGATGCGACTATGACGTCAAGGTAATTCTCCCAGTTGTCTACACAGTCCTCGCCGATGATTACTTTGCTAAAACCTGGTCCATGGATCTCAACGCGTGGATCATTCTCCCATATCCCGGTTGTGGATGAATCGCCAAAGACCATTCCGCGTCCACAAGTTCTTAAGATCTCACCGGCTCCGGAATGATCGGTTGGGTAGTAACTAAAAGCTTCGGGTGGTGCGCCGGCCTGGATTAAAGCCTGGATAATGCGATACGGAGTCCATGGCTCAGCGCTCCCTGGTTTAAGCACGAGCGCGATCTTTAGAGCAAATGAAGGTATCCAAAGCGAGTGGACGCCCGGCGAATTGTTGGGCAAGACCGCTCCCAGTGATTGGGTACGCGGATAAAAACTTAGATCGTGTCCTTCAAACTTGCCGAAGCGTTGGTCAAGAATTTCCCAGTTAAGGCCTCGCGTCAAACCATTCAAAACATGGTCCATACTCGAGAGCATGCTTCTTATTTTGAGCATGTTCTTCCGCACAAGGACATATGGCAAACCAGTGGTTGCAGAAACGTGTTGCACATATTCTTCGGGAGACTGGTGATGGTTGCCAAGGGGCAGGGAAGAGTCGCTAAAGTGCTCAGCGGCTTTCTGACAAATCTGGACCAATTCCGCAGTACTAAACCTGCCTAAACGATCTACGCTGATTTGCTGGTCTCGCAGGTCGCGCCTGATTAAACCGGCATTGGCCTGGCTGACCTCGACAAATGGTTCGCGCGATTGAATGTGAGGAACGCGCGCCAGATCAACACTGTAGTAAGGTTGTCCGCGACGTAGAATCGGTATCGATAACATCCGGGTAATCTCAACTGAAGCTATTAGTAGACGCCTTCGACCACATTAGATTGAAGCTTCGAAAAGGGTCTCACATTACGAACCCCATCCCAGGGGTATTGTTCGCAAGGCGGTTCCCGCTCCGCTTCATCTCGTTCAAGAAACCGCGGCATGAAAAATTCCTTTGTCAGAGTTGTAAGCCTGACTCTGCCGGTTTGACCGTAATCGACAACTTTATCCGGGCTTTCAGGATCGACGACTTCGACCATCGCTCGCGGCCTTGGTGGGTAGTAAATGATCGCAAAGTTATCCGCCGGGTCACGAGTCTTGTGGACCGCGAGTCCCATCAAAGTATTGCCATAAGTTGGAGCAAAGTAAGCACCTTCGAGTAACTCTTCGACGGCAAAGCGATGGAACTGTGGTGTCATCTCGGTTCCGCCACAAAAAACACCGGTAATTCCCATCTTCTTCAACGAAACTTTTTCGCAGAGTGCTTCCAGAAGTTTAGGGGTGGTGAATAGGCACCGGATGTTTTCGTGTGCTCGCAGTAATGTCAGGCCTTGCTCCACCACGTGCTGTTTGTAGAGTTCAGCCATCCGCGGTTGGCCCATCTTTAGCAGTTTGATCACCCAACGGGGATCGAGGTCAACCATGAAACAGATACCGTCGCGGTACTGTGCAAGATGCTCGACGGCGAGGCGCAGTCGTCTTGGACCAGTTGGACCAAGTGATAGCCAATCGGAACCCTTCGGAAAAAACTCAGCCGGAAGGGTATCGCTGAAGGCCTCATAATCGGTGCGAAAATCCTCGATGTTGATTCGAGACTTGGGCACACCGGTGCTGCCGCCAGTTTCGAATGTGTAGACAGGTTTACCGGCGAAACCTTTTGGCACCCAGCGGCGCACTGGACCACCGCGCAGCCATTCATCTTCAAAGAATCCAAAACGCGAGAGATCTTCGTATGTCTGGATCTCTTTTCGAGGATCCCATGATAGTTTCTGCGCAAAATCAAGCCAGAATGGACAGCCGGTGGCGGGGTCGAAATGCCATGCGATAACCTCGCGCACCCACGCGTCAAGCTGCTCCTGTACCTTGTTGATGGTTGGTTGGGTAGTCATGTAGTTCAGAATGATAGGTCCTATGTCCTATAGGTCCTATTAAATTCTATAGGTCCTATTGCTTTAAGGAATTGTTTTTTCGGTTTCCCGGATCAATTCGGCGAATCGCTTGTCAGTTCGGAGGGCCTCGAGATGTGGATCGACGCGGACAAACGTAAATCCAACCGCGTGCTCGCGTTCGGCCTGGGCCAACCAGCGAAACGAATTGTCGAAGTCACCTAACAGGCAATAGATGATAGCAATCTCGTATGCGGTTACGAAACGTTCTTTTCGGTTAACCAGTATCTCGTCGAGTATTGCCTTAGCCTCATCGACTCTGCCGATTGCCGCAAGTACGTGCGCTTTCTTAGCTTGAGTAGTTGGCGTTTCTCCCGCGAAACTCCGCTCTTGTTCGAACGCCGCAAGCGCTTCAGCCTGCATGCCTTTCTTTTCGTAGGCCCAACGAAGAACTGTATGCGCGGCAACAGCGCCCGGATCCAGTTCCAGAGCTTTACGACATTGTGCGATGGCATCATCAAAACGCCCGGCGAGGAAAAGTACATTGCCTACCCCGGTGGCGATAACGGCCGACTGTGGTGAGATCTGACGAGCGCGCTCCATTTCCGCAAAAGCCTCGTCATGTCGGCCCATTGCTGAAAGGCTATAAGCATACCAACGGTGCGCGACCTGGTTTCGCGGCTTCAATTGAATAGCCTTACGAAGTTCTCGTTCCGCGTCTTTCCAGTCGCGATCGTAGTGCAACCTGACGAAGCCGAGTGCGGCATGAGCTTCGGCCAGCTGGGGATCTGCTTCGACTGCTCGCAACGCTGCCTGCTTGGCGCGACCCCACGCTTCTGGCGGAGGCGGTTCGATATACCAGTTCAGCAGTGAGTAGCAGTCTGCCAACTCTGCATGTGCGATCGCAAAATCGGGAGCCAGCTCCACCGCCTTCTCAAGGCGCTCAATTGCCTGTCGCAAACCTTCAGCGGTACGTCGGGTGGAGTAGTAACGGCCGGCAGTATAAAGCTGACGGGCTTCTTCGTTTTCTCCCGCCTGCGTATCGGGCGCAGGACTCGGAACCGGGACGGTGACTGGTCCAGCGATTGGAGATCTTACACCAGCCGCCTTTTGTCTTGAGCCCGGGCTTCCTAAAGCTGCTTTGCGTTCGAGTACCGGATGCCTGAGCGCCTGCAAAATCTCTTCAAATGCAGGATCACCTCGCAAAGGATCGAGTGTTGGCTCAACACCTAACCACACCACCCAGCCGTCTTTTTCGGCGTGTGCTCGTCGAAGCAAATCAATCGCGCGTTGGCGGTTTCCAAGGTGTAGATGAATGAGACCCATGAGGTAAGGAGATACGTGACTATGAACAGCCATCGAGTCGAGCCGCGCCAGGGCGGCTTGTGCTTGTTGACGCATTCCGGCCGCAGCATAGGCAGCTCCTAAGATTGCCACATACAGTTGTCCGCCGCTGGAGAGGTCCAGCGCGAGTTCTGCATTTTTAACAGCCTCACTCACATGGCCCGTGTGTCTAAAAATCCATGAGGACGTTGCGAGTCCGTAAGAGAACTGTGGCGCTGACTCAAGCAACGTCTTGTGAATCGCGATTGCCTCATCAAACCGGCGAGCCTGGTAATAGCACCAACCGACGGCCTGCAAAACGCCAGGAGAAAGAGGATCCAGTTCTCGTGCCTGGAGCACTTCTCGAACGGCTTCGTCGAAACGTCCCGCCATCGTTAGATGAAATGCGTACCAATGATGGCCGGTGGCGTAATTAGGATTGATTTCGAGTGCCCGTCGATGTTGTGTTTCGGCGGCCTCAAAATCGAAGTCATGACAAACCGTCGCAAAGGCCAGAGCGCTGTGGGCTTCGGCAAGCGTCGAGTCGAGTTCAACTGCCTTGCTGGCCGCCTGTTTAGCGGCGGCTGAACACTCTGGGAAAGGTCTGATTCCGAAAACTCCAAGCCAATTGTAGTAATCAGCGATCCCGGTGTACGCGAGGGCGTAATCGGGATCTAACTCGATGGCCTGTTTATAAGAATCCAGCGCTTTAGCCAGCCCTGTTTCGGTATATGAGTTCCAGTAATAGCGACCACGAATATAGGATTCGAATGCGGCAGAAACTTGTGTGCCTCGTTGCGAGATCTGACGCTGTTCGTCACGCGTGAGTTGCGGCAATAACGCGGTGGCGACCTTTTCTGAGATCGAGTCCTCAATATGCAGTACATCCGTCGAGTCTTCGTCGTAGTGTTCGGCCCAGCGAGTGGCTCCTTCGGCGATACTGAGGAGTTGGGCTGTGACTCTCAATCTCGCTCCCACTCTTCGTAAGCTGCCGTCCACCACGTAGTCGATTCCGAGATCGCGTCCGGCACTAAATGGATCGACATTCTCTCGCTGATAGCGCAAAACGCTGCTGGTTGGCCTGACGATCAGTCGTTGCACTTTACTAAGGCGAGTAATCAAAGCATCGGTTAGGCCAATACCTAAGTATTCGTCACCGGTATTTTCCCCCGCTTCTCCTAGTACACGGAACGGCAAGACGGCTATTGACTCCTGCGCTTCGAAGGGAACACCCGAGACTGACGGCAATGAAGCAAGCCGGTGGTCCAGTTTTCGAAGCAATTCGTTGTAACGCGGGTGTCCATGGAGTGGATCCATTTCAGGATCGACTCCAAGCCAAAGAATCTTCGCGTCACCACTCTCGTAAGCATCATCGAGAAGATCGAATGCTTCCTCGACTCTACCGAGTGCTGCATTTACCTGGGCGCGATGATATGGAGAAACATGCCTGCGTTCAGAGAGTATTTCCAGATCCTTTAGAGCTTCATCTGCCTCGGCAACATTTCCCGCAGCCGCATGAGCAGCTGCAAGTCGACCGAGAGTGTGAGACGCTTTGCCCAGTAACTCGACGCAACGAAGCGCCGTATTGATTGCTTCCTCATGCCGACCCAGGCGACTTAAGGCGAAGCTGGCGCCGTACAACATCATCATGTTGTTTGGCTCAGATTCGAGAGTCGCTTTTGCGAGCCGGTAAGCTTCTTCAAAGCGTCGAGCGTGATAACAGCACCAGACGACGCAAAACCTTGAAATTATCGCAAGTGGATCGAGATCACGCGCTGTGTGACCTTGTCGCAAAGACTCACTGAATCGACCTTCCATGGCCAGCTGCATGGCATACCAAACTCGCGCCGGCGGGTAGTTCGGATCGAGTTCAATGGCCCTGAGGAACTGCTGTTCAGCACTGGACCAGGCAAAGTCTCGACAAAGTATAGATTGGCCTAACGCCGCATGGCCCTCCGCGAGACTCGCATCAATCTCCACAGCTGTAGCGGCAGCTTCGTAAGCAGCGGCGGCGCACTCGGCGAAGGGCATAACGCTAAACGAACCGAGCCAGTTGTGATAAGCGGCAACTCCGGCGTAAGCCAGCGCGTAGTTGGGATCAAGCGCTATCGCTTGTTGATAGCAAACAATAGCGCGAGCAAAACCATCTTCGGTGAACGAGTTCCAGTAGAATCGGCCGCGCAAGTAAGCTTCATGAGCCTGCGGATTATCGGTGCCCCGTTTTGCGAGACGTAGTCTTTCATCGACAGTCAGGTGAGGAATAATCGCTTCCGCGACGTGAGACGAAATGACGTCTTCCAGACTCATTACGTCCGTGAACTGCTCGTCGAACTGCCCAGCCCAGGCCGTGTTCTCGTCTTTAACATTTAGCAGCTGGATCGTTACCCGAATTCGATCAGCCGATCTTCGGATTCGTCCATCAAGAACAAAGGCAACACCTAACTCACGACCGGCTCGCAGCGGGTCGGCGTCCGCACCGTAGCGCAGTACGCTGCTGGTTGGACGAACAGCAAAATTCCGAATTGCACTCAGACGCGTTATCAATGCGTCGGCCAAACCGGTCCCCAGATAATCGGGACTCGGATCCTGTGGATTGATGTCGAGCAACTTTAACGGCAAGACAGCGAGCGAATTTTCAGCTGTTGCCAAGTCTGGTTTTAAGACGAGGGTGCCCGGCGGATCAGGCAAGTCAGAAACAGGTCTTCCTTCGAGGTAGCGAGTGATATCGTCGCGCAACTCTGCTGCCGTCTGGTAACGCCACTCCGGCTCTTTTCGGAGCGCCTGCATAACAATGCTGTCAAGATCACCTGAGAGTGCACGTCTTAAAGACTCCAGGGTTGAACTCCTGGTTGAGAAGAGTGCTTTCAATGTCGTCGAGTCGTCGCCGGAATACAGATTAGGCAATAAGTCTTCGGCCCTGGTGATGATGATGCTCGGAGGTGTTGGTGATTCCTCGCAGATCACTCGTGCGATTTCGTGTGGCGCTCGGTTTACCAATCGATAAGGACGGTGCCCGGTTAACAGCTCGTATAGCAGGACTCCGAGTGAATAGACGTCGGTGGTTGGTGTGGTTGGTGCACCCTGGACTTGCTCTGGCGACGCATATTCAGGCGTCATCAGACGCATCGCAGTGGCGGTGGGATCGTGCGTAATATCGCCTGCCAGATCTGGATTTAACAGTTTGGCGATTCCAAAATCGAGTAATTTAGCTATTCCAGCCGAAGTGATGAGCACGTTTGATGGTTTGATGTCGCGATGGACTACGTGCTTTTGATGTGCGTAATGAACGGCGTCGCAAATCGAACGGAACAGCTTTAAGCGTTCTGTGATGTTTAGCTGATTGGCATCGCAATAGCTGTAGAGCGGCTGTCCTTCAATGTACTCCATCACAAAGTAGGGCAAGCCGTCTTCTGTGGTCCCACCGTCCAATAATCCGGCGATGTGAGGGTGGTCGAGGGCGGCGAGAATCTGTCGTTCTTTGCGAAAGCGTCGCAGAATGAAATCGGTGTCCATCCCACGCTTAACAAGCTTGATTGCAGCACGCTTATTAAATTCGTTGTCCACCCGGACTGCTTCGTACACGGCGCCCATGCCACCGCGGCCGATTTCGCGTTCAATGCGATAAGCGCCGAGTCGACGGCCAATCATCGGGTCGTCTTCGAGAAACGACTCGAGCATGCCGGTTTCGGTATTTCCGTAGAGAGGTTGTGAAAGGATCCCGCCGCCGCTGTCGTGTTGTGACAACAGCATCTCAACGTCGCGTTTCAACAGGTCGTCGTGGGCACACGCCTCCGAAAGGTAGCGGCGTCGGTCTTCAGGGAGCAGATCTATTGCTGCCTGAAAGATCTCCTCAACTTGTCTCCAACGTTCAGGGGTCATCTGACAAAAGCGGTTTTATTGTTCACCTGAGGACGTAAGATGGTGCTGAAACTTTTTAGTTTTTCTGCATTTCACCGTGTAGCCAGGCTTTGGCAAAACGCCAGTGACGTTTAATGGTAGTCGGTGTGACTCCAAGCACGTCAGCTGTCTCTTCGATGGAGAGGCCACCGAAGTAACGCAATTCAACCATCCGGGCTTTTTGCTCGTCGAAAGATGCGAGCGTCCTCAGCGCATCATCCAGGGCGATCAACTCCGCGCTGCGTTCGACGGCACGATCTATATTTTCATCAAGGGAGAGCTTTTGAAAGTCCTGCCCGCGCTTTTCCGCGTTGTGCTTGCGCGCGTGGTCTACCAGTAGGCGACGCATGATCTGCGCGGCAACACCAAAAAAGTGCGCCCGGTTTTGCCAGTTCACGCGAGTCTGATCAACGAGACGAATATAAGCCTCGTGTACCAGAGCCGTTGGTTGCAGAGTGTGATCTGGACGTTCGCGCCTGAGGTAATTCGCCGCAAGCTTTCGAAGTTCATCGTAGATTACAGGTAGCAAAAGATCAACCGCTGCTTGATCGCCATTTGATAGCTCGATCAAGAGCTTAGTTACGTTATCGGGTGCGGCTTCGCTCAAGGTAGTTGGCCAGGTCTCGTGAACTGATAGAGCGTTTTTGGGATTCAGACTTTGCGAGTAGTAAGTATAAGGCATTCTGATGATAAAAGGTTTATCTGGTCCGACGAAAATCTTCCGAAGACCGATCTTTTGCATTTCGTTTCCAAAGTTGCGCTGTTTTGGCCAAACGCGAAACCCACGCCTTCGGGTTAAAGATCACTCAAAAGAACGCGTGATTTGGAACAATGTTCCCTCAGGTGCCCGCGTTGTGTGAAATATGTGACATCCGAGCGCCGAGAGGCTTCCCGGGGCCTCTCGAAAGCTATTTGGCCCTTTTCCCTCCGAAGTTGCGCGTTAGTGAGTGAAGAGATTTTGAAATACGACTGAAAGAGGTTAAGGATAATGCACGTTGGGGAGTTAACAATTACCAGCCAGGGAATAGCCGAAATTAATGCAGTTTCTGCTAACGGCAAGTTTGGAGATTTTGTGGCGCGTATTCTGGGTTGTTGGCATACAAAAATGAGTCGCCCATTTTCTCATCAGGGTCAGGCTTATCGCTCGTGCCTAAACTGCGGCGCTCAACGCAAGTTCAATCTTGGAAACTGGGAAATGCAAGGCGGTTTTTATTATAACCAGGCTTCAACCAAGCAGGTTTATCCGGTCGCCGCTGTCCGCAGAGTCCACTAAGATTAACCTCCATCGGAAGCTCAGGATCCGAATAGACTCAACTATTCCTGAGCTTCTGGGGCCGATGTACCGACAACCTCGCATTCACCACGCGGTCCACACACAAAAATAACAGCTAAACTCGACAGGTTTGACAATCTCTGGCTCAAAGCTGAAATTAGTCGCGGTTTGGAAAATTTAAACTTTTCTTTGGGCCTATCCGGGCCTAATATGTGGAAGTTTTGCTTAATGCTTGATCCGATTCACCGGATTGAACCGATCACGTGCTATAACGGTTGCGAATTTGCGGTTCGGCTCGAAATCGGTTTTTGTGGACGCATATGCGCCTTTTAGGTTTAGTTCCATATCCTTACGATAAAGCGCCGGGGCAGCGTTATAGAATGGAGCAGTGGGCTCCGTCTCTGGCCCAATACGGTGTCGATGTAGTCTTCGAGTCTTTTCGTTGCGACGAGTTACATGAATTACTTTGTAACTCGGGCCAGACGGTGAGAAAGATCCAGCTCACGACCAGTGCACTCGTTCGCCGCCTAAAAAATCTCAGATTCATTAAAGATTTCGACATTGTTTACGTCTACAACGAAGCCGCTCTCCTTGGACCAGCGTTAGCCGAAAACTACATCAGTCTTAAAGGCGTGCCGTTCGTCTTCGATTTTGACGATGCGATCTTTCTCCACTACACCTACATTAGCCCCGTTAACCGGTATCTTCGTTTACTGAAATTTCCGGGAAAGACCGGCGCGATCTGTCGTTTAGCGTCACACGTTATTGTCGGCAATTCATACCTCGCATCTTACGCCTCTCGATATAATTCAAATGTTTCGATTGTTCCTTCAACGGTAGACACTGACAAATATACCGTCGACTATTCGCGTCAACCTTCTGATCCGCCTGTGATTGGGTGGACGGGAAGCTACAGTACCATTCAATATCTTGACTCGCTGCGTCCTACTTTGAAGAAGCTCGCTGAGGTTGAGCGGTTTAAATTGCGCGTGGTGGGAGTCAGTAATTACAGCATTGACGGAGTTGAGGTGGAGTCGTTGCCATGGTCTTCCGCTTCTGAGGTGAAGGATTTGCGACCCATAGATATCGGTATCATGCCCATGCCTGAAGATGATTGGACCAGGGGTAAATGCGGCATGAAGGCCCTGCAGTTCATGGGGCTCGGTATTCCAACGATATGCTCGCCGGTCGGCGTCAACTCAACGATCATCAGACCAAATGAGAACGGATTGTTGGCCACGACTGAAGCCGAGTGGTCCAATGAGCTAACCAGGTTGCTTCGTTCCGCGAGTCTGCGTGAAAGGCTCGGTAAGGAAGGCAGGGCAACAATTGAAGGCGGATATTCAAGGAATGTTCACGCTCCAAGAGTGTTGCGCATTCTGGAATCTGTCGTTCATCAGCGCGCCGAACAAAAATCCAACCCCGAACTCAGCCGCGACATCATCGTCGGCGCCCGCGAAGTCGGGGAATAAGGTAACGAGTCCTTTCGCTGATTCCATTACACTGTAGGCCCCAGGCTCGTCACCTAGTCCACGTTCGCAAAACTCCGTGGCGACACCACGCGGCTGAAGCGACTGTGTTGAAAACGCATTTTCTCATTCTCCACAAGCTTCAGCTTGAGGTTACGAGACACCTGTAAAACGCGAACAACCGTTTCAACGGTTGATCTAAACCTCACAAAATCCAAGCATTGACGCCATTGCGCAAACCGTTAAAACGGTTGCGGTGACTCGGACTGGAGGCCTACACCCCCAAGCTGGGAGCTTGGAGAGAATGAGAGGATGAGTTTCAACAGAGTCGCTTAAAGCCGGTGGTGTCTGCGTCTGATCTCACTTTCGATTGTCGGAGAAGTAAGGCTGCTTATCGGGTGGCGTCGCTTGAGCGGTCTTATTCGAGTAGACGTAACTATCCCGAGCCTTCACGACAACATCGGGCTCATTCACTCGAACTTTGATGGCTCGCCGCTGACCAGCTTTCCCAACGACTTTCGGGTAATAGCCAAGACTGTATTGCCGCCCCAATTCTTCGGCTATCCACGCAAAAGCCTGACCGATGCCGAACATCGAATCGCCACTATAGAATCGCCCGCCAGTGGTATCTGATAAAGCGTGAAGATAATTAACGGCACGCCGGTAGTCGCCAGGATTACCGGCAGTCGTGCTACCTGGAATTCCCGGCATTGGTACGGGAATCCCAAAGATAGTTCCTCGTCCACCGGGCATTCCTTGTCCAAAAACACCTCTCATTCCGGATGTGTCGTAATCAAC
Organism: Pyrinomonadaceae bacterium; assembly: GCA_035646955.1. Lineage (GTDB taxonomy): Bacteria > Acidobacteriota > Blastocatellia > Pyrinomonadales > Pyrinomonadaceae > PSRF01. The sequence continues at coordinate 18,081 of DASROI010000460.1, forward strand.
TGAATAAAACGGAGCATCTGATTCCTCAGCCAGTCTCAAAGTGCTGTTATAAGATGCTCTGTGACTAGTGGTGTCGACGCCATCCGTGAACAATACAACCGCCTTGCGACCTGAGACCCCTTTAAAGTGGCGAGTCAGGACCTCGTCAACGGCGTCATAAAGTCTTGTTCCGCCGCCAGTATTGGTTTGCTTGATCGCTCGACTTATAAGATTGCGATCAGTCGTGGGTTTGCAGAGCACTCTGATTCGATCATCAAAAGAGATCACCATCACACTGTCGTCTGGTTTTAGCTTACTGACAAACGTAATCGCAGCTGACTGGATGTCGTCTAAGCGAAATTGAGTCGAACCACTGGTGTCGATCAGCAAAGCCACCGTAAAAGGCTGATCGTTTGTCGCAAAGTAGGCGATCTTTTGCTCTACACCGTCCTCAAATATCTTGAAGTTTTCCCGACGAAGCTGCGGAATGTACTTGCCATAACGGTCCATTACAGTAACCGGGATGGTTATCAATGAAGTGTCAACACGTATAACATCGCCTTCGATGGTCTCGCCACCCGGTGCAACACGCGATTCGGTAACGCCATCGTCTTCGGTTTTAGTCTTGCCAGGAGAAGAATCCGGGCTGTTAGGAGGAACCGGAGAAGTTCGTTTTCGACCCGACTGCGCGAGACTTGAAACGCTTACGGCCAATGACAGAAATGCTGCTGCCAGGATAAGCCAAACAATTTTTCGCATTTTCTTTATCTCAGGTTTGCGCGCAGGTGATTTCTTTGGGAAGACTACAATCGCTTTCCAACAACACTGATGCCAGATGTTCGGCAAAGGTTTGTCTGTTATTCAGACACGTTGATCGTTTTGGCGTCCTTCTTCATAATGCCGCGACTTTTATCCGGTGAACCCAATTCGGAGGCCCGTCTCTTATGAGCGCTACAAGTATCCCCTTAAATCAGCCAATCGTTGACACCCGGTCATCGGAGATCGCGGGACATCCAAAGGGCCTCGGTCCTCTATTCTTCACCGAATTGTGGGAACGCTTTAGTTATTACGGAATGCGCGCCATTCTCGTGCTCTACATGGTGGCTCCTGCTGCTCAAGGCGGATTAGGCTTCGATGTCAAACGGGCGACCTCAATTTATGGAACGTACACGATGGCGGTTTATATCACGGCGCTGCCGGGAGGCCTGGCGGCCGACTACCTCTTCGGGGCACGAATGGCGGTATTTATCGGCGGTGTCATCATCGCGCTCGGCCATCTTTCAATGGTCTTTCACTCGATGAGTTTTCTTTACCTTGGAATGGGCTTAATTGCCATTGGTACCGGCCTGTTGAAGCCAAACATCAGTGCCATGGTTGGCGGTCTGTATGGTGAAAAAGATCCTCGTCGCGACAGCGGCTTCTCGATCTTTTACATGGGCATAAACGTAGGTGCCGTTCTCGCGCCCCTTGTGTGCGGTTACTTTGCCCAGGGACAAAGTTTTAAGACATTTCTGGTGAGTATTGGCCGGGATCCTGCGAGTAGCTGGCATTGGGGTTTTGGCGCCGCCGGAGTCGGCATGGTCTTTGGACTCGTGATCTATTTACTAAATGGTAAAACGCTCGCTCGCGTCGGCAATCGAGTCGGAAAGAAAAACGCCACGAACAGCTCACAAACAACGCGTGAGCCCTTAACTCCGAGCGATTGGAAACGAATCGCGGCGATATTTATTTTCTTCATATTCACGATGCTGTTTTGGGCCGCCTACGAACAAAAGGGAGCAAGTCTAAATC